>JARPSM010000046.1 GCA_029782475.1 Nitrososphaerota archaeon
GTTGCAAATATTTTATCATTTGATTCCCAGATATTTTTGATAACTTTGACATTATTGTTCTATTATAAGCATGTTAAAATCAGTTGAATTTCCACTCTCTTCAGCTGCTAGTTCTACTGCTTCTTTCATGTTTTCTACAATTTCTCCAAATGTATCGCCTTGTGAATTGGCATGTAATTCATCACATCTCCCAACGAATACACCATCTTCAAGATCTTTGACTATTGTTACTGCATAGGTCTTTTTTTGTATGATTGTGCTCATAATACAAATAGTCTAAAAAGTGTTAAAAATATTGCTAATCTTTTGTGTATTTTTATGAGTAATAAAAAATGATTAATTGTATCAACTCTGTCGGGAGTTGACGCATACATGCAAAAAACTCGACAAAAATTGAAAATACTAAAAAACAAATCGATACAAGTGTTACTTGTTAATAAAATTCTGACAAGTGCATAATCAATTATCCAGTCTCATCAACAGATCAGACAAGGAAGTGTTTAGCTCATTAAGAGATTTTGCGCCAGTGATAACTATCTTACCTGATGCAAATATAAGAAAACTGCTGCTTGAGAGTCCCTTTAATATCATTCCAGGAAATATTTCAGGATCATACACTGCACTTGGAATTTCAGATGATAGTATGTCTATTGGGAGAGGATTATGTGTATCAGCAGTAGCTACTATATTTCTGATGACTGGGTGAATTTTGATATCATGAGCAAGGCCTTGTTCAACAAGATAAAATTTTGCGTTATGCAGCTGCTTGATTGCTTTGTTTGGAGATGGTGTGCCCCACTGAGATCATTTTTCCGCTAGGAAATACGGTTACACGCCCTTTCATATCAGGCATCTTAACATAACCGCATCTGCCACCATAGATGGCCTGATCATATATGCCACAAGAGAGATCTGCCATACGTGTTACATCTACTGTCTGTTCCAAGCTAGCAGTGCATACCACATTGTTGACCTTTGCCTTGACATTCAAAAATTTCACATTGTTGAGAGTTTTTTTGTACTATTATTTGTGCAGATACCAGCCACAATCAGATTGCAAAAATTGCCATCTAGGCTTGCCAAGAAAAAAATCTAATTTTGCAAACATAGGTACAAAAATACACGCACTGCAAAACTGATTAGACTTGATAATCCAGACAAGACAGCGAAGCATCACATTATTTGAAGAGTCAATAAAATCAAAATACACGAAAAAAAATTACACATCCAATCTGAATCATTTCAAAGACTTTGCAGGAATAAAGAACATTGATGAAATCTTGACAATATCACAGCCTGATCTGCAATGCATGTTGGAGGATTACCTGATGGCATTAAAGCAAAATGCAAATCCCAACTCCGTTCCATCTAAATTTCGTGGAATAAAGCACTTTTGTGTAATGAACAGAATCAATCTCAACTGGGAGATAATACGCAAAATGTTTCCACAAGTACAGAAAACCCAAACCCTCAGATCATACACAGAGGACGAGATAAGACGGATTTTATCAAACACAAAAAACCTGCGCAACTATGCACTGATCCATTTCATTGCATCGACTGGAGCCAGAGTGGGTGTTTTTGATCACAAGCTAACAATGACACATATGAAAAAAATGCCAATGGGGTGTTATGCAGTGAAATTCTATGCAGGACACGTAGAGGAATACTGGAGCTTTCTTACCCCACAGGCTACAAAAGCACTAAACAGATATCACTGCTTTCGCAACATGAAACATGTTGAGGACATGCCAATTTTTTCATCAAAGGGTTCATCGCATCTTCGGTGGAATTCTGTCAGATCAGTAATGTCAAGGACAGTCTCAAAAAGCATAACCAGAAGCAGGGAAAACGGCAGATATGAAGTTCAGATAAATCACGGATTCAGAAAGAGGTTCAACACCATACTAAAAATGAACAACTCTGTAAACTATAACATTGCAGAGAAACTGATGGGGCACAGAAACGGCCTTGATGGGGTATATCTGACGCCTACTCTGGACGAATTGTTTGCAGAATTCAAAAAAATCATAAGGAAACTAGAGATATCTCCGGAGGCAGGACAAAGATGACTGGTCAGAATAAGATTGCAATTGTTTTTCAAATTTTGTTATGGTGCGAATCAAAAATTCTCATTGATTTTTGAAATTTCCCTATACATTGATGTTTTTTCTCCTCACTGCTCTCAAATACATCCATCACACATAGATAATCTCAGATTGTATTAAAATTAATCTGGTAAAATTTTTACGATTATTTGAGATCATCAATCAGTTAACATGACATGGTTTTTTCTCAGCTAGAAACAAAATCTCACCGTCATTCCTTCCAATATTGTGAAACAATAAATTCATCTTCCACCATATCTTGAAATTGACAATCCCGCACATGATGCAACCATGGCGACATAATCTGCTACCCCAGGATCAGATTTAGGATGAACTGTGTGTGATTCTTTTGCAAGTCATATTTGCCAAAGTTTGAATCATACAAAACAGATTATGCCTGCATCAAATTACTATTAAATGTCAGATTGGAATGGCATTCTATGCTAGACAAGATAAAGCAGGCCAGAAAACTCGAGAAGAGTGGAAGATATAGAGATGCCATAAAGTGCTATGACGAGGCAGCAAGGGTAGATCCCACTGATGCCTTTGTACATGTCTGCAAAGCGGTGGCATATGAGAAACTTGATGAGATGGATAAGACAATTGCGTGTTTTGATGAGGCAATAAGAATAGATCCTGATTTTACTTTGGCACATGTCTGCAAGGGGGAGACGTACAGAAAGTACGGTAAAAATGAAGAGGCTCTTGCATGTCTTGATAAGATTGTAGGTTTGGAGCCAGACGCTGAGACAGCATGGGGGTTTTACAAGAGAGGGTATGTGCTGTACCATCTAGGAAGAGGTGAAGAGGCAATGGCCAACTTGGACATGGTGTTAGATCTGGATCCGAATTACAAAAATGCATACTTTTCCAAGGGGGTAATGTTTTCAGACATGTACAAGATGACCAAAAAGCCAGACATGCTCAGAGAGGCAATACACTGCTATGATGAGGCAATAAGAATAGATCCGAATTACGATGACGCGCTATACAACAAGGGACTGCTGCTTGAAAGAGAACGCATGCCAGAGGAGGCCATGGTGTGTTTTGACGAGGCAATAAGAATAGATCCTAGCAAAGATGCAATACACGGTGAGAAAGGAAATATACTTTTAGATATTGGCAAGTACAAGCAGGCCATTGCCTGTTTTGATGAGGCAATCAGGCTAAATCAGGACAATTCATCTGCAATGTACAACAAGTCAAAGGCATACTATCTCTTGGATATGCCAGAAGATGCACAATATTGGCTCAAAAAGGCATACAAACTAGATCCACATTTACCAGATTGTGAATGCCTGCTTGGTATGTTAAAGGAGAGAATCTACTTTAACCGCGGCCTACATGATGCATGCAAGATGGATCATGATGATGCATGCAAGATGGATCATGATGATGAACATGCAAAGTAATTTGCCATTACATTGAATTGTATTTAGTGTGGATCAAAAATCTTTAGCTTAATTTTTGTATGGTGTCAGGTCGTCTCAAACACTTTTTCCAACATTTCTATGGGATTTTTACATTTGCTTGTGCCAGTATTAGGTCATCAATATTTCAAACATTCTCATGCCACCAGCCACAGCTTGATTTTTCTGTAAAGTACCTGGCATGTGTATCCCTCACTCAGACTGGCTGTTTGTAGAATCCATTCTGAAATGATTTACAAAATGCAAGAGTCAAGGTCATAATTTTATTTGATAGACAAAACGTGATATTTTGGCATCATGCTGTAGTCATTATATCCTCCGAATACCTTAGAACCACATGTCCCAATCTTGATACAATAAAATTTATCGACAGAAATCCTTGATTGTGAAAAATCTTTGATTGATAGCATACGATTTTTTTGTATTAGATGTATTTTTAATTGGGTGGATGTTTAGGTCGTGCCTGATTATTGCCCATCTGTGAATCGTATGAGTTTGGGTCATCCACTTTATCGGGCACAAAAATGACAGTCTGAAGCAAATTTTATGCATAATCCAAAACTCGACCTAAACGCCCACTTGGTAGATATGTCTATAATGCCAATAGCCCAAATATCAATAATGCAAATTGAGAGTGAATTATTATCAGAGATTAAAATTGCAAATACTGTTTCTACAGCTGATCTAAATCAAAAAGTAGACATTGCATCATTTAATGAATATGAATACCTGAATTCTGATTTAGACCTTTATCGTTGTGGATATGTTAAAGATAGCAAAATGATTGGAAGAGTTACTATATTTGGAAATGGAAAAATGATTTCAGTTGGAACTAAAAGTCCTAAACAGTCATTTAGAGAATTAAGAAAGGCTTTGAAAATCTTACAGGGGCATGGATTAGTAAAATCTCGTAAACTTGAGCCGCAAACCAGAAACATTGTTGCAAATACTGATTTTAAAAAATTACTCGATATAGAAAAATTGGCAAGAACTCTTCCAAAATCAATGTATGAACCAGAGCAATTTCCAGGATTGATTCATAGAATGCATCACAGCGTTGTTGCATTAATCTTTGCTTCGGGAAAAACTGTTATTGTTGGTTCAAAATCAATAAAAGACATAAATTCTGCATATTTTGAATTAGGCCAATTTTTTAACAAAATGTAAATTTTTTAAAATTTATTGATGTTTTGGCTTGCTAGAAATCATAATCAAAACTAAAGAAATCAAACACATTCTGTGACAATTACAAGCCAACACTTGATAGAGTAATCTTTTGTTTTCATGGAATCATCATCATACGATTTGATTTCAGAGTGAAATCTTCTTTTTATCACGGAAATACCGTCTCAGTTTTGTTTCTCTCATGGTAAATGATTCATCAAATTCTCTTCTCATTGATTTTCTATATTTTCCATGTGTATCTGAAATCAAATTATCTCTCTAACTGGAATCATAGAAATAACATTTTCATCTTGAATCATCTTGTGTATTGGTTCTGAATTGTATCCTTTGTCCAATACCATAATCTGCATTGCAGTAACATAAGCATTTGTGAGAATAGTTTTGGGAAATGCTTGATACCATGAGATACTGATGGTACTGAATCACAACTGCACAAACAAGCTGGGATTCCATATCTGATCCTGCTGAGCATTTTGTAAATGCATGCCTGAGATTGCATCTGTAGGAATAGTAAGGAGTTGCATGTCTGTTTTCAAATCCTGTCACATCAATTCCTGTAAATATGGAATCAGGTGATATAATTTGGATGAATCATCCTTTGCAACATGTAATGTTCCCTCGCTGATTCGAGCTGCTGCCTTTTGCAGTGTTGTAAAATGCGGGATTGTTTTTAGTTGTAATTGTAAAACAATCTCAGTTGCTACATCCAGCCATTCAACAAATGACTTGTAGCTTTTTGAGTCGTACTGTCTAAGGACTAGTAAAATGATGTGCTGGTGTATTGAAAATGTATGCTTTGATTTTGGATACAAAAACAATGGAACATTGCATTTCTTTAGAATCTGGCGCATGAGGGAAATCATGCGTTGGCATTTGTTTTTCATAAAATGAGAAATCTTTGATGGTTCATGGATCTGAATGGCTAATTTGTTCTACAATATGCTAAAATCCTCATGATTTCTAGGAAGCCAGAATTTTCTTGAAATTTTTTAATCTCTAAACATTTTTACGATGTTCAACTATAGTCTGCTTGAAGATTAAATGATTAAAGATAAAGTTGCAATAATTACTGGAGCCAGCAGTGGAATAGGATTTGCTACTGCTTTGGCCTTATCAAAAGCAGGTGCAAAAGTTGCAATAGGTGCTAGGAGAGTAGATAGATTAGAAGAACTAGCAAAAAAAATCACATCTGAAGGTGGAGAAGTATTTTTTCAAAAATTAGATGTAACACAAAGATCTGAATGTGAAAATTTTGCAAAAGCCGTTTTGGAGAAATGGGGCTCTATTGATATTCTTGTAAATAATGCAGGTTTAATGCCTTTGAGTTTATTCAAAAGTCTCAAAGTTGATGAATGGGATAGAATGATTGATGTGAATATCAAAGGTGTTTTGTATTCTACAGGAGCTGTAATCTCACATATGAAAGAAAAAAAATCAGGCCATATAGTTAATCTTTCATCAGTAGCAGGAAGAATAGTTTTTGCTGGTGGTAGTGTTTATTGTGCAACTAAATATGCCATTGCAGCATTTACTGAAGGATTAAGACAAGAATTTAGTGTTCGTTCTAACATTAGAGTAACTAGTATTGAGCCAGGAGTTGTTGCAACAGAACTTAATGATACCATTACTGACGAATCCTTGAAAGGATTTGTTGAAAATGCAAAGAAAATGGAAGCATTACAAGCAGAAGATATTGCAAATGCAATTTTATATGCAGTTGATTCCCCAGCACATGTTAATGTAAATGAGATTTTAATACGACCTACAACTCAAGCACTTTAAGTTGACAAATATTCCACATGTTGTAATTTTAGGTGGAGGCTTTGGTGGACTTTCAGCTGCGAATGAATTAAGAAACACATTACCATCATCACAAGTAACAATTACTGTAATTGATAAAAAAGACTGGTTTATGGTAGGATTTGCAAAGTTATGGATCATAAATGGAACTCGTACTTTTGAAAATTCAACTGGATCATTAAATGAATTACAAAAAAAAGAAATTGATTTTATTAAAGATGAAATTATATCAATTAATTTTGAAAATAAAAATATAAAAACAAAAACTAAAGAAATTTCATTTGATTTTCTAATTATTTCAATGGGGGCAGTATTAGCTCCTCAAAAAATCCCTGGATTAGAACAAAATGGATTTAATCTTTATGATCATAATCAACTTTTAGAAATACGTGAACAACTTGAGAGTATTAAATCTGGAAAAATTGCAATTTCTATAATGGGAATGCCTTACAAATGCCCCCCAGCACCATTTGAGGCTAGTTTATTGATAGATTCTATGCTTCGAAAACGAGGAATTCGTGATTCTGTGAAAATTGATTTTTACAGTCCTGCTCCTATTACTTTACCAGCTGCTGGACCTGAAGTTAGTAAACAAATTCTTGAACTAGTAAATGCCGAACAAATTGTTTTTCATAATTCATGTAAAATAAAATCTGTTGAATCTAAAAAATTAATTTTTGAAGATAGTGAAGCTGATTTTGATATACTTTTAGCTATTCCACCACATATTGCTCCTAAAGTAATTTATGATTCTGGATTAGCTAAAGAATCTGGATTTATTCCAATAGATAGAGATTGTAAAACATCGATTGAAAATGTTTTTGCAGTAGGTGATGTAACTAGTTTAACAGTTGTAGAAAAAATGGCAGTTCCAAAAGCTGGAATTTTTGCAGAAGGAGAAGGTATTACAGTAGCACAAAATATTATAGCAAAAATTCAATCTAAAGAAGAATCTGCATTGTTTGATGGAAAAGGTGGCTGTTTTATTGAATCTGGCAGAGATACTGCATCTGTAATTGAAGTTGATATGTTTTCACAATCAAAACCATTGACAAATCTTACAGAGTCAACTAGTGATAATCTTTCTAAAAAAATAGAGTTTGAAAAAGAAAGACTATCAAAATGGTTCTAGTTTATTCATCTGAATCTTTACTTTTTGAGAGATGTTCTAAAATTGCTTTAACTCCTACATCTATTTCTTGATTATTCTTTGAAAGATTGAGTTTTTCTGGAATGTTGTTTTTAAAATCTTCAGATTCTGTTTCTATACTTCTTCTTTGAACACAATCAAGATGATCCTGATTTGTAGCAGAAATTTTGTGACAAATATTGCAAAGTTTCATTAATTTTATTTATCAATAGGACGATTTAATAATTTCATTTTGTACCTCTGAAACGAGGGATCGTAGTCTAGCTTGGTATGATACTAGTCTGGGGGACTAGTGGTCGCAGGTTCAAATCCTGCCGATCCCATTATAATTTTAGAATTTTAAGTAATTTTTCAAAATTTTCTCGTGATTTTTCTTGTTTGTATAATTTCAATGCTTCAATAATTTTCTCTTTGGATGAATTTTTGTAAATTTTTTGAACTTTTTTAGAAATTCCCGATCCAATGAAAAATGCTTGAGTAATTGATGTAACATTGGATGGCTTTCTCTTTGTACTTGAACTTTCAAAATCGATCAATGAAGATTTTGTTTTTCCTACAATAACATGTTTTGAAATATTACTCAATTCACCATGATCAAATCCAATTTGGTCTAATCTATAACAATCTTCTAATACACTTTTTATTGTTAATTTTAATTTTTTTGCACTTCCAACTCCTTTTAACATCTCAATCCAATTACTAAATTTCTCTCCTTCAAGATATTCCATAGCTAGGAAGTTTTTACTAACATCAATCATTTTTGGACCAACTTTAACTGAATTTACTAATTTTAACAACACTGCTTCATTTTTCATATCTGTTCTTGGAGAATCAGTTCTTCTAATTTTTAGGGCAACTTCTTTGTTACTTTTCTTTGCAATTACTACAACACCTGTGTATCCTTTTCCTAAAATCTCTAAACTCCCAAGTGTGGTAGGGCCAGTTAAAGCAATTGATTTAATTTTTAATTTTTCTAATTCATTTATTCTTGATTTGATTTGACGGTTAGTTGCATTTGGATACCCTATAACGTTTGAATATGGTTCTTCTAAAAATTTTTTAATTGAAATGAAGGAGTGTGCCATCTACTGAAATCAATTCAGCTGCTTCCTCTTTAATTGATTTACTTAGATTTTTGTTTCCTACAAATATCTTGAAACCTTGTTTAAAATCTCCTTGAAGACCTTTTGGTATGCCTACTTGAAGATTTTTCTTCAAAAATTCTTTCATAAAATTTACTGCATCAGTATGATTTCTTTTTTCTAAAGAAATTATTTTTTTATTATTTCCCACCCATACCAATTCTGCATTTTTGAGATTTTTAGCAATAAAACTATGTGTGCTAGCCTCTCTGAAAAATTCAGGTCCGCTTTTGGAATAGATTTCATTGATTTTGGTAGATTCTAAAAAGAACAAAAGATAGGCCTCTTTTTGTTGATCTATGTGAGATTTACTTCTCAGTACAGTAAACCCTCCCAATTCTAACTGAGTGGACAATGTTGAAGTTGCTCTTTTGATTTGCCCCCAGATAATATCTGGGCTTCTAGCTTTAAAATTAAATTTTACAACCAATAAATTATTCCAAAATTTATTTGATATTTTTGATTTTCTAATTTTAAAAAATCCTATACTTGGTTTTTGTTTGAACGCTCTTGAAATAAGAATAAATTTTCCAATATTTTCATCAGAAATAGCAGCAGCTAAATTTCGATTATTATCTATAGGATCAATTACAACAATTGATGTATCGAATTTTTTAGTTGTTTTTCCGATGATTTGATTTTCATTAATTTTTGAAATTGATTTAATTAGATTTTCAAAACTTTTAAATTCTAAAATCAAAACTTCTAAAATATATCCACTAAATCCTTGTTTTGCTATTTCTGCACCGTAAATTCCGTTTGATTTTAGAAATGTCTTCAAAACTCGCACTTCGTTTCTCATTTTTGGTGTTAATGATTTTTTCATAAATTTTGTATGAAATGGGGATCTATCTGCAGCACTTTTCCATTCTCCAATTTTTACATCATAACATGGTACGACATTGATCTTAGTATTTTTGATTTTAGCTTCAACGTATGGGTGTTGAGAATATCTAACATAAGGAGAATATTTTTTTAATGAATCAAATCCAATTTTTTTAGAAATTTTCTCAAATTTTTCTTCAGATACATTTTTTTTAAATTTAATGAAAATATCTACATCTGCATCTTTAGTTAGCCAAGTTTCCTTAGCAAATGATCCGCCAAATTCCAATCCTACCACTTCTGAATATTTTTTAATTTCTTTTTCAACCAAGCTAAAAGATGTTTCTGCAATTTGCTTTTTTGATTTTTCTATTATTTTTGAAGGTATCACAGTTTTAGAAACTTTAGAAATCATTGGATTCATTTTTTTACATTAACCTCCACCAAATCTGAATAAATTGGTCCATTTGCAGTAAGCATACTTTTTTTCAATTTAATATTTGACACCCTTTGAATTCCAAAATTTACCATTTTATGATTTTCCAATTCTCCTGATATATCTCCAATCTTCTTTTTAATTCTAAATACTGTGATATGAGGTTTGAATGGTTTATTTGAAAAAAATCCTAGTGGTTCTAATACTTTTTCCACTTTTTTGGATAGTTGAATTAACATATTTCCTCCAATTTCATCTGTTCCAATCCAAACGACTCTTGGAAATTTGGGCTTGGGAAATACTCCAATTTCTTTTAGATTGACATCAAAACTTGAAAATTCGATCGTTTTAAGAGCTTGAATAATTTTTTGAGTAATTTCATCTGAAATTTCCCCTAAAAACTGTAAAGTGAAATGTAGATTTTTCAATTCTACTGCTTTAGCATCAATATTGACTTTTTCTTGAAATTCTTTAATTGAATTAATTATATCATTATTTTTAATTTCAATAGCTACAAAAACACGCATCATGATATTTTTTGAAGTATGTTTATAATAATTTCCGGTAGCTTCATAGACGAGTCTTTTTTTTGATATATGTTGACAAAACTAATTGTATGTTTAACAGGAATGCCTGGAGCAGGCAAGTCTACTATTGCTGAAGGATTACAATCCAAAGGCTATAAAATTATCAATATGGGAAACAGTGTCAGAGAAGAAGCTAAAAAAAGAAATCTAGAATCCACTAGAGAAAATTTAGGTAAATTAATGCTTGAGTTAAGAGAGAAAAATGGTCCTGGTGCTATAGCTGAATTAGTTAAACCACAAATTGAATCTTCAATTTCAAATGTAATTTTAATTGATGGAGTTAGATCAAATGATGAAATTCAAGTACTAAAAAAATATGGTATAGTAAAATTATTAGCAGTTCATGCTTCCACTGATACTAGATTTGATTTCTTACAAAAAAGAGGAAGAACAGATGATCCTCAAACAAAACAACATTTTGAAGAAAGAGATAATCGTGAATTAGGAGTAGGTGTAAGTAATTCTATTGCACTTTCTGATAATGCAATATCTAATGTTGGTAAAACAAAAGAAGAATTAATTGAACAAACTTTTAAGATTATTCAAAAATGGTTAGAATGAAAATTCCAAACATTAATTGTAAAATTGAAATGATTTGTCCAGTAAACTTATCAGAGGATTCTGAGAAAGTTATACAAGCAATTTCTAATGTTTTTCCACACTCAACTATAAAAAATGAAAATTTTTCAATTAAAGCCCAATCAAATGAATTAAGATCTTTAGAAAAAATTTATGAATCTATTTCATCCACACAATCTCAAAAAAGTTATACGCGTAATTTAGAAAATAATTTGGATGGAAATAGTTCTTGGTTTTTTCTAAATAAACAAGCGGCTTTTGTAGATCAAGTCGCAATATGTGATGAAGTAGAAGAGTCCCCCCTTGGACCAATTAAGGTAATCTTGAATTCATCTAATATTGATGGAATAATAGATTGGATTTCTTGTTAAATTAGCTGAAAATTAGCTAAGAAAATTCACTCATTTTTGACTATTTTTTTCAGTTTGAATCTAAAATCTATTTTTTTGAATTACTCTATGATGTTCATTAAACTAGGCATAATGGTAGGTATCGTAATCTTGGGAGGTATGATATTTTCAAATGAAATTGATAACTTGTTTCCTACAACTTCGGCAACTGTACTTGATTCTCTAAAAAATGATGTAAGTATTTTCGGTTCAAAGGCTTTTGATTCAGTAGAGCAAAGGATTGATTCATCAATAGATAAGATCGTAGATAAAACAAGTAAATCAATATCTGATGAAATTAGTGATGCTGGAGATAAAATATCCGATGAAATCTCTGAAGTAAAAGAATCATCCCAAAAAACAATTCAAGAAGAAATTTCAAATTTTAATCCAATAGAATCAATTCAAAATATTTTTACTGGTAGTTCAAATTCTGGTTCAACCAATCAATCATTAACTAGTTAATCATCAATTGATAATATTTCATCTCAAAATACTATTTTAAAAATACCTGAAACTCTTTCTTTATCTACTAAACAGCAATCAGATGATAATATTTTACTTCAATATGTTGATACAAGTGGAAAAACAAAAAGTGTTAATGTGATAATTAGAACTGCTGATAAAGAAATTTTTTCTGGTACTTTTTTTACTTCAAATTTTGATACAAATGTAAATGATGCAACAGGAATTCCATATTATGTAGATATGATCGTAGAGCATGAAGATTATGGGACAGTTACTTCATCAGTTTATAATCCAGGAGATTCTTCTGATACTAAAATTAACGGCATTTTTTCTCAACCTTAGTTTTTTTTAAATAGTAAAACTAATTTTGATAGAATTTCTACATTTGTATTTCTAATAATTTCATCCATTTTCTCTGACATCTCTGTTTTTTCTGGATTAATTTCAATTAATGTTGCATTATTTTGTTTTGCATATAGTGGAAGTGTATTTGCTGGAGATACTACAAGTGATGTTCCCACTATGACCATTAAATCACACTGACTTGCAAATTCAATAGCATTTTGCCATACATTTTGTGGTAGCGGTTCTCCAAACCATACTACATCTGGTCTTAGTATATTTCCGCATTTACAAAGTGGTGGAAAATCAGAAATTTCAGTTAAAATTTCTTCATTATAATCACAAACAGAACATTTGATCTTTGCAATACTCCCATGTAATTCTAAAACATTTGAACTTCCAGCTTTTTTGTGTAATCCATCAATATTTTGTGTTAGAACCGTGACTTGAGCATGTTTTTCAAGTTCAGCAATAGCATTATGTTCTGGATTTGGTTGTGCCTGAAAAATATTATTTCTTCTCTCATTATACCATTCCCACACCAATTTAGGATTCTCATAAAATGCATCAATGGTAGCAAGTTTCATTGGATCATAATTTCGCCATAATCCATCTTTTCCTCTAAATGTGGGGATTACACTTCCTTGTGAAATTCCAGCTCCTGTTATAAAAACAATTTTTTTATAATTTTTAATTTGTTTGCTGATTGATTCAAACATTTCATTTAATTTCTATTTCTAAGAGATCTTTTGCAGTAATTACTGAATCATGAATTTCTTTAGCTTCTTTCAAATGCCCTTCTTCATTTTTGTATCTAGCTGAAAAATGTGTTAAAACTAAATTTTTTACTTTAGCATTTTTTCCTAATGTTGCAGCTTGTTTTGCAGTAGAATGACATGTTTCTTGTGCTCTATCTTTCTCTTCTTCTAAAAATGTTGAATCAAATACTAGATAATCACAATTCTCAAAAAATTTTTCTAATTCTCTAGTTGGCATTGTATCACCAGAAACTCCAACTTTTTTACCTGGACGTTTTTCATCTAATACTTGATCTGGATTTATTATTTTATCATTAATTGTAATATTTTGGCCTTTTTGTAAATCACTCCATAATTTTCCTTCAGGAATTCCTAATTGATTGGCTTTGTCTAGATTAAATCGTCCAGGTTTATCTTTTTCTTCAAACAAATATGAAAAGGCTGTTACTGAATGATTTGCTTTACATACGTAAATAGAAAATTTTTCATTTTCAAACACTTTTCCTTCTTTGATGGTAGTAATCAAAACAGGAAATGATAATCCAAAATTTAACACTTTGATGTTTGCTGCAATGAATTCTTCAATCCCATTTGGTCCAAAAATTTCTAATGTTTCAAATCTATTTTGCATTGACATAGTTTGTAACAATCCTAAAATCCCTATACAGTGATCTCCATGCATATGTGTAACAAATAATTTCATTTTTTTATTCCAACCCAAGCCAGATTTCATAAATGATATTTGAGCAGCTTCACCTGCATCAAACATTAAGATCTCACCATCTCTTTCTAAACAAATACATGATAATCCTCTATTTTCAGTGGGTTGGGCAGCAGAAGTACCTAAGAATACAAGTTTCATTTTATCAGAATTGTTCTTGTCAAGCTTTTATGCCTATAGATATGGTATTTTTTTAATCCACTTAATTTTGAGTTAAAATCCATTTCTTTTTTGTACATAATTGCCACTCTTTTTCGTTTGGGAAGCATTGAGAAAAATTTCTTCAATATTTCTTGAGGTTTTTCTGATGTTTTTGAGGCTGTCCCATATGGTAAATCAGTTACAATTCCATCAAATTTATCAGATATTTTTGATAATTCATGAAATTCTGAATTCAAAATTTTTGAATGATAATTGTTAATCTTGAGATTTTTTTTAGCAATTTCACACATTTTTCCATCAAAATCTAATCCTATCCCGTGAATTCCCATAGATTCTGCCTCAAGTAGTGTAGTACCTGTTCCACAAAATGGATCGCATACAGTTTCTCCTTTTTTCATCCCAATCAGATTAATCATTACTCTGGTTAGTTTCCAATCCAATTCATGAGGATATTTCTTGATCTTTTTTGGTCTTACCTGTTCTTTAGTTCGTTTTGAAAATCCAAAAAAGTTTTCATTATTTGTAAAAATGAGATATACTGTAATATCTGGATTTTCTAAATTTACTTTTGCATGAGAGAATTTTGATATCATGTCTCCCATAGAACTTTCTAATTCTGGAACGTTGAATTGATTTAATGATAAATTAATCACTCTACAAACAAAACTTTTTGCATTTTTTAAAACACCCACATTTTCTTCATCTAAAAATAATCCTGACATTTTTCTTAAAATTTGCCCTGAAGTTTTTACAAATGTAGCACGTTTTGCTATTTCGTTTACATTGGTTTTAGATTGAACTATTACTAAATTAGAAATTATTTTTATTTTAGAAAATCTATCATACATTTTTGCTATTGCTGTAATCTCATCTGTTGCAAGTTCTAGATAATCTTTGGATAAAACAAAAAAGCTTTCTGGCATAATTAAATTGCCTTTGCAATAGTATCAGAAATATCTACAATGGATGTTTTACCTGGAATTGTATTTGCACTAATAATTTTTGTAACACCAGCTTTTCTGATTTTACTCTCAGCATCATTCATTAAAAGTGCGTGTGTACATGCAACATAGACTTTTTTACATTTTTGTTTTTTAAGAAATTGAGTAGCTTTTACAATACTTCCTCCGGTACTAATCATATCATCAACTAATATCAAATCTCTATTTGCAACTTCATCAAGATTCTTTGTTTTAATTTGAACTTTGCCTGTTTTTCTATCTCTCTTTTTCTCTAAAGCAATGTATTCTGAGCCTAATTCTTTTGCAAATTCTTTTGCTCTTTCTTTTCCTCCTTGGTCTGGTGATACAACAAGTGGGTTTTTCAGGCTCAATTTCTTGAAATATCTTACAAGTTCAGGAATTGCAGACACATTTTTTGTTTTAATTGAAAAATGTTTGAATCCAATCATACTGTGAATATCAACTGTAATAATTTTTGATGCACCAGCTCCTTTGAATAATTTACCAAGAACTTTCATTGTGACAATTTCTCCTGGTAAAAATTCTCTATCTTGTCTTGCATATCCCATATATGGAATCACAGCAATTGTTTCTGACGATGTTTCTTTAGCTTTTGAAATAAGTGATAATGCTTGAATTAGATTTGTATCAACTGGAGGATAAATAGATTGTACAACAATAGATTTTTTTTTTGATATATTTCCGCTTAGTGTGATCTTACTTTCTCCATCAGTAAAAACCCTTACTTGTGATTTTACAAAATTTGCCTTTATTTTTCTAGATAATTTTCTTGCTACATCTTCAGATGATTGACCTGCAATTACTGATAATTTACTCAACAAGAAAATGTGAATTAATGGGATTCTTAAGTTTTGAGAAGATTATTCATCCTCACCACTACCGCGACCAATATCCCCTATACCGTATTTGTCAATAACCTCATTTCTTTTATCCTTGAGCTTATCGATCTCTTCTTGTTCACGTTTTTCATCTCCTTGGTATACTGTTCTAATTGGCCATGGAATTCTAATGTCATATCTTTTGAATTCTTCATACATGATCATTCTAATGTCAGTTTTTGTTTTGAATTGTGCTCCATAATCTCTAACATAAACCCATAATGAAAAATCTAATGCGGAATCATTGAACTGGTTAAACCTTACAACTGGTTGATTGATATCAACATGAATATCTTTATCACAACCACAACTTGATTGATTATGTTTCAAATATGGGCATCGAATTTGTCTAATGAGATGTCTACCTTTTCCATCAACAACTTCTTTCATTGCACGTTTCCCAACCTTGACTAGAATAGCTGAAACTTGCTTAGGATCATTAAGATATGAAACACCTACATCAACGATTGCAGGGACCATCTTTATTCCCTGTGTATAGTTAATCACTTGTGCATTGACTAGTTGTCTAGTTGGAATTATTGCAATGGATTCATTTAATGCATCTCTAAGATAGGTTACTCTAGGAGTAATTTTGTGCACATAGCCATTATATCCTGTATCTAGTTTTATGCGCTCACCTTCAAGAAATATCTTATCTTTTCTAATGAGAATATATGCAAAATAATTCTGCATAGTCTCTTGTAATGCTAATCCTAAACCAATTGCTAATCCACCTGTTGCTGTGGCAAGATAAATCAAATCAACTCCCCACCAAGCAACAACTCCCAAAATTGTTACAAGAAAAATTCCTATTGGAATAATTTGTTTTGCAGATTTTGGAATTCCCTCACTTTTTCTTTTTGCATATCCAGGAGGACGAGAACTTGGAATTATTGGCTCATAACTGTTGATTCTTTTCTCTCCTCTCCAGACATCAATAGGAAAAATTTCATCAGGCTTTGCACCTGGTTTTAGCTTTCGTCCAGATTGATTATTGCCAGAAATACATTTTTGATAATATTTTTCATATTTTGTTCGTTCTGATTTTTTCCATTCTTCAAATGGTTTATCAACTAGTTTTTCATATCCTCCAATTGGATTTCCTTTGGCTGTTCGAAACTGTTCCAATTCCAACATACCTTCTTTCGTTTTTAACAATTCTTTGAATTCTTCCTCGTCCATATCTTCTGGAGTTACTTTTGGTGGAAGCCATGTGTACAATTTATGAAATAAATCATCCCCATCATCGATAAATCCTCTCATTTCAAACCACGCATCAAAATCAACTTTTTCTAACTCAGTTTTTTCACGTTTGTTAAGAGCAATTGGGATAAGATGAGAAATTGTATAACCAATTACCAAAATATTGAATGTGTTGAGAATCTTTGCAAACGTTTCTGCAGGTGATATGTGTTCATCCCCAACTATTGACAAATCCTCTCCAAACAAAAGTCCTGTTTGTATGTGTATATTTATTGCAGTAATTAACGCAATTGCAAAAAATGGTAAGATTGCTCTACGTACAAATCGTGAAAAATGAGGTTTTTGATAATAAAATTTTTGAGAACCAACCCAACGTGATAATTGTTTATACCCAATAGATATTCCAATAATTCCTATGATCATTACAGAAAATGCAATTTGAATTGATTCATTTGATGCTAAAAGCTGTGAAACTGTTTCTAATTCTCCAACTGGAATTTGTGTCAAGTCATCTTCAGCCATGTAAAATCACCATTCTAATCAAACACATGTCCTAGAATACAAAGGTTAACCCATATTATCATTATTTTTTTTAAACTCACAACTATTTTCTTAAAGTTCAAAAAATTTCATGCCTAAATAGTCTAACTTTTATCAAGGGTAAATGCACTAATTATAAAATGACCCAGCAAGAATCAGTATGGGATGGTGCACCATCACTCAAATCTTATACATTATCAAATTTTCGCACTCTTCCACAAATTCAAAATCTTGGTGAAGAAATACAATTTGAAATGGAAGTTGTAGGAAATGTCTTGCCATTTAAAGCAAATAATTATGTTGTTGAACAATTAATTGATTGGAACAATATTCCAAATGATCCAATGTATGTTTTAACTTTTCCTCAAAAAGGAATGCTGAAATCAGAACATTATAAAAAAATGGAAACAGCTTTAAAAAATAATTCTGATAAAAAGGAAATAGCAAATATAGCAAATGAAATTCGTTTACAATTAAATCCACATCCTGCAGGACAAATGGAGCTAAATGTTCCAATGTTAAAAGATGGAACTAAACTTTATGGAATGCAGCACAAATATAAGGAAACTTGTCTCTTTTTCCCTAGTCAAAGTCAAACTTGCCATGCTTATTGCAGTTTTTGTTTTAGATGGCCGCAATTTGTTGGAATGGATGAAATGAAATTTGCTATGCAAGAAGGTGAACAATTAGTACAATACGTTACAGAACATCCTGAAATTAGTGATGTGCTTTTCACTGGTGGTGATCCGATGATTATGAAAGCAAAAATATTTTCAAAATATATTGATACTATTATTGAATCAAAACCTCAAAATCTAAAAACAATTAGAATTGGAACAAAAGCTCTTTCTTATTGGCCTTACAAATTTTTAACTGATTCAGATTCTGAAGAAATGTTGGATGTATTTAGAAGAATAACTGATAATGGATTACATCTTGCATTTATGGGACACTTTAATCATCTAAATGAATTATCTACAAAAGCTGTAAAATCTGCTATCAAAATAGTAAGAAAAACTGGTGCAGAAATTCGAACTCAATCCCCTCTTTTAGCACACATTAATGATGATGCTGATATGTGGGCAAAAATGTGGACTAAACAAGTTCAACTTGGTTGTATACCATACTACATGTTTGTTGTAAGAGATACTGGCGCTCAACACTATTTTGGAATTTCATTAGTTAAAGCATATGAGATTTTTAGTAAAGCCTATTCTTCTGTTAGTGGATTAGCTAGAACTGTTCGTGGTCCTAGTATGTCTGCAACTCCAGGAAAAGTGCAGGTAGTAGGAACATCAAAATTAAATGATCAAAAAATACTCATTTTACGATTTTTGCAAGGAAGGAATCCTAATTGGGTAGATCAACCATTTTTTGCAAAATATGATGAAAATGCTATCTGGTTAGATGATCTAAAACCTGCATTTGAAGAGAAATTCTTCTTTGAAGATGAACTTGATGTTATCAAAGCATCAAAGATGAGTTAATTACAACAAATTTTATAATTTACATGACTAACTTGACAATTCTAACTTACAAGATAGCATTAGTAAACTAATTTAGAATTAATATCAAATTGAACTCAGATCAAGTATTACAGACTATTCAAGATGAAAATATATCATTCATAGACTTTTGGTTTGTAGATATTTTCGGTGAACTTCATAATGTTGGAATGCCAAGCTATGCAATTGACAAAAATAGTTTTGTAAATGGTCTTGAAAAATTAGATGCAAGTTCAATTGTTGGTTTCAAATCTGTAAATAATTCTGATATGATTTTAATGCCTGATCCAAACTCATTCAAAATTCTTCCTAATGACTATGATCCAGGTAATAGAAAAAATGCAAGAATTTTCTGTGATCTTTATGATGGAAGTACAAACAAAGAATCAAGATATGCCAGAGATTCTAGAGGCATAGCTTTCAAGGCATCAGAGAAATTAAATGAATTTGGATTTACTCATACTAATTGGGGTCCTGAGATAGAATTTTTTGTTTTTGATGCAATCAATGTTTATCCATCTCCATATGCAGCAACACATTCTGGAGGAGGTTCAGGTTACTCAATTGAATCCAAAGAATCCCCTTGGGCAAAAGGAAATGTAAGTACTGCAATTGATATCAAAGAAGGATACTATCCATCACAACCAAAAGATACTCTTAATGGTTTTAGAAAAGATGTCTGTGAAGATTTATACAATTATTTTGGAATAAAAATTGAAGCTGAGCATCATGAAGTTGCAACTTCTGGTCAATGTGAAATTAATTTAGTTTATGATGAAATGATTGCAATGGCAGATAATGTTATTGCAGTTAAAAATTTAGTAAAAATTAAAGCTAAAAGAAAAAATAAAGTTGCAACATTTATGCCAAAACCAATTTTTGGTGACAACGCATCTGCTATGCATACACATCAGAGTTTATGGAATAAAAATAAGAATGAAATGTATGATGAAAATGATAATGTAGCACAAATGAGTCAAACTGGCAGATATTATGTTGGTGGAATTCTAAGTCATGCTTCAGCACTATGTGCGATATCAAATCCTACAACAAATTCATACAAACGTCTTGTTCCTGGATTTGAAGCACCAGTCAATGTTTGTTGGGGATTGGCAAATCGTTCTACAGCCATTAGAGTTCCAATGTATAATCGAAATCAAGAAAAAAGTAAGAGAATTGAATATCGTGTACCTGATCCAACAGCAAATATCTATCTTTTAGAGGCTGCATTACTACTTGCAGGACTAGATGGAATTAAAAATAAAATTGATCCTGGTGATCCGGTTGAAGAAAATGTCTACAAGCTTTCTACAGAAAAGAAACGAGAATATAATATTGGATCTCTGCCTGTATCTTTGAAAGGTGCATTAGATTCTTTGTCTAGTGATTCAAATTTCTTAATAGATGTTTTTACAAAAGATTTCCTAGATGCATATTCTGAATTAAAATATAAAGAATATACTGCATTTGCACAAACTCCAACAGCTTGGGAAGTTTCAATGTATGCAGATGCATAATTGGTATAAACATCGATTATTTCATGAAAATTAGTAAAACGTTTTTAAAATCAGATTTAGTTTTTTTAGTATGCAATTAAAATTATTTTTATTATTTTTATTAATCATTCCAGGTCTATCTGGAATTGCATATGGTCATACTGTTGATGCTGTAGGTGAATATAGAGTAGAAATTGGTTGGATGAATGAGCCTGTGGTATCAGGAGAAACTAATGCAATAGAATTCTATGTTAGTCCACTAATAGCATGCCCAGAAATCCCTGAATTACCTAAATGTGCAGAATCTCAAAAATTTCAGAATGGAATTTCAGATTTGAAAAAAACCGTTAAGATAGAATTAATTTACAAAGATGAAAGCATCACACTTCCTTTATCGCCTGATCATAATATTTCAGGAAAATATTATGCATTTGTAAATCCAACTCTTTCTGGATTTTATCAAGCAAATATTTTAGGAATGATTGTTGACACTCCAATTAGTTTATCCATGCATCCTCCTAAAGTTTCTGAACGTGCATACATTGAATTCCCTGAACCATCCGATATTACAATTACACAAATGATTGATGGACATACTGCATTGATTGAAGATGTCAGTAGTTTGAAAGATTCAGTAGTCATTATAGAAAATAATCAATTCAATGATATGGGAATTATTGGAATAGGAGTTGGAATAATTGGAATTATTATTGCAATTATAGCTCTTATAAAATCAAATAAACCTAACTAGAATTTACTATTTTCATATACTTGATATTCTATGTAATAACCTACAAGTATAGGAATTTGAAAAATTATCATTGGTATAGAATATGGTAGAAAGTAATTATGATATCCTGGGAATTATTGAGGGTTCAACAGAAAAAGAAATTAGAGATGCATTTAGACGATTAGCTCTTCAATATCACTCCGATCGTGGAGGTGAAAATGAACAATTTATAAAAATTAAACAAGCATATGATGATCTAAAAATAGGTAAAAAATATCCCGAAACAGACTATGAAAAATTAAAAAATTCTAAAGTGTATTCTGGTGATTCTGAGGCTGATATAAGAAGAAAAAATCAAATTTTAGGTCAAGAACTATTCAAAGAAATGAAAGCTGCTGAAAAATGGGCTGCTACTTTGAATAATTCAAACACGACTGGATCTAGATTGTTTGGTTCAAAAACTCTTGGAGAAATTGAATTAGAACGAAAGGTTACTGGTGCTTTATCGATTAAAGGAAATTTTATGGCAGGAAGTTTTTCTTATGATGGTCCAATAATTATGCAAGGGAGTATTACTAGTCCATCATGGACAGAAGAATTTCAGACAAGTATTCATCTAATTAATGGAGATTTTAAATTCATCAATCCATTAGAAAATAAATATAAAATTGATAATGGTGCAAAAATTATTGTAGATAATGGTAATGTTGTTATTGGAAATGTTTATGGAAGAAAATTTAAAATTGAAGATCCTGTTCGTGTAGGGGTTTTTCAAATTCAAGAACACAGAACTCACATATCTGCATTAAATGGAAAAATTATTGCAGAAAATATTGCAAATACAGTATTACTTGAAGCTGACTCTGTTATTGTTTTGAACGTCGAAGATGATGTAAAAATTTCTGCAAGAGAAATTTTATTTTATGGTGGAAAGTTAACTTTTGATTCTGAGATTTTGTTAAAAGAAGGTGGAACGATTAGATTTTTTGAGAATTTTTCTATTCAGGGTTTAAGCGGTGATGCAATAATTAAACTTGAGAATGGCAAAAAAATACGACTATTTGATCTTAAAACTAAGAAAATCAAAGATTTAGCTGATGAATTTGTATCAAACAAAGAGAACTACATCAAAGATGCTACTATGGTTGGTCATGGATTTACTATAACCTATGCAATGCTAGATGATCTCTCATTGAAACCTGCTAAAAAGCAAAAACAAGGATGGGGATCAAAGTTTGGATTTTTTAAATAATAATCTGTATACCTATTATTTTTAGTCGTGATAATGACCATTTCTCATAAATATACCTATTTTTGAAAATTATCTATGAAAAAGATAGAGGCTATAATTAAACGAAAAAATTTCCCTGCCATTAAAACTAATTTGAATATAGTTGGAACTTACATAATTGATAAACGAAATTTAGATGATAGCCATATTTACGATGAATCTCAAGGCTCTCGAGTAGGTTTAACTGGATTAAAGTCAGTACCATTAGCAAAAATTGAAATGGTAGTTTCTGATAAAGATGCAAGAAAAGTTGTTGAAATGATTTCAAAAAATTCTGGCTTGTCATCAAATCATGGTGGAAAAATCTTTGTTTCTGAAATGGAAGAAGTTGTAGATATGGCAACACTTGATGGAAAGCAAGATCTTGAAATATCTTTAGATAAAAAATTAGAATCAAAATCATTACCAAAACGTAGTAGATTTGTACCATTACAAAAATTTACTTTACAAAAACTACAAGAAACATATGAAGAAAACAAAGAAACACTTCGAAATGATTACAGAATAAAATCTTTTAGTGATTTTGTAAATTACTGTATTATGAAATCACTTCCAATTCTAGAAAAACAATTAAAGAATCCTACAATTATCTATGAAAATAATTTTGGCGATTTCTAATAGTAGCCATTAAACAAAGCTAATCCTACTAATATCATACCTACTGCTGCAAGTACTAATTTTGCAATAGCAATTTTGGATATTTTCATATAGATAAACCTACAATTAATGGCACAACTATAATTCCAACTATTGTTGCTACTTTGAGATAATCTCTACCGTGAAGTGGTTGCATCTTTTCTCTATGAAATAATTTGCTTTTACGTAAATTCATAATTTTTCTTAGATTGTACTTTCCCCTTCAGCACCAGTTGCAATATCTACTGCTCTTAAAACTTGAGAAACAAAGATTTTACCAATTCTACCTTTTTCTTTGATGATTGCTATAACTTCATCTTCTTTTGAATCTGCAACTATAACCTCTAAATGATATTTATCGTTAAATTGTGGCACAAAAATTTCACTACCTTTTGATGCGTGAATTTCCGGACCTGGTTTCTTTCCTCTTCCTCTAACTTTGGAAACTGTAAGACCTCCTATACCTATTTCCTTTAATCCTTCACTAATTGCCATGACATCATTTTTGCCAAGTATTACTTCTATTTTGAACATTTAATTATTGTAATTTCAATTACACATATAATTTCTGGTTTTGATAACTAAATGATAATCATTTGTATATCAAATTTAGACATTGTTATTAATTCTAAATTAACCATTTTTTTTAATGGTTCTGGATTCTGGAGATACAGCATGGATGCTTGTCGCAGGTAGTCTCGTGTTACTAATGATCCCTGCATTAGGTCTTTTTGAATCTGGACTTTTAAGAAAAAAGAATGCAGCATCAATTTTCATGCAGATCTTCTTTGGTTTAGCACTTTTGAGTGTCATGTGGTTTATTTTTGGATTTAGTGTTTCCTTTGGTGATTCAACTGCAGGATTAGTTGGAAATTTTGATTGGGTATTTCTTAAAGGAGTTCCATCTGATGCACCATTGGAACAATATGCTCCAACAATCCCTGGCGTATTATTTGTTAAATTCCAATTAATGTTTGCAGCAATTACTCCACTATTACTTACAGGAACTATTGCTGAAAGAATGAAATTTAATTCATTTATCATATTCATTGCAGCATGGTCTATGCTAATCTACTATCCTCTAGTTCACTGGGTTTGGGGCGGTGGATGGTTAGCAGATCTTGGTGTTGTCGACTTTGCTGGTGGTATTGTAATTCATACAAGTGTTGGAATGGCAGCCCTTGCTGCCGCACTAGTACTTGGTAGAAGAAGAAACTATGGTCCTGCAATAATGATTCCTCATAGTATACCACTTGCTGTTTTAGGTTCTTCATTATTGTGGTTAGGATGGTTTGGTTTCAATGCAGGTAGTGCACTTTCAGCATCAGGCGGTGTTGCTGGTAATACAGTAATTGTAACTCACATGGCATCATCTGTATCTGCTTTAATTTGGGCAGGACTTTCATGGATTAGAACTGGAAAACCATCAGTTGTAGCTACAATTAACGGTGCAATTGCAGGTCTTGCTGGAATTACTCCTGCATCTGGATTTGTTAGTGCTGAACATGCATTTGTAATTGGTATTGCAATAGGCGTAATATCATACTCTGGTGTAGTGTTATTCAAAGAAAAATTAAAGATTGATGATGCACTTGATGTAAGCTCTGTTCACGGTGTTGCAGGTATTGTTGGTGCGTTAGCTATAGGAATTTTCGCAAGTACTGCAATTAATCCTGGAGGAGTAGATGGACTGTTATTTGGAAATTCAGATCAACTCTGGATTCAAGGAGTAGGTGTTGGTGTAGCAGCTGCTATGGGATTTGGTGGAACTTGGATAATTCTTCAAGTGTTAAAACATACTATAGGAATTCGAGTTTCTGCTGAAGTTGAGGATATAGGATTGGATATTAGTGAACATGCTGAATCTGCATATTCTGATGAGGAGGAATTTTTGTTAGATATGGATGATTATAAAGATGAATTACAAGAAAAAGATAAAATACTTTTTAAAAAGAAATCAAACAGTGTTAAAAAATGACAGTCAACTATGATGAATTATCAAAGCAAGTCCTTGATTTAGATCCTAAAGTTAGATTTGCTGGTGTTGCAAATAGTAAGGGTGAGATGATTGCTGGTGGACAAAAAGAAAATGTAGAAAAAATCTTAGATGGTGAAAATGTCAAGATGTCAATTCACTATGCATTGCAAAAAAGAGATCTTTATACAAATTTAGCATACAAACTAGGCAAAGAACAATCATCAATTACAGAATATGCAATAGTTACTATGATTAGCATTCCAATTAATTCTAATGACTTGTTTATGATTAGTACAGAACCAAGAGCAGATTATTTAAAAATCATTGATTTTGTTCATGCTGCCCTAAAAAATTCTGAATAAAGGCAATTTTAGCCTCAAAATTTTTGTTTTTGAATTAAGAAATATCTCTTCTGATCTTATTTTCTTCTTTTAACTTCAAAAATACTGTAACCATATTTTTTCTTCATTTCAATAGAACAGAATTGCGCAAATTCGTATTCATCAAAGTCTTTCAAAATTTCATATAGATTGATGCCAACTACTATACTATTTTTTGGACAAAGTGAATTTATCTTAAAACATCTATTTACGGTTGGCCCAAAAATATCTGAAATTTTTGAAGTAGTACTCTCAGCTACTTTTACAGAACCATATGTTGCACTAATTTTATAATCTAATTCATCTATATTTTCTGCATTAAGTTCTTTTTTTAATTCACCATGAGATTCAATCATATTCAAACAACATTCTAAGATATTTTTCATTGCTTTGACATTATTTGGATCAACATTTGCAAATCTAAACATTAAAGCATCTCCGATGTTTTTTACTATTTCTCCATTATATTTACGGACAATTTTTGCCATAAAATTAAGGAAAATTTCATACATTTTACTAACATCATCATCAGACAATCTAGATGATATTCTTGTAGAGTCTGTCATGTCAATAACACCTACACAATCATTTTGTTCATGTTGAGAAAATTTTAACAAAATATCTTCTTGTTGTTTAATGACATCTTCTTTTTCTTTAATCTCAATTAATGATTCTTCTAGTTTTTGAGCCATTGAATCAAATGCATGTGATAATTCCCCAATTTCATCACCAGTTGCAATGTTTGTTCTTACTTCAAAATCTCCACTTGCAATTTTATTTGCCGCATTTTTTAATTTGAGTAATGGTCTTGAAATTGATTTTGATATTACAAATGCAACAATTCCCATTCCTAGTGTAATTACAATTCCAGTATAGAATATTCTATTTTGAAGGATATCTATTGGTTTTTCTACTTCTGCCTGATCAATTTCTACAAGTAATACGATGCCTAAATCATCTGCGCAATAAGATGATCCATAAATTGGAACATTCCTGTAATCTTCATAAAATCCTAAAAATTCTTCTCCTTGATTGAAACATTTCTGTACAGCTAATGTATCCACTTTTTGTTTGAATACTACATCTTCAATAAATCTAGATTCAGATAACATCATTAATTGATTATTTACAATGTATACTTCACCAGATTCCCCTAATCCACTTCTATTGACTAAAACATTATCAATTGAAGATGTTCTCATTCTAGAAATTATCACTCCTATGGATTCATCACCTATTTTACTGTCATCTGCAAAAATTGGTGAGATAACAACTATTTTTTTACCAATTTCTGCTGATTCAAACACAACAAATGATTCTTTTAATCCTCTTTGAAAGAATTCATCTTCAATGAAATCTTCATTTGTATTACCACCAAGAGAAAAAAATATTTTCCCATCGTTTCCAATAATTTTAGTATCTTCAAATCCTATGGAATATCCAATCAATTCTTGGAATGCTTGAATTTGAATTAAAAAATGTCTACGATTATTTTCTTGAGATTCTTTTAATTTGTCTTTAGGAATTTGATTCATTTCGGAAACCAATAATTGAATCATAGGATCATTTGCAAGAATATTATTTTGTTCAATCCTTGATTCAAAAAGTAATCTTAGTGTATCTCCTCTTACAATTGATTCTCCAAATAATTGATCACCTACTCTTTCAACTATAATTTGATCTGCATAGTTGAAGCTTAGAAATCCTGTTATTGAAAGAGCAACAACTGATACAATCATTACCAGAAAAATGAATTTTTTACTTAAATTAAATGAGATTGCCATTTTTGTTCTATGTATTCTTTATACAAATATCACTCTTTTTGAGTATATTATGCCTGTAGTAATTCTTTGAATTGATAATTGCTTGCAATGTTGAAAATGACCTCTAGTTTTTAATTAATTGAATTATGGCTATAAAATATGAATTTTTTGCTATATTTTTTACTTTTTATGATTTTGGCTTTTACATCTTTTGCATATGCTGAAGAATACGTTATTGATATTCCAATAGGGGCATACAATCCAGAACTAAATACTGTAGCAGAAGTGTGGTATGATCCACCTCGATTGTTTGTAACTGTAGGTGATACTGTAATCTGGTATAATGATGACAAAGAAGGTCATACTGTTACAAGTGGAGAAGGTTCAGGAAGATTTGGTTGGATGAGTGATAATTTTGGAAAACCAAATGGAGTTTTTGATAGTGGCAGATTTATGCCAGGCAAATCTTGGTCATACACATTTGAGGATTCCGGTACATTTTCTTATTATTGTACCATTCATCCATGGATGGAAGGAATTTTAATTGTAGAAAAACAAATTCCTGATTATCCACATGATGCAACTGGCACAAAGTTGGAATTTCCTTTGTTACAATATACACCAGACAGAAACATAGAAGTAAATCTATCGTGGGATCCTCCAGTTATTAAAATTCATGAAAAAATTCAATTTGTTTATCAATTCTATGATCCACAAACAAATTCTAATCTTGCAGAAATGAAATATAATTTTATAATTTTTCAAAATGGACAAGAAATTTTTAGAGATGAAGGACTAAGTCAAATTGGAGGAGATTATAGAAATTTTGTTTTTAGTGATTCTGGATCTATCATAGTGAGAATAGAAGGAATTCAATCACCTTCAATTTTTGCTGAGGAAAGTGTTACTGTGTTTGGAGACATTGAAAGTAAAGAACAACGTTCTGTTGATTTTACTACTGCAGTTTATGATAATCCGGAAAAAACATCCCATGAAACCTATCATACAAAGCCGGCTCAAAGATTAACAACATATTACGAATTAATGTTATTCATTATTCTTGTTCCAGGTATAATGTTCCTTGTAGCTATGTTTTGGCTAAAGCAGAAACCTAAAATCAAAGATGATACACCGGGTGCTATTAAAATTTAAAATAATAAAAAGAAATTAAAAATTGATGAATTAATCTAATCGATTAATTCAGTCCAACCTTTGACGAAGACTGAGTTCTTGTAGAGTGGAACTGGTTGTCCAACAGTAAAGTCCATTGGTCGCATCCAAAAGATTGCTTTTGTTGGGCATACACCAATGCATGCACCATCTGAAATACATCTTTCTGGGTAGAACACAAATGCTTTACCTCTCTTCCAGCCTTCAACTGGTTTTACTCTTAGGACATCTGGTCCAAGTGTGGTACAGATTTCTACACATAGTGCGCATCCGATACACATTTGTTCACTGATGTCTGGAATTATTCCTACAGGCATAATGAATTATTTCTTGATTTGATCTTTATATAATTTACCTTGAAATATCGTACTATAACGGTGTTTGATATTTCATAACGGCGTTTTAATTTTGATCGCTATCATGGATCTTTATTTTCTATTTCCATCTGTTTGTTCTAAAGTGCTAATTACCAAGTTATTTTCAGTTTTTTTAAGAAAATAAACACCAGTTTTTTCTGATTTGATTACATGTCTTCCACCTGGTGAAAGAACCCAACCATCATTTTCCTTTTTTCGTGCGATTCCAGTTATCAGAACAGATGATTTAACATGATTCCCAATTGATGAGAGTAACATTACACATGAATTAATGAATATGGCTGATTCTAAATCATCAAACAAATTGTAGACTCCATTAAAGGAGTCAATAATTACCAAAAATCTGTTTTTTGATACTTTGGAAATAATTTCTGAGAATTTTTCTTCCCAATCTGCTTTATCTGGGCAAAAGATTGTTAAATTTTCTTTTTTCTGAATCATTTTAGATTCGACATATCCTGTGTATAGTAAATCCATGTCAATGAAAATTATTGGATCTTCAGTTGAATTGATTAATTTATCAAGAAATTCAATTTTGTGGAATGGTTTTGAACATAAAATAACATTTGGATTATTTTGTTCAAATTTAATTTGAATTTGTGTTAAATCATTACCAATAATTTGCTCAGGATTTTTATCCAACACCAAATTAGCATTCTACAGATATAATAATGAATTTGGTATCTAAAGACATTTCAGATGATTTTCCAACCTCCGAGAAAATCTATCTCAATAATGCATCTGTTTCTTTAATGCCTACTCAAAGCATTAAAGCCATGAAAGAATTTCTAACCACATACAATTCTATTGGCCCTGATTCAAAAGAATCAGAACCTTTTGTAAATGATAAATTACAAAATGTACGAAAAACTATTGCAAAAATCATTTCTTGTCAACCTGATGAAGTTGTTCTTACTCAAAGTACCACTGATGGAATAAACTTTGTAGCAAATGGATTATCTTTTGGTGATGACTCTAATATGATAATTCGTGGAATGACACATGAACACCATTCAAATTTTTACCCATGGATTAAATTACAAGAAAAAATATCCATTCAAAATTTACTCATTGATGATGATGGTTTTTTCAAATTAGATGATTTAGAATCACTTGTTAATGACAAAACAAAACTAGTTGCACTTAGCCATGTATTGTATAATACTGGTGCAATCATACCTGTAGAAGAAATAGGAAAAATTCTTGAAGATAAGGTTCCATTTTTCATTGACAGTGCACAAAGTATAGGTTGTATTGGAGATATCGATGTTTCGAAAATTAAATGTGATTTTATGTCATTTAATGGATCCAAATGGCTTTGTGGTCCTATGGGCACAGGATTATTTTATTGTAAAAAAAGTTCTAGTAATTTATTAGAACCCAAAACCATTGGCGGCGAATCTGCAATCATTTCAGATGATTCAAAATTAACATACAAAGAATTACCAGATAAATTTCAAACCGGATTTAGAAATTATGTGGGAATTGTTGGATTAGAATCATCTGCCAATTATTTATTAAAATTTGGAATGAATAATATTCGCGAGAAAAATCAAAACTTGTCTAATCTTTTTAGAGAAGAATTGTCAAAAATTCCAAATGTTATTTTGTATGGGCCAGAGAATCCAAACGTTAGAACCAGTATTGTATCTTTTAACATCAAAGGATTTGATTCACAACAAGTTGTTGATAAACTTGAAAAACAAAATATCATTTTAGCAGTAAGGGAAATCATGGAACAAAAGATTGTACGTGTATCTCCACACTTTTTTAATACTGAATCTCAGATTTTAGATGTAATTGATGCTATAAAGAAATTATAGGTTTTCTTGTTCTTCTATTACCATCATTGTTAGTGTAGATTGAACTTTGTTAATTTTTCTAACTTTGTTGGTAATGATTACACGTAATTTTTCAGCATCATTTGAAGTTAATTTTAGGACAACATCGTATACTCCGTATACGCCTTGAACTTCATATTTTACATCTTCTTTTTCAAGAATTTGTTTTACTTCACTAATGATTGATTCATCTGATCCTAAATCGGAATTTAATAGAACATATGCTGTAGGCACAAGTGGTTTTTTCATGAGACAGTATTTAACTTTTCATCCTTTAAAATTGATTAATCACCAATACGTTGTGATAATGTGAAACCATTAGATTTGTCACTTACAATATCAGAATCTATTCCAAGTTTTCCTGGTTCTCCAACTCCTCAATTCATTGATTGGTCAGATATAGCACATGATGGGTATAATCTTGAATTATTATTCCTAAGTTCACATACAGGAACGCATCTAGATGCCCCTTATCATTTTGATAAAAATGGATTAAAAATACATCAAATCCCTCTTGATAGGCTTTTTGGAAAAGCAATTCTAATCAAACTCAAAAAATCAAAGAATGCTGCTATTACTAAATCAGATATCACATCATTTGAAAAAAAGAATAGTAAAATACCAAATCATTCTTCAATCTTTTTCTTTACAGATTGGCAAAAAAATCTGAAAAAAAATAATTATTTTACTGAAAATCCTGGATTAGATGCATCATCTGCAAAATATCTTGCATCTAAAAAAATTAACTTAGTTGGTATAGATTCTCCAAGTATAGATCTTGGAAATGATGAATCATTCTCTGTACATCATATATTATCTAAAAATAATATTTTGATAGTAGAAAATTTGGCAAATATGAATAAAATACGATCTTTAAAATTTAATTTCATAATTCTTCCATTAAAGCTAAAAGATGCCACAGGTTCCCCTGTTCGTGCAGTAGCATCATAATCGGACTTACGTAATACTAAAAATACAGAGTAATCCTAAATTCAACATGAGTAAACCTGGTAATATTTGGAGAAAGGTTCACGGTAAAATTACAAAAAAACCCACAAACTTTTCTTGGTTAATTGAAGAAAAATTAGCAGGTTCAGGTATTCCAACAAGTTTGGATGAATTTGATTGGCTTCTAAATCAAGGAGTTAAATCAATTGTAACTATGACTGAACAATCACTACCAGATGAATGGGTTGATAATATTGGGTATCTTCATGTTCCAACTCCTGATTTTACAGCTCCTGATATGGATAGAATAGACTCAGCAGTTGATTTCATTCATGAACAAATTAAAAATGATCAAGCCGTAATGGTTCATTGTGCAGCTGGAATGGGAAGAGCTGGAACAATACTTGCTTGTTATTTTATAAAATACAAAAAATTTTCAGCTATTAATGCAATTAAAAAAATCCGAGAAGAAAGACCAGGTTCAATTCAATCTGAAGTACAAGAATTAGCTATCGGATTTTATGAAAAACATGTAAGAAATTAGTTTAAACAAATTCTGAAACCAATTTTCCATCTACAACTTTAATCTTCAAGGTTTTATCTTCTTGAAAAAACAAAGTTAATCCACCGTCTGCATCAGGATCTTCTACTTTCACAAGTTCTAACATTTTGATTGGGTCAAATTTTTCCATTCATATTCACCTATTCTGGAATTGATACGGTCTCAATTTTACCATCAACTGCTTTTATGAACATAAACCTGTTATCTTTGAAGATAAATGTAATTCCATCTTCTTTATCTGGTTCTTCAACTTCAAGTATTGGTTGTCCTAGCAGACCATCGTATTTTGCCATTAATTATTACCCAAAAAAGTTCCTTATATCCCTAATTGATCTTTGGCATTTTTTTATAATAATCAACATTTCAGCAACTGTCAGTATATTACAAGACTATCTGCTGACTAATTTTTTCTATTCTGTAATTTTTTGAGCCTGATGATGATAAAAAAAAACAATGTTTTTGGCAGATTTGCAGTTAGATGGGCATGATATATCCTTCAACTGCATGGAATTTTAAAAATGATCAATTTCAATGTCTCAGCATTTGCAGGACCTCTTGGATCAGAGCATTCTGGTTTTAAAAACATTGAATATCGAGCCTTGTTTGAATATACAAACATCCCAAAACAATGAGAGGAGCAAAGCCTCCAAAGGCTAGGGGTATTGCATGAATTCTAATCTAGATCTACAAATCTATCTTCAAGAAAATTATATGGTCTTCTTTTTGGTATATCATCACACATGGTAATTTTACCTGCTCGGGGATCTATAATATCTACAAAATCATTCGAGTCAGAAATTGATCTCATTATGGCAAATGCACAGATTTTGCATCAGGAAATGCTTCAGCAAGTCTATTTACACCACCAAGAAATGTTGAACTTCTAGTAACTACGTCGTCAACTACAACAATTTCTTTAGGTTCAAACAATAATCTCTAACCTTCATTGACTCATAGTGTTCTAATGGATTTGCTCTCTTGGATCCAATTCTTTGACTAGATGATTTTGCTACAGAAATAACCCGTTCTAAACATGATTCAGATGATCTGCCTAATCCATTATTGACTAGTTCTGTTGTAATGCGTTCTGGCACTCAAAGCATTCCTGGTATTGGTAATGAACTTTTTGGAATGAATACAAGAATTGTATCTGAATTAAAAAAATCTACAAATGGATATTTCTTAATCTCTTTTCTTAATGCTTGTGCAATATATTCTAATGTTGAAATTCCTGAATTCAGAACATTACCCTGTTTAAGATTTCTCATAGTTGATTTTGATTCTTCAGCTTTTTGTGATGCTCCACGTACAGAATAACTCAAAAAAAGGACCAAATTTTATTTCAGATATAGCGAAGAGACAAAGTTCGTGAACTAAAAATCATCTAAAAACTAGTGATTAGTGGATTTTGCCAAGCTAAATATGAATAATCAAAATGAAATGCATGGAAAATGACTCACGAACTTATGCTTCTCGCTATATGTCCATTATGATTATAGTTGAAATAATTCTGTCATTTTAATATTTGATGGAATAACTTCTAAAATATCTAGAGGATCATCAAGTTCCATTGCACCATATTCCATCATTTCCTTTGGCCATTTTAATTTTGGATTATGAACTACTTGTTTACAAATAAACAATGGTCTTCCCAATCTTAATGTCTCCCATCCTTGATACAATGATCCGCTTCCATCTTTAGCTTCTACAATTACAGATGCATCAGAAATTAATGCCATTGTACGATTTCGCAAGGCAAAATCTTTAGGAGTAGTTTTGTAACCTATTGGATATTGAGAAACAACTAGATGATTCTTCATAATTTCTTTTTGTAATTCGATATTTTCTTTTGGATATGTTTTGTTTAATGGTGTTCCAAGTACTGCAATAGTTTTGCCACCATTTTCAATGGCCATTTTATGTCCTACCGAATCAATTCCTTTTGCTAGACCGCCTATGATTATGACCTCATTTTCTATGAGTATCTTTGAAACTTCTTTAGCAGCTACGAGTCCTTCTTTTGTTGGTTCTCTTGTACCAATAACTGAAACTCTAGCGTTCGGTAATGGTGGTTTCATTTTTCCTTTATAGTAAATTACTGGAGGTGCATATTTTATTTCAATATCATTCAATGAATGTCCGAGCAAATTTTTCAAGTCAATGTATTGGTATTCTATTTCTTCTGCCATTTTCTCTCATATGTTACGTGATCAGATCTTTTTTAAAACTTTCATGAAGATCTTCTTCTAACCATAATTAATTATCTGCAACCTTGTCTAGTTAATTTGTTATTACTAATATTTGGCTGATATTCATATTCACACTGGTTTGGTTCAGATATTTTTTGACAAAAATTGAGTATATAAGAACCTGAAAACAACTGTTCATAGATGGATCTGCCAGAACCTATATCTAAACAATTTTCAAATTTAATGCATGATATTGAAAATGGTCAGTTAAAGATACCACAGTTTCAACGTGATTTTGTCTGGGATATTAAAAAATCAGCTAGTCTGCTTGATAGTGTTGTAAAAGGTTATCCGGTTGGAACTTTTATTTTTTGGAAGACAAAAGAAAGATTACGATCAGTAAAGAATATCGGAAATTTATCATTACGAGAATCGCCTGAAAATGATTATGTGCATTTTGTACTTGATGGTCAACAGAGAATAACTAGTCTATTTGCAGCATTAAAAGGTGCAATAATTGAGCGCAAAGGCAAAAAAGAAGATTTTTCAGAAATGTTTATTGATTTGGAATCTGCCGAGGATGAAAAAATTGTTACAACGGAAACAAGTAATTCGAATTTATCACAAATTATCAAGCTAAATACTTTGCTTGAGGGAGATTTTACAA
>JARPSM010000055.1 GCA_029782475.1 Nitrososphaerota archaeon
AGGATCATCTATGAATATTGCCTCATCAAAGACGACAACTGCAAATTTATTAGATTCTAGGCGTGAAATCCGCCTTTTTGCGTTGTGTTGCCATCTTTTGATCTGTTTTATCTCTGCCCTGTTGATGTGGATGCGCTTGACAGTTTTGGCAGACATGTCAAGCTTGTGCAATATCCTTCTCTGATGTTTGTAATGTGGTAGTTTACTCTGAATTTTTTTTGTATTATACACTTGAGTTTCTTTGGAGTAATGATGCCGTCTGCATCCGATACAACCTTTGCAATCTTTTCGAGTTCTACCTTTGGCAGTCTGCCTGACTTGAAAGATCCACGAGGGTGGCGTCTATGCCGCCCTCTTTGAATCGTTGCACCCACCACATGGCGACCCAGTTGGGGCACTGCAAGAGTGTATCGGCTGCAAACTGAATGCTTGTATTGTTCATACAAGCCATGTTTACGGCAAGTATTCTGGCACGTACTTGAGATCCTTTTCTTTCTTGTATGCTTTCTTTAGATCTTTGGAAGTTACTGTTGTCATACAAAAGATGCGTTATCATGATCAATATCTATTGCTAATTGATTAATTTGATCTCTCATGAACTTTTTCTCGACAGTATACACCACACTATGTCTGGATGAATCAACAAACAAAATAGCACCCAACATAAAGCGCGGATGGTATCCTACAGAGAATAACATCACCACATCAATTAATTATACACGAGAAAAATTTCAATCATTTGGTGCACTGGGGAATAATGACGTATTTTTTTGCAGGTTCTATGATGATAAATCAAACACAGATTCATTTCTTGATTTTTTAGAGTCGCTACAAAAACAATTTGGTAAGAAATTGTTATTGTTTGCAGATAATGCATCATACCACAAAAGTGTCAGAGTGAAAAATTTTCTCAAAGCATCAAAAAGAAAAGTAATAATTAGATATTTTCCTGCATACACTCCAGAACTTAACCCGATTGAAATACAGTGGAGAGAGGAGAAAAAAGGAACTGCAAACCAATTCTTTGTCAATGGCTCTGAAATGAGAAAACATATGCAAAAGAGACTAGATAATGGTGATGTTAAAGTTGTTAAAGTATTCAAATATTTGATGCCTTAACTATAGATAGATGTTTTTTAGTTAACCAATTTACAAAATCTTGCAGCACACCACAGTATGCTTCATCTTGAGATTCTGATTTTAAAGATTTGAGTTCAGTCACAATCTCATCTATTTTTCTTTCTTCATAGTATTCAATACAAAATTTTTCAAATTTGCGTAATGCTGATTGATAATTTTCTCTTGTTGAAAATTCTAAAACTGAAATTCTACCAAGAAATGTTTTTTTTGATTTTGTTTTAAGAAGAAAAAATTCCAACTAAATTTTCGCTTCTTGTAATTCAAGAAATTCTGTTTTTTTAATTCCAAGATCATCTTGTAATTCTATAATTCTTAACGATGCAACTCTCATTTTTGAAAAGTCATCTTCTAATTTTGCACGTTTATAGATTCTCCAATTTTCTTTAATTTCATTCCATATTGTAATTACTGACTCTCCAGATTTGGTTTTTCTTGGATTTTGGAATTTAAACATGAGTTCATTTTACTAATTTATAGTCGATCTATGGTGTAAGTTTTGATTCATACTTGAGTCAAAAATAATTTTAGCCTGAAAAATTCTATGTTCCCTTTAGTAGTTTTAATGCAATTTCTTTGCTATTAATTGCTAAATCATATTCACTATCAATCTCTATAGCCTTATCAAAGTGCCATAATGCATCTTCAATGTGGCTTAATTCTCCTAACACAATTCCCTTACCTGTTAAGGCAATTACTGAATCTTTATCGATTTTTAGTGCCTCGTCATAAGATTGCATAGCTTGTTCATAATTTTCTAAATTATGCAGAGCGGTTCCTTTGTTTGTCCAAGCATCAGCATTTTTTGAGTCTATTGATATTGCTTTTTCATAACAACTAATTGCTTTTTTATATTCTCCAATATTCTCTAAAGTCACTCCTTTGTCAATTAGAATCATGACATTGTAGGGGTCTTTTTCTAATATGGCATTAAAATATTCAATTGCATCATCATATTCTCCATCTTCACACAAATTGTATGTGTGATTCATCAGTTCTGTAAGATCATTCATAATCTTTACTTACTTATCATACAAATAATATTTTTGATCTTATTGTTTCAAAATCCATTCTTCAATATCTCTAATTGCCTCAGGCGGTAAATTTCCGGCTACTTGTACTGGAATTTTGAATTTTGTTCGTATTATTTCTACAAATTCTTCACATCTTCTCGGATAGAATTGTTTCTTAAATTGCCACAAAAATCCCCCTGATTCTTCTATCATTTTTCTATGCATCTCTAACCATCTTGTTGCAAATACAGGCATTATTTCAAAAGTATTACACATTCTTATTTTTGTTCTAATTTCTGATGGTGGTGTTGGATATCGCTCATTCTTGATTTCTGCTCCTATGGTTAATTTTTTTGTTTTATGCTTAGCTATTATGTCAAGACCATGCTCATCTCCTTCCAATTTTCTCCCCTCAAATTCTTTAACATTTCCTTCTGCTTCAATTTGAAAACCTTGTACGCGCAATTCTGCACGAACCATATCTTGTAAATGGTCCCCAATCATCTTCACATTTTTTTCATCTGAGTACCTTCTTATCCAATATGAATAATTTTCAATTTTTTCATTAATCTTTTCATTAAATTGAATATTGCCATATTTTTTTGGAAAGTGAAATGTTGAATTACCTAAACTCCTTTGATCATTTTTTTCCTAGAAACTAAAAATCCACTTTTTTCTAAATTATTCAATCTTGTTTTTACTTGAGAAGGAGTATAATTTTCCTCTAATCGTATTTGTATAGCTGATTCATGTCTAGGAGTTATTCCTTCTCGCCCAAAATTATCTTTGAATACTTTTACGATAGGGTCATTTGACACTAACGGTAATGCAAAAAACTGTTTTTTATTTTTTTGCAATAATTCCTTTCTTTTTACGCCTATTTTTCTACTTTATGTAATGAGCTAGCTTTTTATTTTACCAATAATTAATTATGATCGAGAAACTTGATCACAAATGAAAATATTGATCATGATCGAGAAACTTGATCACGAGGAACAAAAATGAAAGGATTCAAGACTGAAGATTCGTACAAAGCGATGTATTACATATTAGAACATCCAAAATTCAACTCACGACATTTGAGTGAATTTTATGATTGGGATTTTGGTGGCAAAATATCTGATTTTGTAAATTGGTTGATAGACTTGAAACTCGTAAGAAAAACTCATGAAACTGAAAAAGGTAAGCCAAGATACGAAGTAGCATCAAGAGCTGAATTGGTGAATTTTTATAGCAAATACAGAGATTTGAATAAAAAAATAATTCAATCTTATAAAATTGCAATGGATAGAAATTCCGCTATTAAATTAATTGGAGAAAATGGTGGTATACTATGTCTTACAACTGCATTAGAATTGTATGGAGATGAGTATTTTCATGATCCAACAATTCATGCATATTCTGATGATCCAAATCTATTACCCCTTATGGAAGATCAAGCAGAAGGAAATACAAAAGTAATTTTGTATGAATATGATCTTCCGGATGAAATAAAAAAGAAAAAAGATATTCCAGTGACTTCGCCTAATAGAACCATTGTTGATTTGTTTTGTGCTAATTTAGCATACGCTGCTGAACGTTTTATTCCTAAAGTGTGGTTAAAATGAGTGGAAATTTCTATAATGAGGAAACATTAACAGCAAGTTTTATTGAATTAAAAAAATTGTTAAATTTTTTACAAGAATTAGGAACTCCGCGACCTGTAATAACAGGAGGATGGGCAGTATATGCATATGAAGGTGGATTAAAATCAAGAGATATTGATATTGTAATGGCAAGTGAAGAAGATGCTATCCAACAACTACATCAGAATTTTTTTCCAAAATATAATTACAAAGTAAAAAAAGATGATTTATTTTCATCTCATTGGGAAAAAATTGTAACAACTTATGATGGAGATAAAGACATTATTGTAGATGTTTTTTATGGAAATAAAAAATGGAAAGATGAGGCATATTTAGGATTAGAATTTGAGTGGGGTTGGACATTAAAATTTCAAGACGAACTAGAAATAGATGGATTAAAAATAATTGTTCCAAAAAGAGAATTACTAATAATAACAAAAATGATGGCAGCTGTTGCCAGAACTAAAGAATATGATGCAACTGGACATTATCGCCTACCTTCAAAAATATCGAAAGATTACAAAGATGTCGCAAGACTAACAATAGGAAAAAAGTTAGATCTTAATTTTTACAAAGAATATGTACAAAAATCTAATACAGACAAATATCTTGATGACTTTTTGGCAAAATACAAACAACCTGAATATGGTGCAATATTGGAAGAATTTGATGCGACGTACAAAGATATTGAATCTTTATTAAAAATTTAGAAAAACTATCGCAAAGAAACTAGGTCTGATTTCATTTTATCATATTTACTTGCATATTTTTCTTGCATCCTTTTGATTAGATCTGCTGCACCCAAATTTACGCCTGCTTCACCATAGTATGAATCAAGTTTTTCTGTTATCTCTGGATCCATAATTGTACCTAAATCTTTGATAAAATCTCCTAGTGAAACATTAACTGTGGATTTTTCTTGATTTCGATAAAACGTACGAGTTTAGGTTGAGCACAAAATTAATTTTAATTATCTTTATGATCTAAATTGTATAATATCCTGTTTCTGGTATGGTGAATTCTGTGGAATTTAAGATATTATGAGACGAGAGAGCAAAAGTAATTGCAGATAACAAAAAGAAGGATAGATTGATTGAAGAACTAGTTGGC
>JARPSM010000056.1 GCA_029782475.1 Nitrososphaerota archaeon
TCCATACAAAGGACGGCACAGCAGGGTGGTGGCATACGGCTCCATTGCAACAGATGGCAGACAGTTCTTTAGGACGTATGACCGGTTTGACAAGGAGACTGTTTTGCAATACATCAAGGAGCAGTCCGGCATTTCAAGAAAGTTACAATAATCACAGATAACGCGCCGCAACACAAGGCACGCATTCTCCAAGAATTTCTGGATGGAAATTCAAATGTAAAGGTCATATGGATGCCCACTGCAACACCTGAGGTCAGTGTGACAGAGGAGAGGAGTATTGGCACCAGGCAAAGCGCGATGTCCTAGTGTCAGAATACATGCCACAGTTGGGTAGATGCGTCATGGTACCATCAGAATATTTCAGGACGGCGCGTCCGGAACTTGACGCGATGAAGTTTATCAGTAGAAACCCGCTTACACTCAAGAACTTTTGATCGACAGTATAGATAAATCTCCAAAATGATATTGATCTCAAAATATTAAATTATTCTTCAACAAATATCCAAGATAGACCCCTGACTTCTTCCCAAGTTGGATTTGAATTAGTATTATCTTTCACAATATTGGTTATACAAAAATTGTTTATAATATTCATGAATGATTTGTTCAGATCATTGATCCATATTATCGAGTATGAAAATCCCAAAAGGATTCAAACAATCATGATTCAACTCTTAAGCAACAATGATGTTGTTTACGTAATGGGTAATTTGATCATTAGAGAAGCCACAACAAAAGACATCCCCATACTTCTCGGATTACTATATGATCTTGGACGCCCAAAACCCCAAGAAGACTCAGATGTTGAAACATTTCGTAAATTAGTTACAAAATATGTAAGAGATTCAGACAAAACAATTCTTGTTGCAGAAATTGATGACATGGAAATTGTCGGTATGGCAAGTATTGTGTATTTGTCAAGATTAAACCAATCTACTTTGGAAATGTATATTCCAGAATTAATCGTTCTTCAAAAATATCAAAATCACGGAATAGGTAAAAAGATAATCAATTCATGTATTACTCTTGCAAAAGAAAAAGAATGTCATAGAATTAGATTGGAATCAGGCAATCAACGAAAAGATTCTCATGAATTCTACAAGCATATAGGATTTGAACAATATGCTCTTTCATTTACATTAAATTTAGGATTATAACTCTCAAACAATAAGAACATCCATGCCAAAAATCATTTTATACATTGCAACAAGTCTAGATGGATATATTGCAAGAGAAGATGGCAGTGTAGACTGGCTTCCAGAATCTGCAGAATCAGGATATGATGCATTTTACAAATCTGTGGATACGGTAATTATGGGTAAAACTACCTATGATCAGATATCAACATTTGGAGAATACCCATACAAAGACAAGAAATCATTTGTTTTTACAACAACGAATCAAATCAAAGATGAAAATGTAGAATTTGTATCAGATGTTGACAAATTTGTGATGAATGATTTTCCCGGCGTAGGCAAAAATATTTGGTTGGTTGGAGGAGCGCAAATTATTACATCTTTTTTAAAACAAAAAGTTGTAGATGAGATAATCATAACTACGATTCCCATTATTTTGGGTAAAGGAATTCCACTCGTTCAAAACATAGAAAGTGAGATAAAAATTGAATTAATAAAAACTCAAAAATATTCTAAATTAGTTGATTTACATTACAAGGTTTTAAAATAAACAATCTAGAACCATTTCTATTTACAAAATAAAGTTGAGAAACGGTTAATACGTTAAAGTGAACAATCCATACAATGAAGCATCTTAAAGAAAACAATACAACATACAAAGATCATTGGTGGAGAGCCATGTCAATGAATGTTGCATTGTTTATTCATGCTTGGATACCTTCATCATTACCCAATTATGCTTCTGATAAAATGAAATCAGGATCCTAATCATCCGCACCATATTTTATTCCTAATTTAGTAGAGTCCTAAACCAAAACAACAATCCCTTTGACGGCATCTAAATATTCATTCAAAATTAAGACATTCTTAATTCATAGTTTGTTTTAGATGTATTATGGCCTATACTAGATGTAACAAATGTGGAGAACTAAGATTTGATGGAAAAATTAACCTTTGTGCAAATTGTGGTCATAGAATTACAAAGGTTGCCAAAACATTTGAATAAAATTAGATAGGTTACAGATCCTATATCATCCTCAATCAGATAAGCAAATATCCAGTGCGCAATTTAAATAAAAAAATAAAAAAATAGAGGTTAGTCTATTTTCTGAATGATTTTGTGTTGCCTAATTCACTTCTAAGATCTTTGAGCTCATCTCTTAGTTCAGAAACTCTTTCAGAATCTCTACTTTCAAGTGCCGCTTTTAGTTCTTGCAACTTTGCTACAAATGTAGCTCTTGCTGCATCAACATCTGCATCACCAGATGATTCAGATAATCTTTCTTCAAATCTATCGATTTTGTTTGAAAGTTTATCGACTCTTTTCTCAATTTTTTGAGAATGATCAATTTCTTTTGTAATGCTTGTTGTGTTGGTTGCATCGGCTGCATCAACTACATAGATTGTCGCAATGGCAGTTTCAGATTCTGAATCTCGCTCAACAGACTTTAAGGCCCATATCAGGTATTTGTCACCGTTTTCATTTACAGCGACTCCAATATGGCCACCTAAGACATCTAATCCATCTGCAGCTTCACTTAATGAAACTGAGACTTGATCTCTAAGGGTTTGTCTGTCGAGATCTTCAGTAATCTGAATAGAGCCAACAAATCCTTCAACCTCTATGACTTTGTGCATTTTGTGGTTTTTCTGACCAGTCCATTTACCATGCATGTCATCACCTAATTCGGCCATTGCAAGTGTAGGTGCAAAGGCAAACATCAAAGCAAAGACTGCAGCAAATGCTGGAATCAGATATGTTGTTTTTCTGTTCATTGAAAAACAGATGGGATTTTGAATAAAAGGACTTGTTATCCAATGTGACGTAACAATGTTACCTGACCTTTATCTAGTAAAATAGTGCAAGTAAAAGAAAGTTGGGACAATGATGATATATTATGGAAAGCATTTTTAGAGACGATTACTTGTGGTACGTGAATATAGAGACCGAATTTACATTAGGAAGGACATCTTGTTGAAACTTTACGAATACGGTGAAATGAATCAGAGTAGACTGATGAGTATTTGTGGATTAAACAATGTAAAACACAAGGGAATTTTGAATAGTATGGTAACTAAACAAATGATTGAACGAAGAAAAGAGGCCTGGGGAAGTAAAACTATTTTCAAATATAAAATTGCCCAAAAAGGAAAAACACTTCTTGAAGAAGTCTTACAACGATACGAGGATTTATTCCCAAGGGATGATGGAGAAAAATAAAATTGGCCAAAGACAGTAAAGAAAATCGTGAAAATATTTTTGAAATACTAGATGGAATAATGTTCCAACTAAGTAAAACAAAAAAGATGTTTTTAATTATGATTTTAACGATTTTAATAATTCCACCAGCTGCTCTACTTGTAATGTCATCTGCCACTGAACGACCATTTGAAGACCAATTAGAGCAAAGACTCCAAGATAGATTAGATAGAGGAGGTATAACTCAGGAAGAGTTTGATAATATTAAAAATAAATTTGGCAACAACAAACCACGTGAATCACTACATCCACCACAGATGATAATTATTGTAATTTCTCTAGTATGGCTCGGAATAGGGATAAGACAATGGGCTGTTCTCTCTAAATGGGATAAAAAATATCAACAATTCAAGACCAAACAAAAAGAGATCGATAAAGAACTAGAAGATGATTTTGATGAATAGTTCTAATTTTGATCAAACTGAATATGATATCAAGTGTAAAAAAATACTAGAAGATCCTGAAATTCTTTTTGCAGGATTATTAGATGGGTTTGGTACTCTTTTGGCAGACGGACATAAACAAGGAATTTCATCTGAATTAACAGATGAACAGCATCTATCAATTAGTACAGAACTGGCATCACGGGTTACAAAAAGAAAAAAATTCAATTCAGAACTGGGCCATGTAAAGTACTCTGCATCCAGAAGAGAAAAAATTGTAATAATGAGTTTTCCAATATATGATAAAGTGGTAATGATAATTGCAGAGTCACACATCAACATAGACAGGTTTGCTTTTAGGATTTTATCCACTCTTGGGAGACAGTGGGGAGAAAATAATGATTAGAGTTTGATTTTCAAATATAGGAATTAAAAATATACATTGAAGATCAAAAAGAGGATTCAACCCATATAATTTTGAGAAGTAAACAAATCAGCCCCACAGATTAGATTTTAGTAACAGTATCCATCAATTACCATAACCCAATTCTCTAGACTTGTCATAACATTTCTTTGCCTCGTTGTCATTACCAAGAGCATTTAATGCAAGACCTTTGTTATTCCATACATCTGCATCATTAGGATCAATTTTGATTGAATTGTCATAGGATGCGATTGCTTCATTGTATTTACCAAGGAGATTCAATGCAAGACCTTTGTTATTCCATACCACTGGATTGTTAGAATCAATCTCTATTGATTTATCATAACACTCGATAGCTTCATTGTATTTACCAAGAGAGTACAGAGCACCGCCTTTGTTACGCCATCCCCATGCATCATTGGAATTGAATCCACTCCCTTGCGCTCCTGAAAAGATATCATTACCAGAATAGCGTCCATCGATGCCGGCATGTCCATATTGATCATAGGCTTGTTTCTTGCCAGGATCCGAAATAACAGCATAAGCTTTAGAAATTTCTTTAAAATGTTCGCCAGTATCAGGATATTGGTTACGGTCAGGATGAAATTTTAATGCCAATTTCCTATACTGTTGTTTAACCTCATACTGAGAAGATGCTTTTGTAACACCTAAAACATCATAATAATCACGTTTTGCAGCCATGAATCATTACATTTATCACAATTATTGTATAAATGATTGAATTAGAAACTCGGAGGATATTTTTACTTTTTTTAGTCGTTAAATTTTCAATAATGAAAAAGAGTCCATCATCTCAATTGTTATAAATGGAATATTTACAAACAAAATGATGGATACTTTGAAATTCATTAAAGAGTGTCAAGAAAAAGTTTTTTCAGGAATAGGTATTTCATCTGACGATGTAAAAGAATTATTCAACGTTCCAGAAGAATATCTCATTAATTTAGCAAAGTGTGCTAATGAAATTACACAAGATTTTAACGGGAAAAAAGTAGATGTAGAGCAATTAAACAATATTAAAAAAAATGCATGTAGTGAAGATTGTACATTTTGTGGACAATCAGCATTTTTTGATACAGGGATTGAGACATATCAATTACCATCTCCAGAAGATGTAGTGATTAAAGCACAAAAAGCTAAAGAAGAAGGTGCAGAATCATATTGTCTTGTAGCTGCATGGAGAGAACCATCATCAAAAGATTTTGAAAAAGTTTGTAAAATTATTTCAGAAATTAATAACAAAGTAGGAATCAGTGTAGAGTGTAGTTTAGGATTTCTCACCACAGATCAAGCTAAAAAATTAAAAGATCTCAAAGTAAAGAGATACAATCATAATTTAGAAACTGCAAAATCAAAGTTCTCAGAAATATGCACTACTCACACATATGAGGACAGACTAAAAACACTTGGAATTGCCCGAGATGCAGGTTTAGAACTATGTACTGGAGGGATTATAGGGTTAGGTGAAACAAGAGAACAAAGATTAGAGTTAACACTTGAATTAGGTAGATTATTCCCAGAAGAAGTTACAATAAACATTCTAGTTGCAATGCCTGGAACTCCATTAGAATTACAAACAGACCTTCCAAATTCAGAAATTGTCAGAATATTTTCTGTAATTAGATTCCTTTTGCCCGAATCAGTAATTAAAATTTCAGGTGGGCGAGAATCAAAACTTTCAGATTCCGGTGAAGAGTTGTTACAAAGTGGAGCAAATGGTATAATCACAGAAGGATATCTCACCATGGGTGGAAACGAGGCTAAAAAAGACCGTGAACTAATAGAGAGAATTGGCCTCCAAACATAAACTCAGTTTTGTAGATTCAGAACTAACAAATCTCAAACAAAATAATCTCTACAGAAAATTACGATATGGGAAAGCAAACGGTTCAACAATTACCATTAATAACAAAAAACTTGTCAACTTATGTTCAAATGACTATTTAGGAATTCCAACTACAAAAATACAAACCAAACAATTACAATCTAGTTCCCGACTAGTCTCAGGAAATGATGAATCATATAAAAAATTAGAAGAGACACTAGCAAAACACAAATCGCATCAAAATTGTTTAATCTACCCTACAGGATACATGGCAAATTTAGGCGCCATATCAGCAATTGCAAAAAAAGGAGATGTGGTTCTCAGTGATGAATTAAACCATGCAAGTATAATTGAGTCATGCAAGTTAACAGATGCCAAAGTTTCAATTTACAAACATAATGACATGCAAGATTTAAATAAAAAAATAAAACAAAAAGGGAAAAACAAATTCATCATCACAGAAGGGGTTTTCAGCATGGATGGGGATTTATCACCATTAAAACAGATTACAGAGATATCAAACAAAGCAAATGCCATCACAATAGTTGATGATGCACATGGAGATTTTGTAATAGGTAAGGATGGAAAAGGGACACCAGATCATTTCAAAGTTGCAAAGAAAATTGATTTGTACATTAGCAGTTTAAGTAAAGGTTTAGGATCATTTGGAGGATATGTTTCATCTCACAACAATGTAATTGATTTATGTATCAATAAATCAAAATCTTTTATTTACACTTCGGCATTACCATCTTTTTTGATAGAGTATTCATTCAAAAGATTCCAATCAAACAGAGAAAAACAAAAAAGAAAGTTAGTAAAAAATACAGAACAACTTACAAAAGGTCTCAAACAATTGGGCTTTGAAATAAATTCTGCTAGTCAAATCATTCCAATAATAGTAGGAGATGAAAAAACAGCTATGGAATTTGGTAAATTTTTGTTGGATAATGGCATATTTGCTCAACCAATTAGATATCCGACAGTACCAAAGAATCAAGCAAGATTGAGAATTTCAGTTACTGCGTGGTTATCAGGTACTGAAATTGAAAATTCACTTAGAATTTTTGAAAAAGCCTTCAAAAAATTTTACGATTAACGCATTGCATCAAAACCACCAATTGCAGGTGAACCAATAATTACTGCCAGAGTAACTATAATTCCTAAAACCACTCCAACAATAACAAATCGTTTATTCATATCAAAATTAGTCAGTACCCAGTTAAAAAGGGATTGTAAAAGATTAGGGAAAGAATTGGAAGAACGCTTTAAAGGAAAAATTGTAAATTTATGATATGGCAGACCCAACTATTCTTGTAGCGTTACTTGCAGGGTTAGGTTCGTTTGTTGCACCATGTATTTTACCAATGATCCCAGCTTTTCTAGCTTATATCTCAGGTACAACAGTATCAGAATTAGGATCTAAAAATGGAACAATTCTTACCATCAATAGAACAAACATTATTCTAAATACAGTATTTTTTGTACTAGGTTTTTCAGTAGTATTTTCCATCCTAGGAGTATTAATCAACAGTGTTCTCTCCAATGCAGCAAGTGACTTTACAAATAGTCTAAACATGGTAGGAGGAATTATCATTGTTTCATTTGGAATATTCTTACTATTATCTACAAAAATTCGTTCATTAAATGTAGAAAAGAAATTTTTTCCTAAAAATTCAAAATCAAGCTATCCAATGTCATTTGTATTTGGCTTGGCATTTGCCGCAGGATGGACACCTTGTGTCGGACCCATACTTGGAACAATTCTCACTCTAGCTGCCACCACGCCATCAATTTCATTTAGTTTGTTGTTAGCATACTCATTAGGATTAGGGATTCCATTCATTTTGATTGGTATCTTTTTCTCTAGAGCCACAAAAATAATTCGTTCAATGTCAAAACATCTAAAGTATTATAACGTGATTTTAGGTGCATTCATAATTATATTGGGAATTTTAGTATTTACAAATCAACTTGCATATATTGCAAACTTTCCACTTCTTAACGAGTTGGTGCTCTTAGGGTAATATTATGAATTCAGAAATAAAGACAGGATTAATCTTCGGACTCATAATAGCTTCAGGATTGGGAGTTGTAGGTGTAATTTTCTCATCACTTGATCAAGAAGTACAATCATCTACAACATTTACAGATGTAAATTCACTTTCAGAAATCGATAAATCAGGATTTAAAAAAGCTCCAAAACTAGTAGGGATTGCCAATTATCTCAATACAGCACCTGAAGAATTATCTAAAGAGATAGAAGGCAAAGTAGTCCTGTATGATATTTGGACTTATAGTTGTATTAATTGTATCAGGACATTACCATACATTACTGCATGGGATGACAAATATTCAGAACAAGGATTACTCATTGTAGGAATCCATTCGCCTGAATTTGAATTTGAAAAAGATCCTGAAAATGTAAAAATGGCAATAGAGAAACATGGAATTAACTATCCAGTTGTGCTAGATAACGATATGGAAACTTGGAAAGCATTTGAAAATAGATATTGGCCAAGAAAATACATTGCAGACCATGAAGGGTATATCAGATATGATCATATCGGAGAAGGAAGTTATCAAGAAACTGAAAAAGTTATTCAAAAACTACTAGAAGAAAGATCCATAGCACTAGGGATTCAGATGACATCCGATTCAAATCTTGTAGATATTGACGAGTTTGAACATTCATTGTTTAGAACTCCTGAATTGTATTTTGGTTACAAGTTTGCACAAAATAGAAATCAATTAGGTAGCGAGGAAGGATTTCAACCAGGGAAAACTATCTCATATTCAGAACCAGAAAGTGTGGATTTACACAAATTCTATCCAGTAGGGGATTGGAAAAACTATGATGATAGTATGGAATTAATATCTGAAACAGGGACTATCAAATTACTTTACAATGCTAAAGAGGTAAACATTGTAACTGAGAATTCTGCAGAGTTAGAAATACTACTAGATGGAAAACCATTGCCATTAGAATATTCAGGTAAAGATATTGTAGATAACAATCTCATATATGTGACTGATCCAGGATTATACAATATAATCAACAGTGATACGAGTTCCACCCACTTTATTGAAATTAAAGTCAAAGGAGAAGGCTTTCAAATATTTACATTTACCTTTGGATAGTGTAACTGCATGCATGTGTAACTCCAGTGACACTACCTATAGTGACAACTCTGTTTAAAACAAAAAAAATAACCATAATTTGTATTAGTCATGATCAGTAATTCTTGGAATAAAACAGAAGGAGAAAGTATTACTCAAAAAGTAATAGGGAAAGTAAAGCCAGATGAGCCATTAAAAAATAAAATTGACTTTGCACAAAGAAAATTACAATCACAGATTTCAAAATTAGACGGGATTAATGAAAAGTTACAGAAAAAACATGATATTATATTTGAAAAAATAGTGAATGCCCAAAGAAACAACAAAACAGGTTATGCTCAAGCATATGCCGGGGAATTAACTCAAGTTAGAAAAATGAAAAATATGGTTGGGGGGGCAAAGCTATCCATGGAACAAGTTAAACTTAGATTAGACACAGTTTCAGAATTAGGAGATGTTGTAGTGACACTCAGCCCATGTATGGCAATAATCAAAGGATTAAGTCCATCACTTGGTGGAATTATGCCAGAAGCAAATGCATCTATGCAAGATTTGTCACAAATACTAGGAGATGTAATGTCTGGGTCATCAGTAGATGTTGGAGACAGCATGAGCATGGCACCAGAAACAAATGCTGACACATTAGCAATACTAGAAGAAGCACATAGTGTAATTGCAGGACAAACAAAATCATCTATTCCAGATGTTCCAGATTCACTCAAACAACAAATTGTCGAGAAGAAAACGGACGTCTTCATCTAGAATTAAAAAATTAAGCATAATTCTCAACTTATAGAATAAAAATAGAGATGGAAATCAATTAAGATAGTGTTCTCATTGACAGTTAGGATGAGTTTTTAAACTACTTGAAAATATGTTCTTTAATGCATGAAAGATACTTGGTTTTTGCAACTATTGGAATCATCATATTGTCAGGTGCTGTAATATTTGGAGGTGCAGGAACTTTTAACAATATGGATTCCAAAAGTCAAACTGACAATACTAGTCAACCCACACACACCTCCCAACAAAAAATAATCTCAAACAATGATAATCAGCTTGAACTAGACAACAAAAATCTAAACATTGAAAATCAAAAATTAAAAGTAGAAATAAAACAACTTAAAAGTAGTAATACAAAACTATCAAATCAAAAGCCACCTGCAAATACATCTGAAATTAATGATTTAAGAGATAATGTATCATATCTTGAAAATGAGATAGATAAATTAGAAAAAGAACTTAGATCAAACAATGATTCATCTAAGAATAATGATGCCAAATCTAGTGAAGATACAGGAAAGATATATGATTTACAACAAACGATAAAAACACTCAAAACTCAATTAGATAATGAAAAATCTAAAAAATTTGATGCTGCTAAAAGTAAGGGTACAGAAATAGAGGATCGGTTAAAGGAGGATTTGAGTAAGGCATTAGAAAAAAACACAGATTTGGATAATGAGATTAAAAAACTCAAAGACGAAATTAAAAAGCTAAAGGATCAATTAAGAAATTAGAAATAGATCACTGTGAAAATAATATACCAAAGTTAGGCAGAATTTCATTCTGAATAAAATTTATCTCTCGATAACCCGACAGAACCTCAATTAAGAAACATTTTAAACTGGATCAAATTTGATTTAACTAATGAACAAAATCGCATTATGGATTTTATCCATAATTGTTCTAGGAAGTTCACCACTAGCTTTTGCCGATTCTGATACCGATTCAAAATTAGAATTTGCAGGAACTCTTGAAGAAACTCTCGGACATTTTTGGGCATTAGAAATGAATCTCGATGAAAGTAATTCAGAATTAGCATTAGTTCATGCAACACATCCAATTTCAGAATTGTATGAAACCATGAGTACACATCTAGAAGCAAATCCAGAATTTAATCAAAAACTAGAGCAAACATTGCTAGAGTTAAAGGATAACGCAAGTACCGGTGTTACTAGAATCAATGCACAATCTGCAATTGATGATGCAAAAGGAGTCATTGAAGAAGCAAGAGATATTGTAATTGGTGAAGAACTCAGTAATGATTCAGCATTCAAAGCACAACTAATCAAGGGCTTACTTGAAACATCCAAAGTAGAATACAAAGAAGCAATTGAGGACAGAGTAATAGTTGAAATGGCAGAATTTCAAGACGGTTCAGCATTCATTTGGAGATCACAACAAATCTTTGAAGAAATAAGATCAGATGTTGGAACTTCTGGCAAAATCAGCGACATTTATGCACAAATTTGGGAAGCATATGAACAAAGACACTCCCCCGCACAAGTCACATTACTTGTTGACGAAGCAATCGCGGAATTTAAAATCGTAAGTGGAACAGCATCTAATGAGTCACCTCATATGGAAGAAGTTTTTGGAGAAGCATCAATTGTTGTTGAATTAGATGAATCACTAGGCCTAACATCAGATGAACCTGAAAAAACAGATGAACCTGAAAAAACAGATCTAGTGCCATTAGCTCCATCAAAACAAATCAAAGAAGGAGTTGAAGCAAAAAATATTCAATGTAAAGAATCATTGGAGTTGATTTTCAAATCATCAGGTGAACCAGCTTGTGTAAAAGAGACTAGTGTTCAAAAATTAATTAGTTGGGGATGGACCCAATAATCTATTTTTTATTTTTAGAAGAAGTCTTTAGCAATACTAAATAACAATCATGGTTTCATAACAATATGCCTTCTAAAGGACCTGTAAGCTTAACATGGCAAACAATTTTTTGCTTTATTCCAATAATGGATGGCATTGCAGCATATAGAATTAAAAAATTAAGAAAATATCTACTACTCATGATAGTTGTCATTGCAATACCAGTTTCAATTGCATCATCAATTTTTCTACCTACTGAAGATGAAGGAATGGAGGGATTTACAAATTTAATGACGTATTATTACGGAGTGGACGATAGTCAATTCATATTTTCCATAGGAGTCCAAATTGGATCTATTTTGTTTGCCATTTTCTTAATACGACGTTGGTCAAATCAATGGAATCAAAGTTTCAACTGATCATTTAGATTTCTTTTTGCTTTTTTGAATTAAAATTTTCTTTATTCTAGAAATAGTGGGATAACTATACCCACGTCTACGATAATTAGCAATCATCATTTTCCAATTCTTTAATCTCCATTGTGCTTGTTCAGTAGTAACAGAGTGAACTTCTTTCTGAACGATACTTTTCCTTCCAACTTTTAGATTTCCAGCATCTTTTGCAGACCATCTATTCTTTGCAAATTTTAAACCAGATAGAATTTCCACCACAGGCATTTCTTTGAAGTATTCTTTGAGTTTCTTCATCTCTGCATCAGTAGGGATTTTAGAAATCGGTAATTCTATTGTGGGGTTTACCATGATGAACTAGCCCATCCATACTTTAAGAGAAACTTGCTAAAGTAGAATTAACAAACATGATAATTACTTATTCAAACTGATCTTAAAAACAGGCACGTTTGAATTTCAAAATAAGTTCATTTCAGAGTCGTGTTTGTAATTATTTGCAAAGTCATCCATATCTTTGAGATATTGATTATTCATAATTTTCAATATTTTAGATTTCTCACCCATCATTTCATCTTTCAATACATCATATTTTTCTCGAATATCTGTAATTTCCTTACTAAAAATAATTTTTTTAGAATTAGATTCCCCATATTTTGTAATCGCGTGTTTTTCTTCCAAAGTTCTTTTTTCATCAGTTTTAATAAAAAGTGCCTCATAATCTTGTTTTGTTTCGACTAATTTTTTTGTATGGTGTTCTTGCATTGTATTGATTTTAGAATTTAGATTATCTACTTTTTTAAAACTCTATCTTTTTGTAATTTTTCAACATCTAGTGATTTTACTTTTGAAAATGTTTCATCAACAATGTCCCCATTTGATGTCTAACCCACATTTCTACAGCATACTCAGTAGTACAAACATAGTCATCTACAGCATACTCAGTAGTACAAACATAATCATCTACATTTATTCGTATGAATCAAGCACTTTAGATGTATTTTGCCAACTCGGTGAACGGATGTAGTCCCCTTATTCTCCAAGTCCCAAAACATGTTAGAAAAACAGACAGCCTCCTCATTCCCTTTTGGCTTTTCATCTGTCTGCGAACATTTCTATGCATGACACACTTTCTAACTGAATTCTCAACATCGTTGTTAGTTGAGGGAACACCAGCATACAACACATACGTAAACATGCTATCTTTTGCATTTTCAAGCTTTTTTCCAAACTGAACCATCTCTTTGTCTCCTTCTTCCATGTACTGCCGTATTATGCAGTATGTCTGTTTTAGCAAATTATTTTTGTATCTTTTCTGCTGTGTCTGGTTATGCTTTTGATGACTCTACTTTCTTGCACGCCACAGCATTTTTGATAATTTGTTACAAAGAATCAAGGCCTGTTTATCCTTTGATCTTCTTGCCAGAGGTTTTGCCTCTCTTTGCAGATGTGCAGTACACACCTCTGCTTTACATTGTTACAAAATACCGTTCTGTACGGGGCATATCCGTCAGAGACCAGAATTCTTGAGAATTCCTTCCAGTTTTTCTCTGGTACCTTGTTGCCACTTTTGCTGTGCTCAAAAGTGTATTGAGCTTTTCTGCAAGTTCTTGCAACCCACGCCCATCCTGTCCTTCCTTCAATTGGAAATGTCGTCTCATCCATTCCGACAACCTTTCTAGCCGTGACTTACGGTTAATTTTACAGTAAACTGGCTCTAGCCGTTCACATCCTGTCTCAAGAATAGATTGTACCGTATTGCAACTAATTTTTAATCCATATCTTTCCTCCAATGTTATTCTTATGGTGTCCAATGACATTCTCTTAAAGTATAATGAAACCACCTCACGTATTACAGAACTATCAAAAGCTCCGCGTGGAAGATCTCCACCTGTCTTAAAATCAGTTGAGCAGTTTTTGCAGTTATAGTGATGCAAAACATGCTCTGTTACATGGTATGAAGTTGGCAGAAGAATCTCGACTAGTATTTTTTTGGATGTTTTACGCTGGTAGATATCTGCACTGCCACATTTAGGACATTTATCATCATCTAATTTGTGGTGTTTGGTTTTAATTGGAGTAAATTTCTGCGTTGCGCCTTTGTGATCCCTTAACCACCACGTTTTGATTTTGAGGATTTAGCATCATCCCTGTTTTTTCTTGCTTCTTTTTTTTGTCTTTTCCATTCAAGAGAATTCTTTGATGGTGGAGAGTGTGGATTTTCATAGTAGGCTTGGCTTTTTTTCTAAATCTTTGTTTACCTTGACTATATTCTCAATGATTAATTTTGTCTGTATTGACTCCTCTTTTTGCAGCATTAACTCCTCTTGTAATTGCATGATGATCTTCTCATGGCCGTAAACTGACATGTATTGTATACGGGTTTAGTTGATCTTTGATCTTTTTGTCTAATGTTATTGATTTGTGCGTGAAGGTTGATACATACAGCCAAGACATTGCTTGCAGGAACAATCAAGAAAGTAAAGACAGGAAGCATTGTGTATACTGACAAGTGGAAAGGATATGACTCACTTGCATTCAATGGATACAAACATCTCTCAATAGACCACAGCAAGATGTTTGGCAAAGGAGATGTTTACATCAATGGAGTTGAAGGCTTTTGGAGTTTTGCAAAAGGGAACATGGCAAAGTATCATAGAGTGAGTCCAGGTAAATTTTTACTATACCTCAAAGAGATGGAATGGAGATATAATAACAACATGAATTCTGATCTATTGAAATTGTTGTTGAAATACATGTTAGGGGTAGAATATACCTAATTATTTTTGGCGAAAAAAAAGGTATGTAAATGATGAGAGGTTAAAACCTCGTCTCACAAATCATTTTAAAATTCTAAGAAATTACCACAAAACCCACATCTAGGATAATCATCAACATTGATTTTTTTACAAACATCACATTTTTTATATTTCATTAATCATAACTCAAAAACGAAATACCGCATTGATTACCTTGTCTAAC
>JARPSM010000060.1 GCA_029782475.1 Nitrososphaerota archaeon
AGGTGTCTCGCATATGTCCGTATTCAGGGACCAGTGCAGTTTTTTCTCGTTGTAGAACTTGACATACTCTGAGAGGCTTTCCCAGTGCCATATCTGCTCCTCTATGGTGCGATGAAATCGTTCCAGCTTGCCGTTTGTCTGCAGATGATACGGCCTGGAATTGATCAGTTCAATTCCAAGATTCAGCATGTCATTGCTCAAATCAAGAAATTTAGGATAAATTCTGATGTGTTTGGGAACAAATTATGTAGATACGATGGAATAAGTGAAATTGTTTGTGGGATTGTTAATTTCAAGATTAGGTGGAAGCAAGAGTTTGCTGTGATTCCATAAAATTACAAATCAAACGAAATGAAAAGTTAGATTTTGTTTGTAATTGTGCAACTCATCTTTTATGATTTTTTACAACTGGATTTTGTGAAATGGATGCCGAAGGGTAACAAAAATTCCATTCCAAAAATAATTAATAGCTGACCTGTTTATAATAGGTTGACCTATTTATGATGAGTCATGATGAGCTTGAATCTAAAACATATGAGCGTGAAAGGATAGTTCTTGAAACAATTAAAAAAAACCCAAACCTGCACCACAATGCACTCATCAAGCAAATTGTACCTGAATTTATGGCTAAAACTACATTTGAAAAAACCAGAAATTCGTTACTTGAAAAAGAAATCATTGATGTAAAAAAACAAGGAAATATGAAATTTTACTTTCCTGCTGTTAATTATGAAGAGAACCTTCATCATAGAATTGAGAGAAATACTAACAATTCTTTTCATGATTTGAAATTACAGATCAAACGATTGGATACTGATTTCCCACATAAGGATATTGATGGAAAAATATTTTTGGCTAATTCCTTGTTGAAAAAATTAATGTTTGTTGATACTGGGTTTACTATTTTAGATTCTGCAAAGAATCCAAAAAAAACATTATATCGTGACGAACATTTGATGATTCAACAATTACTGAACCACGTTTTCACAGTTATCAGAAAAGATAAAGATTTTGATATCGTTTTCCCTATGTAGTATACGGAAATGATTTCGCCTAGTCATCGGTGTCCTCCTCCATCCACATTGGGTTGGTTTTTCTGATCGCTTCAGGTACCATTCTGTCATCAAACGCCATCTGAGGTGTCTCGCATATGTCCGTATTCAGGGACCAGTGCAGTTTTTTCTCGTTGTAGAACTTGACATACTCTGAGAGGCTTTCCCAGTGCCATATCTGCTCCTCTATGGTGCGATGAAATCGTTCCAGCTTGCCGTTTGTCTG
>JARPSM010000090.1 GCA_029782475.1 Nitrososphaerota archaeon
AGAGCACACTATAGGCAAAATAAAGCAATATCGTATAACGAGTCAACCGTATATAGGCACTGATGAAGAATTCCACGATGAGCTTGTTGTGTTAACCGGACTGGTAAATTTTGATCTTTTGTGGGACGAAAAGCATGAACGGCTCAAACTTGATTTTTAATTTTACGATACAGGGTGGCATTGCTGCGCTGTGATTCTGCGCATTATTGTATGAAAAACTGACTATTTTTGGATGAAACTGTCAAGTTGTTACATGTGTAAGCTTTGTACATGTGGATCTTTATACATGCAAAAGCTTTGCACATGCAAAATTAAACTGATCTCATGCAATGACGTTATGAGAAGATCGTTTACGCATCAACTCTAATCATTGTACCATGAGAGAAACAAAACTAAGACGATATTTTCCGTGATAAAAAGAAGATTTCACTCTGAAATCAAATCGTATGATGATCCCATGAAAACAAAAGAGTTACTCTATCGAGTATTGGCTTGTAATTGTCACAGAATGTGTGTCATTTCATTAGTTTGGTTGATGATTTCTAGGAAGCCTATATTTCAAAATTATAAAATATTTGTTTACAAATTAAATATTATTTTCTCTTATCATATAATAGTTAGAATCATGATGATGCCATAATTAAGAATTATCAAAGAAGAAATGATGAGGAAAAAGAAGAATTATACGATGAGGTTGAATCATCAATTCTGATATTTGATCAGAGTAAAAATGAGGAAAAGATTCGGAGACTAAAAGAAGCAAATACAAAATCAATAGATCAATCTGAAGAAATTAAAGCACTTGCAAAAAGAATAAGGCTGGTTGAAGTGGATAAAACAAGACAGGACATTCCAACTTGGAAGGAATAGTTTAATCGATTTTATCAAAAATAATCCCCTTTAGAAAAAATATTTCTCTAGAACTCAAAGTCATATCTTTATGTAATTATTTTCAATCTACTACATGATATGTTTGGATACAATTTGATAAAACTTTGATGATTTTTAGAGGTATTAATAATAACTACGTTTATCTTTCTCACACATTTAGAATCTAAATGGCAATAAAGAAAAGTGATCTTTACAGTAAATTGTAGAAAAGTTGTGATGAACTTCGTGGAGAGATGGATGCCTCACAATACAAGGACTACATTCTTGTTTTGTTATTTGTAAAATATGTTTCAGACAAATATGGAAAGAAAAAGGGATTAATTGAGATTCCCAAAGGCGGAGGTTTTCAAGATATGGTGGGTCTTATTGGAAAGAAAGAGATTGGTGAAGAGATTAATAAAATTGTAGCAAAACTTGCAGAAGCAAATGGTTTGAAAGGAATTATGGATAATGCAAATTTTGATGATGAATCTAAACTAGGAAAGAGTAAAGCCATGCAAGACAGGTTTCCAATCTTGTAGGAATTTTTGATGATAATGACCTTGATTTTGGTAAGAACAGAGCAGAAGGGGACGATCTATTGGGAGATGCCTATGAGTATCTTATGCGAAACTTTGCAACACAATCTGGAAAGAGTAAAGGTCAATTTTACACTCTGTCTTGGCAATTTTTTTTATGGGTAGAAAAACCAATTTTTTACTTCTTGTACCGTTGGCAACATTTGCTGCCATTATCATAGGGTTTGGCATGTATAACACAATTTGTAAGAATTCAAACATTCCAATCAATTGCCAAGTAACAAAAAACCATCTTGGCAAGTCATGCCTTTATTGTTGCACTAAAAGTCTCTTCTTTATCATTCCAAATTATTTGGATTTCGGAATCGTTTTCATACTCTGATGCCGATTCATTTAGTTTTTGCTTGAGATTTTTTTCCATAATTTCGAAAATTTGGAATTTTTCTTTAACCATGTCTCTCTTTACTGCATCATACTTTTCACGGATGTCTGTGACTTGCATGCTGAAATTTTTCTCAGATATCTCATCGTGGCTTAGTTTATTTGCAATGCTTTCCTCCTCCGCTTTCCTCTCCTCACTCATTTTTGCAAACGCTAGATCATATTTTTTCTCCATGTTATCCATCCCTGTTTCATACATCTCATGAATTTTTTGGAATTTTATGTTGATATTGGATATTTTTTTGGCGATTCTGTCCTTATCTAGCTGAATTTTAGTTAACTCATCTGGAATGATTTGTAATTCCTTATGTACGACGTTTCCAATTCCGTGTCTTTGCCACATCTCTGCCGTATTTTCTGTAACGCAGGCATAATCATCTGCAGTATTTCGGTATATCCAAACATACCCAAATCTGCATTCTGTGTTGGAATCAGTTTTGCTCAACTCTGTCCATGACAGCGTATCTTTTGGGTTTGCTAACAAATAACCAGGATTAGTCCTGTAATCCTGATAATATTTACGAAGTTGCTCTCCTGACAAATCCAAATTAAATTTTCCATCTGCCTCAAATAATATCTGTTGGTTATAGTATGCATTGCCGGTTAAAACGTTGTACAGTGCATTGGCTGCAACCATTTCTGTTTTGGTTATTTGTGCGGCATTAACAAAAGCACTTCTTGCTTCCTCTGGTCCTCCACCATTTTCAACTACTTGAGCTAAGGCGGCACGGCCTGCATTGATCTTGGACGCTGTAAATTTTAACGGGTGATCATAGATTGTATCTGTGAACCTTGCTGTGCTGTTTACAAGTGCCCGCTCCAACATCTTCTCAAATGTGTGATATTCATGCAACTCTTCCCACTCTTTCAAATCTTTCTTCAATTGTTCTGCATACTGTGCTCTTTTTTCTTCTAGCTCCTTTTTCTTCTCTGATGCCTCAAAGTTCCTCTTCTGTAGCTGCTCAATCCACCTCTTGCTCTTTTCAATCTTTTCTAAAATTTTCTGAGCTACGGGGTCATTCTCCAGATCCCCTGTTAAAGTATGGACATAATCAAACTCTTGGTTTGTATCTGCATTTTTTTCTAGTAACCCTTCATAAATTTCAGTTAAAGTATGGCCATAATCAAACTCTTGGTTTGTATGGGTGGCATCATCATAGCCTGCACCGCTTAACCATCCTACAACATTTACAAAGGAATATGCAGAGATGCATGCGCTTTCGACTACGGCAAAGGCAGTGTCTGTGCTTTCTGC
>JARPSM010000092.1 GCA_029782475.1 Nitrososphaerota archaeon
TTGATTGGAGATCCTGCCTAGGTACAACCCCCCCCCCCGCGGAATTATTTGAATTATTATATGCTATGCAGTCCTAAATTTTCTGAAATATTTAAACCATTTTATTCCAGAGGAGGATCGGCCCGCAGAAACCCCATTCCCCAATCCCGCATGTTCAGGTATAAATCACAATCAAAAGATATCCGGATCACGGATCCTGCAGGCATTCTGTGTCTGAAAATGATGACAGACAATAGCATTTACAAAATGCTCAGCAGGATCAGATATGAAATCCCAGATTATTTGTGCAGTTGTGATTCAGCACCATCAGCACTCATGATATCAGGTATTTCCCAAAACTATTCTCACAAATGCTTGATGTTACTGCAATGCAGATTATGGCATTGGACAAAGGATACGATACAGAACCAATACACAAGATGATTCAAGATGAGAATGTTATTTCCATGATTCCAGTTAGGGGAGATAATTTGATTTCAGATACGCATGGAAAATATAGAAAACTAATGAGACGAGAATTTGATGAATCATTGTACCATGAGAGAAACAAAACTGAGACGATATTTTCCGTGATAAAAAGAAGATTTCACTCTGAAATCAAATCGTATGATGATTATTCCATGAAAACAAAAGATTACTCTATCGAGTGTTGGCTTGTAATTGTCACAGAATGTGTGTCATTTCATTAGTTTGGTTGATAATTTCTAAAAAGCCTAAAAGAGCAACACTTGAAATATTATTTCCACTGTGTTGTACAACAAAACCAGTAAGACATAAACAATTCAAAGTCACTTGAAGGAATAAGCAGTAAAACATTATCTACAAGATTATCTGAACTTGTTTCTGAAGGAATACTAGAACGACAAACATTTGCAAAAGTACCTCCACGTGTAGAATACAAATTAACAAACAAAGGACAAGAATTAATCGAATCAATCTCTAATTTACTTGAATGGATGCAAAAATGGTCTAAAAAATGATTGTCAATAGTCCCAATCAAAAGATTATCAAAATTTTTCAGTTCGTACTATGCCAACATCACTGACATACAGAACAATAGCAAAGTTTGCAAACAAAGTTCTGGAAATTTCTTCCACAACATCTTGCAACTTTTCCTCGCGCATAATTACTTCAACTTTGACATTTTTTTCAGTTTTTAGTCCTTGTCCACGAATTCCACGTGCACCATTTCCATCTACTTCATAAGTTGTATAACCAGTGATTTCATGATTGTTTAAAATTTCAATAATGTTTTTTTGAGCAAGGATCTCACAAGTAATTGTTAGTAGTTTAACGTTATACAGTTTCACTAGAATCCCTCTGTAATGAAATGGAATAAGTCTATCGTTACATCTCCAGAATGAACAAATGTAGATATTGTAAACAGGATAGGCAACGTAACAATGATATTGAATGGGAATGTTATACCCAAGGCAGATGTTATGTATAGACTCGGTTTTGCTTCAGGAATAGCATGGCGTAAAACAGCAGGTGCTGCAATAAATGAAGCACTAGCCATTAACAATCCAAACATAACTGCACCACCTACGCTTAATCCCAACGCAGTTGAAACTAGAACACCAACTATTCCATTAAACAAAGGCATGATGATGGCAAACAAAGTAAGAAAAATACCAACTTTTTTAATATCATCAAGTCGTTGACCAGCAATAATTCCCATCTCAATCATGAAAATTACAATTGCTCCAGTAAACATATCATCAAATACAATCTTGATTGGTTGAAAGCCCTCCTCTCCAATGATATAACCAATTACAATACTACCAAGTAGAATTACAATTGCTTTTCCAGTAATTGATTCATGTAATACTTTTGAGAGTTTTGTCTTGGTTTGATTTATTCCAACATCAATATCAGTAGAGCCATCATCTGAAAAAGATTGTTTTTTCTGACGAATCTGTTTTGCTACTGCCATATTTGTCATAAATATTGCCAAGATGAAGGCAAGAGGCTCTAACACTGCAAGAATTGCCGCAATGTATCCTTCTGAAGAAACTCCTTGATTTTTCAAAAACGATAAACCAACAGAAAAATGAACTGCACCAACTGCACCATAAGTAGATGCTAAAGCATATGAATCAAAAAGATTGAATTTTCCAAGTCTTCTTAATATTTGATAATGATTTAATGTAAACAACAAAGAAAGGCCAATTGCAACTAACATTGGAATTAACATATTTTCAAATCCAGTGTTTCTCATTTCGATTCCACCATGCAATCCAATTGCGGCAAGAAGATAGATTGGTAAGAATTCGGAAATAGATTCAGGTATTTTTAAATCAGATTTTATTCTAGCTGCAATAATTCCAAACAGAAAAAATAGAATTATCGGAGTAAGCAAATTTGCTTGAATTAATTGTAGTATGTCCATTTAATGTTTCAAAAAAATTTTGCTGAAATAAAAACCAAGGTATTATTGAAAATCAAACAAACAAGTGAATTAGATATGTGAACCCAATTCCCATGGCAGCAGCACCTGGAATAGTGATAATCCAAGAAAATACAATTTGCCTACTAACCTTCCACCTTACTGCACGTTTTCTTCGGGCAGCACCTGAACCCATTATAGTTCCAGTAATTGCGTGTGTAGTACTAGCAGGAATACCAAATACTGCAAATATTGCAAGCATTAATCCACCTCCAGTTTCTGCTGCAAATCCTTGGTATGGTCGAAGTTTGGTAATTTTCACACCCAAAGTTTTGATTACTTTGTAGCCTCCAAAGAAAGTACCCAATCCCATGGCTGTTGCTGCAGCAAAAATTACCCATAATGGCATCTCAAGATCAGGAACCAGTCCTGCCGAAAATAGAATTAAAACGATAATACCCATTGTTTTTTGTCCATCGTTTGCACCATGAGTTAAAGCAAACCAAGCTGAAGAGATTATTTGTAATCTGCCAAATGTTTTGTTGACAGGTCCGGGTTTACGACTTGCAAATACTGTAATTATCAATGTAGTCAACAATAAACCAAAGATAATACCACCTATTGGAGCAATTACAATCCCTGCAAAGACTTTGGTTAATCCGCCATATACTAATTTTTCAAATCCCAATCCTGCAATACCAGCACCCATAATTCCTCCAACTAAAGAATGACTATTTGAGATAGGTAATCCAAAATAAGTACACATGGTACTCCATCCAATTGCTCCTGCCAATCCACCAACAATCATGTATACTGTAATATCATCAGGACTAACAATCCCTTTTGCAATTGTAGCTGCTACTGCAACACCAAAAACAAAAGGTCCAATGAAATTCATTGCAGCAGATAAGCCTACAGCATGAATTGGTTTAAGAACACGAGTTCCAATGACAGTTGCAACAGAATTTGCAGAATCATTAAATCCATTTACAAAATCAAAGATTAATGCTACAATGATTGCACCTATTGCTATTTCTAACATTTAATCATCTCAGGTATATTTTAGAACAATATCTTCAATTACATCTGCAACGTCAACACATCTATCAGATGCAGTCTCCATGGTTTCGTAGATATCTTTTAGCTTGATGATTTTAATTGCATCTTCGGATTCAAAAAGTTCTTTGATTGCTTCTCGATACAAGTCATCAACGGTGTGCTCAATATCGCTAGTGTTTCTACAATGTTCAATCATTTCTTTTGGATTTTTAATATGCTGCAATTTTGAAATCATGAATTCTACTTCCTTTGTAGCTTTGACTAATTCATTAGCCATTTCTACAGCATATGGCGGAGGAGTTGTAATTTTGTAACTGTAAACCCTTGCTGCAATTCCATCCATGAAATCAATGACATCATCAATTTTTGATGCAATTCTCTGCATATCTTCCCTATCTAATGGAGTGATGAAGGTCTTGTTTAGTTCAGAAAAAATATCACGTGTTAAAACATCTGCTTCAGTTTCAAGTTCATGAATCTTTTTTGCTTGTTCAACATTAGTAAGATCGTCAAATAAAACCACTACGGCCTCGGAGGTTTCAACTGCTTTTTTTGCCAAATCATCTAAAATCTTTAAGAGTTCTTTTTCATTGGATTTAATCCAAGATAACCATTGTCCCATGAACTGTTGAATGTATTTTACAACATAAGGCTAGCCAACATACAGTATATTGTTCTATATAGTGACATGATCAAAATACATATTCAGATCTGATCGCATTTAGAAAAATAAAATAAGAAAAAAGAATGTTTACTCTTGTACAGTGAATCCAGGACCCCAGTCATCTGTAACTCTAAGATCATTAGTGTTGGGGGTTTTTGCATATGTTGTTTCAAACATTGCATCATATACAGGACTGTTTGGCGTATATCCTCTACATTCAAAGTCAAAAGTATTTTCAAAGACAAATTTACCCTTGATATAACCTTCTTCTTTATCTATTGAGGAATTTACTTCATAATCTATTACACGACAACCAGAGTAATTGTATACTCGAACAGTTTCTTCACCATACATGAGACTCACATCAACATCAAAGTTTTCAACATAACTAGAACCTTGAACACTTTGAATTGAAAGATTTTCATCTACTCTTTCATAGAGCATCGGATAATCACCAACAATTCCTTCCAAAGTAAATGATGGATATGATCTGTCTAGAACATTATTTTGCTCAAAGAAAGGGAAGTTAATCACTTCAAATCCATCATCGAAAGTAAATGTAATCATTGCTGTTGCACCTGTACCTACAGGATATTCATGATTTGGAGTGATGTTTTCAATCATAAAAGTTCTCCAAGTTGGAGTGGTTCCACCTATTTCAACATATTCAGAATTAGTTGTTTCTAAACCTGCACATGCAAAGTCAATGTTTTGAACCAACGCAAATCCGGATTTGCCTGTATAGCCTTCTTCTTTATCAGATTTTGTTTCAATATCTGCACCAATGATTCTACAATCAGTATAATCAAGAATTCGTAAAGTTTTTTCAGAATTTACAAATTCGACTTTTACATTAAAGTCAGAATTATAAGATGTTGGAATTCCTGCAACTTTTCTAGATTTATCAATTTCTTTTCCCAATAATGGAAAATATTCAAGAATACGCTCTACTGAAAATTCAGGGCCGGCATCGTTTTCCTCTCCAAATCCAGAATTAATATAGAATCCATGATACTCTATTCTTTCTTGTCCATTTTCAAAGTCATATGTAATAATGGTTCTAACATCTTCTGCAAATGTATAGTCCAATGGAACTGTAGCATAATCAGTTAAAATTCCTTCATACATAGATACATCTACAGAATTATTTGAGTTGAGCCCCCCACATCTGAATTCAATATTATCAACTATTGCAAATCCGGATTTAGAAGAAGTATAACTTTCATAATCATGGGATGTTAATGTTTCAGTGTGATAGACCAAAATTTCACAGTTATAGTATTCAATGGAATTAAAAATTGTATCATCTCTTAGAAAATCTACATCCACATCAAAATATCTATAATCATAATCAAAACCACTATTTGCTTGATCAATCATCAATCTGTATTTGTAAGATTCATCCAGTGCTTTATGCAAGTGAGGTGATTCATCAATTACTCCTTTAACTTGAAATGTGGTTCCAGTATTTGAAACAAAATCACTAGTCATTGAATATGTCGGGAATTCATAAATTTCAACACCAGCTCTAAATGTAAAAGTCATAACAGTTTTCACATTTTCAGCTATTTTGTATCCAGTTTTCCCTTCCTCTTCAGCAAATGCTTCATAGTTTGGAATCATTGCAATTGAAAAAATTGCAAACAAGCTTAATGTTGTCGTTAATAGAATGTTTTTTGTTATCATTAAAAATTAGATTATTTTATCCACTATAAACAAAAACAATGTTTTCTATATTGAGAATATAGTTGTATAATGTAAAAAGATTCTAGAATTGTAGAATCAAGATTCACAATTTTGTAAAAGATCTTTTTCTGAATCAGAATAGCATCGATCAAGATTTGCACCACCATCAATCATATCAGAGCCAGAATTGGCATAAATTATATCATTTCCAGTCAAACCTCTTAGAACATCATGGCCAGAATTACCTTTAATTGTATCATCTCCAGCATCTCCAGAAATAACATCATCTCCAGAACCACCAAAAATACAATCATTTCCTAGTCCGCCAGAAATAAGATCATCTCCAGACAATCCAAATATTAAATCATCACCATCAGTGCCAACAATCACATCATTGCCAGCAGTTCCCTCTATGAGATTAAAATTGTAATGATTTTGCCCACATGTCTTTACATCTACTGTTTGAGAGGCTGTAGAACGAAGTCCACTATTATCAAATGCAATCCAGATAATATTTGTCAGGCCAGGGGAGAATTGTTCTGGAGCATTATTAATTATAATTTTGATTCCACTATCATCAAAAGCAGTCACATTTCCAAGAAAAACACCAGTAAAGATATCCTCAGCCTCTACTGCTAATGATTCAGGTGCAATAATCATAGGAGGTATTTTATCTCGTGATGGAGGTCTAACCTCATCAGGTACAACAAAATAAGATTCTGCAAATGGTTCAAAGAATTTTGTTTCATATGACTTTATTGAATGGGTTGGAGAATCTACAACTAATAATTCACCATGGATTCCAATGACCAAGTCCGTAATGTGTGTAAAAGAATCAAGATATGGCCCAATTTGATCAGATGGAGATAATCTCAAAGTGGAATTTTGGGACAAGTGTAAAATTTTTCCATTGTTTGAATTTACTACAAACATGTCACCGTTAGGATCAAGTGCTATTGCTTCAGGTGAAAAAATATAATTTGGAAAATAAAATAAAAATGATTCTAACAAGTCTCCATCAGCATTGAATTTTTCAATCTTCCCATTTCCTTTATCAGTGACAAAAACATTCCCATCTGCATCTACATCAATTCCAGATATATTGAGAAATTCTCCTGCACCTAACCCACTTGAACCAAAAGAGGAGATAAACTCCCCATCAGTAGAAAATATTTGAATTCTTTGATTACCAGTATCCATCACATATAGAACGTCATTGTGTATAGCTATTCCATTAGGATACAAGAAAGATCCTTCAGCAGTTCCTTTTTTTCCCCAAGTTGAAATGAATTCACCATCCAAGGAAAATTTTTGAACTTTGTTTAGATCACGGTCTACTACAAAAACTGAATCATTACTTACGGCTATACCAGTAGGATTGTAAAAATCACCTAATTGCTTTCCGCTGTTTCCCCAGTGAGTTAGATATTCTCCACTGCTAGAGAATTTCTGAATACGTTTGTTACCAAAATCACTAACATAGATACTTCCATCCTCACCCACAGCAATGAATTGAGGATGTGCAAAAGAACTAGGTTCTGTAGGGCCATATTTTCCCCATTCATATAATAAATCATAATCTCCAGATGCAAAAGATGTTTGTGTAAATGAACTAGTTACTAATACAGCAAAAAGAACCATCAAAGTAAGAACTAGTTTCAACAATCAATCATGACAAAATATGAGAAACATAACAAGAGTCAGATTATGTTATATTTGTTGTCAATTTTATCTCAAAATGGCTTGTTCACTTCACGTGTAAACACATAGCTTGCAAGTGCCACCATTGCAAGAACAAATGCTATCAAAACACCTAGGCTCAAAATTATCGGAATTCCACCTTCAGAAACTCCCGTCATCAACTCTCTTACCAGTAAGACAGTATATGTTACAGGATTTAATTTTGCAATTACTGCAAGCCAATCAGGAAGTAATTCTAGCGGAAATAATGCAGGACTGAGCATAAACAAAGGCATTCCAAGAAAATTAATCATCCCCCAAAAAGTTTCTTGAGACTTTGCAGTAGCTGCAATCATTACAGAAATTCCAGAAAACCCCAATGAAAATAAAATAACTATTGCCATAATAGGTGCAATCATTATTGGGTTAGGGAAATTAACACCAATAGCTAGAGCAATCCCGATAATCAAACTAGATTGTAATGCTGCAATTAAAGAAATAGCAGACATTTTTCCCAACGCTATTGCAGAGCGAGAAATTGGAGAAGACAGAGCTTTATTCATAAAACCATACCGTCTATCCCACAAGGTATTCACTCCACCAAAGATACTTGTAAAAATTGCAGTAAGTATAATGACTCCAGGTGCCATAAATTCAATATACTCGCCTTCAAATCCAACAGACTGAATTAATGGTTGAGTTCCAGAAAAAGTATTTCCAATGACTATAATCCAAATCGCAGGTTGAATTAATCTGATTAAAACACCACTACGAGATTTTTTGTATCTCTTTAGTTCTCTCCAAAAAATTGTATACGTGTCATAAAGACCAGTATTCATGCTCTTAGCCTCTTCATTTTTGCATGTTCACGTTTTCGATTAAATCCAGATTCATCACCTTTAATTTCATGTCCAGTGTAAGAAATGAAAACATCATCCAAGGTAGGTTGTGTCAATGAAATTGATTTAATTTTAATTTCTAGTTCGGCAGATAATTGGAATATTTTTGGAATTACCTCAGTACCATTTGATGCAAACAAGGTTAGTTTAGAACCATCTTCATTAATTTTTGTTACAAATTCAATTTTTTTAATCTCAGTCAAGAAAGAGTTTCTGTTTTCCCCCTCACCATCAATAATAATAGAAATTACCTCATTACCCATTGCATTTTTCATCTTTTGAGGAGAATCAATTACTTGGATTTTTCCACCATCAATTATACCAACTCTATCGCATAATTGGTCTGCCTCTTCCATATAATGAGTTGACACAAAAATAGTCATGTCAAATTCAATGTGGATTTTTTTGATATACTCCCAGATTTTTCTACGGGTTTGTATGTCCAATCCCACCGTAGGCTCATCAAGAAACAGTACTTTGGGCCTATGTAACAAACCACCGGCAATATCCAGTCTTTTTCTCATCCCACCAGAATAGGTAACTACTGCCTGATCTTGTTTGTCAACAAGTTCGATTAACTCTAAAACATCATCAATTCGTTTTTTAATTTCGTTTCTTGGAATGTGATTTAATTTTGCTTGTAATAAAAGATTCTCACGTCCTGTCAAATATTCATCTACTGTGGATTCTTGTTGAACATAACCAATACTTTCTCTAACTTTTTTTGGGTTTGCAGTTACATCAAATCCTGAAATTAATGCTTCACCAGATGTTGGTTTGAGTAAAGTAGTTAAAATCATCATAGTGGTACTTTTACCAGCACCATTGGGTCCAAGAAATCCAAAGATTTCTCCTTTTTCAACTGTAAATGAAATATCATTTACTGCAATTGTGTCACCGAATGATTTGGTAAGAGATTTTGTCTCTATAGAATACAATACATTGATCGCAGTTATCAATTATAAATTACTAAGTATTGGTTTACTCGATCCTCATGGCGTTGTCCACTTTAAACAATTTCAGAGATTTTTCAAGGCATATTTCCCAGCATTTCACATCAAGCTTGCCGCATTAAAAACCACATCTCGCCAAAACATAATGAATTCTTGGATTTTTTGCATTTTGTGTTTAGCTCACGCTAGTGATATATCCAGTCAATTTTGTTTTCTCAGAGACTATGCCGTCATATTATAGCTGATAACCTGCAGGATCAACTGCAGCTGTCGCCGCTGCAAGGCAGTCTTTGCACTCACCGATCCTCCAAACTGTGCCTTTATGGAACTAAATGTGGATTCGACATTGCTGCGCTGGTGGTATGTTTTTTCAAAATGCCCGGGATTTTTTTCATACTCTCGCAAATCGCAGCCCTGCTGTTGAATCCCTTTATTGGGTAGTTCTTTTTGGTTTGATTCTTGGCTTTCTCCCTTTGTCAGTTATCACTTTACAGTTGACTTTTGCATCATATGCTTACATCTAGCAGTACATATCTGCCTCCCATTTGGTACACGTTTCCACATTTTACGAAATATTGGAGAGTCATGTTTCTGTCCAGGAGTGACATCACAGGTGACAATCTTTCCATGCGGTGTCTGTATTATGTGCAGTTTGTCA
>JARPSM010000103.1 GCA_029782475.1 Nitrososphaerota archaeon
GATGTGCTGGTGTACAGAAAATGTATGCTTTGATTTGGGATGCAAAAACAATGTAAACATTGCATTTCTTTAGAATCTGGCGCATGAGAATATAGTGCAAAGCACAACATCATGCGTTGGCATTTGTTTTTCATAAAATGAGAAATGTTTGATGGTTCATGGATCTGAATGGCTAATTTGTTCTACAATATGCTAAAATTCTGATGATTTCTAGGAAGCCGATGAATTATGTTTATCGAACTTGTAGATACAAACCCTCTGTATTCGTAACCTTTGATGATTTATTGTTCTGCCCTAGCAGTTAAATTCTATCAATATCAGGCATAATTAGTTGAAGTTTCTTACAAGTGGAAAAGTAAAGGATCTTTACGATGTTGATGAATCTAGTATGCTATTCAAATTTTCAGATAGGGTATCTGCTTTTGATGTAAAATTCAAACAAGATATCCCTAGAAAAGGGGAAATTCTTTGTAAATTTGCAGAGTTTTGGTTTAACGAGCTACCTACACCAAACCACTTCATCAAACGAGAATCTGATACTGAAATCATTGTCAAAAAAATGAAAATGCTGCCAATAGAATGTGTAGTTCGTGGTTATTTTTATGGTAGTCTAGTTAGTAGGTGGAAAAAAGGTGAGGTTACTTTACCTGAAGGCACTGATACTGCTCTTGCTGCAAAACTCCTAGAACCCCTATTTGATCCTACAACAAAATCCGAACATGATATTCCAATAAACAAGGCAAAAGCATTAGAAATGGAACTAGTCTCTGAAGAACAATATGCGTGGTTAGAAAAAACTTCAATTGATATTTACAATAAGATGGCAAAAATTGCAGATGATGTTGGTTTTATTTTAGCCGATTTGAAATTGGAATTTGGATTACTTGATGGTAAAATTACATTGGGTGATTCAATTGGCCCTGATGAATATCGTTTATGGCCTAAAGACTCCTTTGAAGTAGGGAAAATACAAGAGGCATATGACAAACAACTCTTACGTGATTGGTTAACTGCAAATGGATATCAAAAACAGTTTGATGATCAACGTGATGCAGGAAAAGAACCCATTGCTACAGAAATACCTGCAGAAATTATCTCAAAGATGACAGAACGTTATGTTACTGCATATGAGAAATTAACTGGTCATTCATTGTAATGGCATTATCTGCTGTATGTTGACTACAAGTCAACATTCAACTCGAATATTATTTTCAACCCCTTGCAACATGTCGTTCTGTAAGGTGTTTTGACAAGAACTTTTCCAGGATCTGCCTTTTTTGATATTTTTTAAAAATTTTAAAACCGTTACAATAATTATTCATCCTATACTATATTCATTCATCCTATACTATATTCATTGTAGTGCTATTGAATGTATTGATTGCATTACAACATCTATTGTACTGGTTAGAATAATTTTGATAGCAGTCCAAGATTCACTAAAGTAAACAAAAATTGATGCGATTAGACAAAAAAATATGATACACGGATCTTTTAGATCAGTTCTGTAAGGTAATTCTGTATGTCTACCTTACTAGAAAAGCAAATTAAAGTTAATCGTACTGTTACAACAAGTATTGGACACGCACGTGCAATTGAAGACCCTGCACGAGCAAAAATTATTGAAATTCTATACCATCAAGCATTATCAGCTGATCAGATTTCTACTGCCCTAAAAAAGACCGGATACAAAAAAGCACTAACTACTGTCCGTCATCATTTGGATATTCTAAAAACATCTGGATTGATTGAAATTGCCAGAATTGAAGAATCTCGTGGAGCCATCACAAAATTCTACAGCACATCTACGAAATTGTTGGATTTTCAAACTCCTGAAGATTTTGATTCTACATATTCCAAAATCATCACTAACACATCGACAAAAATTGAAAAAATTCTCAAAGGATTAACGCCAAAAACTACTAAATCTAAAGGCAAAAAATCTGAAGAGTATTCTCAATACCTTGTCATGGAGATAATGAATAGGGCGATGACCAATGTTCTTGAAAAATCTAGCAAAAAATAATCTGAGGAATTGAAATGATTAATCACCTTAAACCGATCAATTCTAATTTTGTACTTGGAGTAAAAATGTGCAAAAAATACTCTCAAAATGCAATTGTTATGGGCAGTGTTCGGAAAATCTCCACAACAGTACGGAAAAATGAAAACTGATGGATGAGAAAGCTGTAAGACTATTTTTAGAAAAAAACCTTGTTTTCATTGCAACTGTCATGAAAGATGGTTCGCCGCAAGTTTCACCTGTGTGGGCAAATTATGAGAATGGATTTGTTTTAGTAAACACTGCAGAAGGCAGAATAAAACACAAAAATGTTTTACGTGATCCTAGAGTTGCATTATCTGTTGTGTCAAAAGACAATCCCCTTGACATGACAACCATTCGTGGAACTGTTGATGAATTAATCCCAGACTATGAATACAAACATGCAGATAAACTAACTCGACAATACATGGGCCGTGATCATTACCCGTTCAAACGAGATGATGAAAAAAGAGTTATACTGAAAATAAAACCTGATAGAGTTTTTGTTTTACCTGAACTAAAAATGAGTCAATGACGATGCTAAATTTAAAATGTTTCTAAATTTGAATTTAGAAATATAATACATTCAGTAGGGCGAATTTAAAAAAGATGGCATAGGCAGTCTAACGACGACGTTTGGCTGCCTTTCTCTTTGGAGCGGCTTTTCGTTTAGCTGCTGTTTTACGTTTTGGAGCTGCTTTTCTTTTTGCTGCATTTCTCTTTGGTGCAGTTTTACCTGCATTCTTCCTTCGAGTTGCTGCTGCCTTTCTCTTACGTGCTGCTGCTGCTTTTAATGCCGTTGCTGCTGCAATAGCTGCATTCCTCTTTCGAGTTCTTGCTGCTTTTTTAACTGCTTCGGCTCTTTTGGCTTTAGAAACTACCATGACTTTTTGCCAAAATCATTGGTGTTATATTGTAAAAGTCACACATTACTACGCAGTATATAGAAAAATTTGACACTTTTTTTAATTTTTTGGAATTAACGATCAGCAATTTGTAAGACAAACAACAGCTGTATCGACAGTTGATTGATCTTTTTGTGGACGAATAATTATTTTGTATTGATTTTCTTCATCAAATGGAATGTCAAACTGGGTGGTTCTTTGAATTGGTTTGTCCGGATCTAGTCCTTCTAAAAACAAATCATTTGCTGAAAATTCTCCAAAAACTGCTTTATGTTTTTGATCTCTTTCATCTACAATGTAAAATTGTCCTCCTGAAATCACTGTTTTTTCATCACTGATGTTTTTTGCAGTAATTCCAATCATAACAAATGTGTTTTCTGGCGGAACATCCTTGCTTCCTTCATGGGTTCCCTCAAATGTGATGATGTATTCTACTGGTCCTACTTTTACGGTATTTCCTACACTTGATTCGATAAAATTTGTTTCATATTGGGTATACATGATTAATGAAAATCCCATTGAAACTACAATTGCACCAATTACGATTATAATCCCGATTCCGCCCATTATTCATCTTGGATTATTTTTAGTATATAGTTGAAACGGCAATAATGTGTAAAAATGGCACTTAAAAACCACCTCCTGTTTTAGGCCAAATTCATGACTAGTATTGTATTTTTTGAGACAGACATTGGTTAAGACATATTTCTAAATTAGTAAATGTCTACAAAATGAGAACGCCAGAACAGAAATCAAAAAAGACGCTAAATGAGGAAATGATCATTCTAGATTTGGAGATGGCAATAAAAAAAGAACAATTTAGAAAGACTAGGAATAAAACACCTGAATTTCGTGATGATTATTGACCCAAAGTTTTTGTATCTGAATTGAAGAATATTCACAAGGTTTAATCTTGCAATGAGTGAAGAAAAAAAGGATGATGGAAGAGAAAAATTAAAAAAACCAGTGGATGGAAGGATGTGTGATATCATTAAAAGTATTGCAGGGTTCATGAATAGTTTCAAAGGTGGAGAGTTGGTAATTGGTTATGATGATGATAATGATAAAGTCATAGGAATTGAAGTAGATTATCCATATACAGGTTCAAAAGAATGGGACTCTTGGGAAAATACTTTGATACAAACATGTGTATCTAATTTGGGAGGTTCAGCCACAAAACTATGTTTAAAATCTCCAGAACAAATTATTCATAAAGGAAAAACTATTGCAATAATTATTATTTTGGCCAGTGCCAAACCCGTTTATATTAAAGATACTGAATTTTTTGTCCGATTTCCAGGACAAACACGAAAGCTAGTAGGTCCAGAAGCTGATAATTATAAAAAAGAACGGTTTGGGAATCACTGAATTAAAAACTCTGAAAAATCATGATAGTGTATAATAAAGCAATCAGAGACAAAATCCCTGAAATTATTGAAAAATCAGGCAGTAAATGCAACGTAAAGACACTATCTGATGAAGAATTCCTCTCAAAACTAGAGGAAAAACTCTATGAGGAAGTTGCAGAGTACCAAAGTGATAAAAATCCAGAAGAACTGGCAGATGTCTTGGAGGTAATTTACAGAATTGCAGAATTAAAGGGAGCAACAAAGGAGGAACTTGAGAGAATTAGGGTAAAAAAGAACATTGAGCGTGGGGGATTTGAGAATAATTTGTTTTTAATTGATACAAATAAAGAATGATTTTTTAACAAAATGATCCCTTTCGATAACTTCTTTTCAATCATTTCTTTAAAATACATTATTCAGAATTAAAAATCATGGAATTTACTGTTTTTACTATTGATGTCAGTGGATCTTTATTCTACATTACTCATGTTGACAATATTCCTTTTATCCTATCTAATGGCATTCTTTCTCATGATCTAATTGAATCTCAGGGTTTGAATTATGCTGCAATATATGATTCAGAGATTGTTTCAAATAGGAAAAATAAAAAAATTAAAGACAAGGGTTTGTGGCATTATGCCAATCTGTATTTTCAACCACGAAACCCCATGTTATATCGTGTAATTCGTGAAAAATCTCCAAAAGATATTGCTGTTATTGCAGTTCGAAAATCCATAATTGAAACACCTGGTGCTTTTGTATCGGTTGGAAATGCTGCTAGTGGACCAACTAAATTTTATCCAAATACACAATTCAATCTTATTGAGTCTCAAATTAACAGAATGACTAAATTGCAATGGTGGTCATGGCATGATTCTAGCAAAAGACAGATCATGTCCGAATGTTTGGTCCCTGAAAAAATTCCTCCTTCTTACATTGAAACAATTTATGTTAGTGATCATACTCTTGCAAAAACAATTACTTCTCAAACTTCTTCTAAAATTCTTGTAATCCCTGAGCCTAGTATGTTCTTTCAACCGGTCACCAAAATTGACCTTACAAAGAATCTTTCTTTGGTTGAAGGCGATTTGTTTTTTTCAAGCATGCAAACTCTCACAGTTAGTGTTAATTGTAAAGGTGTGATGGGCAAGGGATTAGCATCACGTGCTAAACATCAATTTCCAGATGTTTATGTATATTATCAAGAGAAATGTAAACGAAAAATTCTCAAAATGGGCAAGCCTGTTTTATATCAACGTGAAAGTCCTTATTATGAGGAAATAGCTGATGGTGCCAGGAAATCATCATCTCAAGATGACACTTGGTTTCTACTTTTTCCTACAAAAGATGATTGGAAGTATGATAGTAAAGTTGATGAGATTGAAAAAGGATTACAATGGCTCGTTGGGAATTATGAGAAACTTGGCATTACATCATTAGCAATACCTGCTTTAGGATGTGGGTTGGGTAATCTAAAATGGAAAGAAATGGGTCCAATTCTTTGTAAATATCTATCCAAAATGAATATCCCTGTTTGGATTTACCTTCCAACTGAAAAAAATGTGCCTAAAGAGTTTCTTGGTAAAGAATTCCTGCTATCTGAATAATTTTTTGGAGTTTTTCTAGAGACACCTTATCCTATTGGATTAGTAGAGCAAGAATTAATTTAAATTTTCAAGACATTTTATGTATAATTATAGAGTTTACTCCTTATCGATAAATTCTAAAACACCTAATGGTTCTGATACCGATCCTTTTCTCTTTCTAATGTCATCTACTGCTGGACCGAGCATTGATTTTGGTACTTTAGTCCATTCTTTAAATGAGGCATTCCATGTTGCCCGACTAGCTGTCTGTCCTCTCATTGCTTCAGATAGTGTAAAAGTCTCAGATGTTGGAATCTCTCCAACTATAGTGTGTTTGTTGCAGCTTTTTGTGACATGCCAAGTACTTTGTCTCGTTTACCTGAAAGGTGGGTGTTTAGGTCGAGTTTTGGATTATGCATAAAATTTGCTTCAGACTGCCATTTTTGTGCCTGATAAAGTGGATGACCCAAACTCATATGATTCACAGATGGGCAATAATCAGGCACGACCTAAACACCCACCCTGAAAGTATAGTTGCAATGTTTCCAACCAAATCAGTAGCAGATGGTGAACTTTAAGCAGTCTGTATTTGCCCATTAGCAGACGGTCTGACAATTCCACCTGATGGCGTTCAAGTTCTAAAACTTTACCATTTTTTCTTTATTTTTTCTAGTTTTTACACAAAATTTAGGGGGTTGAGCTTTTACGCACGACGATAATAGTTTGGGTATGTTTAGCTGGGAGATCATGGTGGAATTATGGTTGCATACTGTATTTAGGCACAAGTGTTACACCCCCCCTCCAAATGCCTGTTTTTGAAAATTTCATAATGTGACTAAACATACTATTTTTCAGGAGGGGTTTAACACCTAGCCTTAATTTGGTTATTTTAGAAAATTTTCTGAAATTGATGTAATCCAATCAAAAATCTGTAAAAATAGACTTGATGATAATATTCTAAATTCATCAAAGACATTATTTGTTGATGCAAATGTCTCATTAATTGTTAATTCATCAATTTGTAAATTGAATTCATGCATGTTCTATCTAGGCATAGTTTTGATTTTACTATGTGTGTGCACTATCGTACACACATTTTATGTAAAATAAGGAGGGGGGCTTTTTGAAAAAATACTGCACAATTATACAATGTGCTGCCGATATGCCCCCTCCATTTTGATGTGATATCTTGTGGTGGGCTTGAAATGGGTGTATTCCCTGAAAAAGGCCACAAGGTCTAGGGGGTTTCTTCTGGTTTGTTGTTTCTCAAGCCCTACTGCTTCAATTCTTTCTGAACTGTTTTTACGATATAATGTACTGCTAAGGCCAGCCCTACCACTTTGAAGAAATTATTCATGCATATGAACCTCCTTCTCTTCATATGTGTCGAGAATCTCATCTATCATTTTGATGATGTTCAATTTTGAATCAACTCCCATTTTGTAGTTGCATTTTCTACTTTGAGTTTGTTGACATTTATGCTAACATTGATCTCAAAGTTCTTTGTTGTATGTTTGAATAAAAAATTGCAGATATTCATTTGACAAACACCGCCAAAGTTGCAATCATTGCTATGACAAAAGCCTTGTTTTTTGATGCCTTGAGTTTAAGAAATTGGGTTTCAAAAAAACTTGGTTTTGTAGTTTTTGTTGTAATTTTTGTTGCTATCATACTAGATTATGGTGAATTATTGATATAAGACCCGCGCGTAGAACTGATAAATCGTCTATGTTTTAAAATGTCTTTAGCAAAAATCTTGCTGTTTTATCATATTTTTCAGAAACATTCTCTATTGCTTCAAGCATTGTTTGCTGATTGATGTTTTCTTTGTCATCCATTACTACATAGACTCCAACTTTTTGTTTTCCATCTTCAGTGATGATTTTGTTAATAACTTGTATTGAATAGCAGTAATCGCTAACTTTTTTCTCAAATCTTTCCTTCTCCTCTGCATTAAATCCCAAATATCTTGCAATTTGACTATTTTTCATTACTACTTTTGCTCCTATTACTAGAATACCTGGTTGTCCTTTTGGTTCAAATACATCTACAGGGATTCCGGACTGTCCTGCATGTTTTACAAGAATTTGAAAATTGTTATCTGGATTTTTTACTTCATCAAATGATAATCCTTCGTGAATTATCCATCTCTCTACATTATCTCTCATCCTAGCACTCATGGAAAGTATTTGAAACTAGTTCTATATGATTCTAAATAATCACCATGCTAAATTTAGAATGTTTCTAAATTCGAGTTTAGAAATAACCGTTATCTTTACTAGCAAAACAAGAAATTATCATCTAGATGTTAATATCAAATCCTGAATCCAAACCTGGTACAGCTGGGGCAATCAGAACTTCTAGAAGTATTCCAATTATCATAAATACAATTCCAACATACAGACAATTCCTTGCCTTACGTGGATCATCTTTTCGTAAAATAAAAAATGCAATTATTCCGCCAATCATTCCAACTAGGATTGGTAAAAGAAACCATGCGTTACTTCGTGTTTTTTTTGGATATGATATTTTCATTCACCTTTATTTTGCAATTATGGCTTTTTTCTGCAATTGTGTAATTTCGATTTCTACTGTTTCTAAAGGGTCCTCTACTTGATTACGTTTAATTGAAAACATCTTTGGTTTTTCAAAGTCATCTGTGCAATCTGGACATGCATAGACTAATACTCTATGTTCATTTGGTGCTTTTGGATTTGACAGTCTTGGATAGTACACCAATCTTGCACTACAATCCACACAATATCTGTTGGCCCTTCTAGTTCTGACCAATGTAAACCTCCTGCATCATTCTAAGTATGCGATCATCTATTAGATCTATATTGTCTAATAGTGTACACCAATTACTAACAACCGATCAATATTTCTAAATTCGAATTTAGAAATATATTAAATCTTATTCCTTGATTATATTACTTGTATAGAAAAATAATGTTTCAAAACTCGAGTTTAGAAAGAAGCGCCTCCCACCAGACTTGAACTGGTGACCAACCGGTTAACAGCCGGTTGCTCTACCACGCTGAGCTAGGGAGGCACCACGATTTTACCTTGGCAAAAGTGATTTAATCTTTGCGACTATACATAATCCACTAAAATCAGAAAATCTTTAGTTAAATTTGGCAAAAAATTCTTTGATTTCTTTTGCATGACTTTCAACTAATTCAATTATTTCCAGGTGCTCATCAGCTGTTGGTTCTCTTTGATGTACGATTTGAAATGCACTAAGTGCTGAACCGACCATTTCACCTACGAAAAAACCACATAAAAAATCACCGATGTTTCCACAATTCCATGTTTCGCCAATTCTTGGAGATGCTCCTGCAGATTTGTATAATTCTAGAGTTTGTTCTATTAAATCAGTTGTTTGTTTTGAAAATTCAGGATCAAGAGTCATTTGTTAAATTATGATTTTATTTGTCTAAACCTTTCTTCTTTTCAAATGCATAGATACCGTCAAGGAAAACTCTATGATCTTTGTTCTTCACTTTAGATTTTAATTCTATGTTGGCCGCGGTTTGTGTGATGTCTGTCCACACTTCTCCAGTGAGTAAAACATCTTCTCCTTTAGGAGTAACTTTGGTGTTTCCAACAATATGTGTTAGTCTTGGTGCACGTTCTCCTTGGAAGTTTTCAATTATGATTGTCTTTCCGTCCACTTTGACAGTAATTGGAAAGTGTGAAAATACAATTTTCATTTTTATTGTATATCCTACAACTAAGCCTTCACAAATATTTCTGATAATTGATCTTGCGGTGTGTAATATTGCATAATCTCTTTTTTTGTGTTCTATGGTGGATAGGAGAATTTTACCTTCTGCAATTTCAATATTAACTGGAATTGTTCTAAAACTTTTGTGAGTTTTACCTAGTGGTCCTACAAAATGTAACATGTGTTTCTTTAGTGTAACTGTGACTCCTTCGGGAATATCTACCTGATCTTTGAATTTTTCTAACTGCTCAGTAGACATAACCTATCAAAAACCCTCCAATTCCTTTAGTTACTGCGTCATGATGTGACATTACTCCTTGGTTGGTTGTTACCAAAAGCATTCCTCTATCATATGCTGGCAAATATTGCTGTTCCCAACTATTGTATTCATCAGTTTTCACTTTGAATCTTGGGGATATTGCTCCGCATTTTGTAATTTTTGCTAATAGTTTAATTTTGAATTTTCCGCCTCTTTTATCATCGATACGTTCAAACTCACCTATGTAACCATCTTTTTGAAGTGTTTTTAGAACTTCAATACCTAGTTTTGATGTTGGAAGGATGACACAATCTGTATTTCTTCTTGTTTCATTATTGTAAAGTGTAACGAACAGATTTGCTAAGATGTTTGTTGCTGGCATGTTATATCACTTATTTTTCCTGAACCCTAAAGATGTTGCTACTTCTCTGAAGCATCGTCTACATAACATTAGATCATATTTTTGAATAACTGCTGTATAATCTCCACATCTCTTACACCATCTGGAACCTCTTCCAAAGTCGTGTTTTTTTCTTCCAGTTGCTTCGTATGATCTATCTTTTGCCATTATGTTATGGTCACTCCAAATTCTTTTGTTAGATAATCTTTTGCTTCTTGACTCTTGATAACGTGATCTTTTCCAACTTTTGCTTTATGTTTACTTCGATTTCTAATTCCATATCCTGGTCTAGTTAATGCAATTGAAATTCCTAATCCTAAAATTCCAACTTGTGGATCGTATTTTACACCTGGAATGTCTATGTGTTCATTAATTCCAAATGAAAAGTTTCCAAAATTATCAAATGATTTACCTCTTAGTGTGTTACCTTTGGCTTCCACTAGTCTCTTCAATAGTGCTACTGCATCATCACCGCGAACTGTTACTGCTACTCCTATTGGTTCTCCTTTTCTAACTCCCCAATCTCTATATGCTGCTTTTGCATTACGTGTTGATGGTTTCTTTCCAGAAATTTGTTGTAATGCTGTTGTTGCAGTAGTGATTACATCTCCTGATTTACCTAAACCCATGTTTAGTACAACTTTCTCTAAAGAGATTTTCTTCATTGGGGATTCTGTTACTTGGGACATGTGATCACTTTAATTGAATTATTGGCTCCTGTTTTCCAATTGGCATAATGATGTCTGCAGGAATTTCGATTTTTCTATCTCCTAATGAAAGAATGACTCTTTTTGGAAGAATGAATGTTCCTTCTTCAACTGTTTCAATCTCACCTATTTGACCTGCATTATTTCCACTGGTGACGAGTCCATGAGCACCTGCTTCTAATTTGATTACTTCGAGAATTTTTTGTTCTGGAACTTGAATTAAACATACATCGCCGACACTTACTTTGATATCTGAAATAATTGAACGTCCGTCATGGAATCCTATTTGTAATTTTCCTTTGTTAATTGTAGTTTTAGTGGTAACTCTAACTAGTTTTTTAGATTTTTCAGATTCTTTAATTTTAATTGGTTCTAGTAATTTATCTTCAGTTGGAACTAGACGATAAATATCTGGGACATTTTCTAACTCTACAACATCCATTAATCCAATTGAATGGTGGAGTGATTTTCTAACAACACCATCAACTTTTACATTTCCAGAATAGATTGATGCTTTTGCTTCTCTCAAGCTGGTAACAATGTTTAGTGTGTCTCTAAGAAATACTGCCGTTGGTATTGAGTTAGTCTTCTTATGTGATCCTGGTTTTACAGTAATGACGAATCTCTTGGCTTTTCTGGTAATTCCCCAGAATTGCGGGGCCATTTGACGTTTGAGTTTCTTACTACCTGCAATACTTACCATTAATTATCATCTTCCTCTTTTTTGGCTTTTTCTGCTCCTTTTGTTTCTTTAGGGGCACTTTTTGTAGGCTCTGTTTTTGTTTCAGTTTTTACTTTTTCTGTTTTTGGTTGTTTTCTAGGATCTTTTCCTTCAAGTTTTGCAATTCTCCATTTATCTTCTGTGTTTAATGAAGTAACTACAAGATTAGATGTGTGAATATAAACGTCAAATTTATCGCCTTTCGTTTTTTCTTTCTTTACTCCTTCAATTGCAACACTGCTTTTTTGTGTGGATATTTTTGCTATTTTACCATCGACTCCTTTGAATTCCCCTCTTAGAATTGTAACACTATCTCCTTCTACAACTCTTACACTTCTTTTACCATATTTATTATGAAGATCTTTAGAAAGTGCACTTCCAAGTTGTTTGCTTTTTGTTTTGTAAGTTGCCTTGTAAATCATCTGATTGCGCATTTTTGTTGGTTTCATTTTATTATACCACCATTGATGCCAAGTTAGCTACTCTTGGCCATTTTTCTGTAGCTTCTGCTGCAACTGGTCCTTTGATGTCTGTTCCTTTAGTTTCTCCTTCTGGAGTGATAAGCACTGCTGCATTATCTTCAAAACAAACTCTTACACCGTTTAATCTTCTAACTGCATATTTTTGTCTAATGATTACTGCACCATACACTTGTTTTCTTAACTCTGCAGGGCCTTTCTTTACTACGACATTACAAAAGTCACCAACAGATGCTGATGCAAGTCTTGATGATCTTGTTTTGTGTCTTGGAACGTTGATTACTTCTAAAATTTTAGCACCTGAATTATCTGCACATACAATGTTTGCACCGACTGGAATTACTTTTGTAACATATGGTCTGAATTCTTCTACTCCTTTACCTGCTTGCTTTGCCATTATGCTTTAACCTCCACAACAACATATGATACTGATTTTGAGATTGGTCTACATTCTGCAGTCAAGACGTGGTCTCCTGCTTCAACATCAATGCAACCTGGTACATGTGCGTGAATTGTACTTGTGCCTCTTGCATATCTCTTAAATTTACTAAAGTAAATTGGTGCATCTTTTTGTAATGTGATTGTTTGTTTTGCTTTGGCTCCTGTTACTTTTCCATCAAAGAGTTTTCCTCTAATTGATAATCCTCCATGGAATGGACAATTTTTGTCTTGACATTCTCTAGTTGGTTCTTTAACTTTTAATCCAATATTTTGAGTCATGCTTTTCCTCCAATTCTATCAAATGGTCTTTTTGCAATCCTTGTTCCTTCTACCACTATGTCTTTCCCTTGAATTGAAAATTTCCAACTGTTGGTTGACTTTGCAATGGATTTCGAACCATTTTCTGTGTTTATTGTGAACATTGATTTTGTTTCATTGATAATTCTTCCATTTAATCCTACTACTTGTGGGTTGGTAGACTGGGTGATCTCAGTGTCTAATCCGATAAATTCATGTGATGTTATGTTGTCTGCTGTAATCATTTCTGTTTCCTCATTGCAGTTAATTGGGTAAGCATTCTTGCGATATCGTGTCGTAATGGTTTTAGTTTTCCACTTTCTTTTCTTAAAGTTCCTTTAGAGCCATCGATTCTAAGTTTGGCAAGTTCACTACGTGTTTCTTGAACTTTACTTTTGAGATCTTTTTCGTTTAATTGTTTAATTGTCTTCATGCTGAGTCTGGTCATTTCAATTTGGCCTCTTCTTCTTCTAATGTTTCAAGTGTTTCCATTTTCTTTGATTCAAGTGCAATTCTTTCTGATTCTGATTTTGCAGTATCTTCTTTACCTTCTACTTTGACAACTTCGACTTTAGCACCTTCAACTTCAATTTCTTCTACTTTGATTTTCACATCTTTAGTTTTTTCGTCTTTTGTTTTTCCATCTTTAGATTGCTTTGATTTTGTTGGCTTTTCAGTTCGCATTTCAAATTCTGGAACAAGTTTTTCTTTTTTTGCAATTCTAATCCTAACACCGATTAATCCCATTGCTGTTTTTACGTGTGCAATGTCTTCATCTACTATGATTTCAGCGTGATGTCCTGCTCTTGGCAAAATCCCTTGAGTATGTTTCTCAAATGCTGAACGGTCACCTCTGAGTTTTCCGGAAATTGTTATTTGAACACCCATTGCACCACCTTCCATGATTTGTTTAAGTGTCCACATGGTTGCTCTTCTAAATGCAGTTCCTCTTTCCAAATGTGATGCCATTCTATTACACATTACACTTGGTGCTAATTCTGGTTTTTCAATTTCAACTACTGAGATTTGTGGGTTTTTTAATCCAAAGTCTGCTGCAAGTTTATCTGTAAGTGCTCTAATTCCCGAACCTTTTCTTCCAATTACAATCCCTGGTCTTGTTACATGTAATGCAACTCTAGTTCCTACAGGTGTTTTTGATATCTCTGCATGGGAGAAACCAGCATCTTTGATTGCTTCTCTAAGATAGTCTTTGAGTAACATCATGTTGTAGTTATCTTTAATTACATTTTTTACTGCTGACATTTCTAAATCTCCTTTGCCACCAATTCTACATGTGTTAATACATTATTCTTTGGAGTTGCTCTTCCCATTGCTCTTGGTATGAATCTTTTTACAACTACACCTTTGTGAACTGTTGCGTTTACAATTCTTAATCTATCCAAATCCATTCCTTTGTATTCTGCGTTTGATTCTAAATTATCTAAAACTTTGATAAACTCTTTTGCAGTTTTTTGTGGATAGCGTCCTGACATCACTCCTGGGTCTGCTTTATGCCCTACTTGATTTTTGTATCTTCCAAATGGAACTGCTCTTTTTTTGTTAATTACTGCAATAAGGTAATCTCTTGCTTTTTCAATTGATAATCCTTTGATTGAAACTGCAACTTCACGTGCATGTTTGTGTGAAATATCTTTTTCACGTAGTGAGGAACGTACGTGTCTAGTTGGGTCATAATTTTGGAATGCATAATTGAATCTACCCATAATAATCACTTTAATGGCACGTAAAGGCTGGATCTTGATGCACCAACACCTGGGGCACCATGTGAAACCTTTTTGTTCGTTATTACATATTCTCCCAAATAATGTCCTATCATTTCAGTTGTTATTACAACTGGTTGGAATTCTTTTCCGGAGAATGTGTTTACTGTAACTCCTACCATGTATGGTAGAACAATCAAATCTCTTACGTGAGTTTTGATAGGATTTTTTAATGTACCTGCTTTTGCAGCTTTAATTTCTTCAATCAATTTTCTTTTTCCATCTGTGATCCCTCTGGTAAGTGATCGTCTTTGTCTGGAATTAAATAATAAGAATAATTTTTCTAGTGATAAACTATCTAGTTCCTCTTTTGGAATGCCTCTGTATAAAAATTCTTTAACCATCTCTATTCTCCTCTGTTAGTGTTCGATTTCTATGCTCCATATTATAGCATTCCTTTATTTGCCTGTTTACATTAAATTTGTTTTTTATATGGTATGATCTAGGCGTGAAATGAATTCGAATATTTTTACCAAAATCTCTCATATACAATTGATTCAATGATTTTTTGATATTATTGAGCGTATTTATCTTATTGTATATTGATTATTGTATATTGCATATGTTTGATACGTAGATATGCCGTTATAAAACAAAATATTCAAAAATCTAAGAATACTTTTTTGTTTGGTCTTAAGGGGGGTTGAGTTGAACAGTTTGTTTAAGTTTTAACATATCATCAAAGTAATCTTTGTTGCCTATCAGATATCCATTTTCAGCATGTAATACAGATGATTCATCAAGATCTCTTATGGCTGCACGCCTGTTTACAGAGGCAACATCTGAGAATGCGGTACTGACACTCATGATGCAATAAAACGATATGGATTGCCTGCCACCATCCTCTCAGACAATGGCTCATGTTTTGTAGGTGTCCGCAGAAAAGACATACCCACGAAATCATGGCAGCCTACCGTATTTGAGGCAGAGCTCTTGAATCTTGGAATTGAACTGATCAATT
>JARPSM010000117.1 GCA_029782475.1 Nitrososphaerota archaeon
GAGCCTCTTCTTGGTCTGCAATCTGTGTTGATACACCATCTGCACCTAGATCCAGATAATTAACTCTTGGAGAGTCTTCATCTGTTAGGTCTTCAATTACGATGAATGATGGGTCATCTGCAATTGTTGATAGACCAGTATAGGTGTCTGCATCAAGAATATTGAGTTGATTAATCATGATGTATTCCAAGGTTCCATGGAAGGAACTTGTATTATCACCAGATTCTTCAACTTCAATTCTTATGATTTGATTGGCAATTCTTTCACCAGATTCCTCACCATTGGAAGTGAATCCGAAGGTAAAGAAGTCAGCGACTATTGCCTCGTCAATTCCTGCTTTGAGATCTGTACCGTCATTCCATGTAAACATTAAACCAATGCTATCGGATGGTACAATATCAAATATTGCATCATTGATCCTATCATAAGGATCATCACCGTCAAAGGCTGCGTTTATGTTTGTTATGGATTGTGCGGCTGTACCATTTGCAAGGTTGATTGCGGTTGCATCTACTGCTAATCCTTCATCGTTGATTAAAGATGCTGAATTGTTCAATAGATAAACGTTGAAATCATCTGTTGCGTTGATACTTCTCAAGTCGATATTTAGTAAGTTAAAGCCGTTTAATCTATCGTCTACTACTGTTGATCTAGGATCAACAATGCTTCTGAATAGTTCTTCGGCGTTAACTCCCAAGTCAATTACCAATGTGTTAACATCGTTAGTTGTTTCAATATCGGATAAAATAGCTCTTTGACTAAATCTGTCAACTGCGACCATTGCGGTAACATTAGTTGCTCCGTCACTAGCGAATGTAATTGTATCAATACCCGTGGTTGTATGGGTACCGAGTACACCAGTGAGAGTTCTAAAGACTGCAGTTTCCTGAGTATCATCAATAGAACCAGTACCTGTTTCACCTAAAGTGAATGGGTCACCAGTTGATAATGAAGGAATTAATGGAACATCCGGATTGTTAAGATCCAAATCTTCATCAACTCTACTGTTCAAGTTTGCATCACCGTCAATTAAGACTAGAGGAATTTCTTCACCAGAGTTCCATTCATCA
>JARPSM010000144.1 GCA_029782475.1 Nitrososphaerota archaeon
TAATTTACTCTTGATATTTTTTAAAAGTAATTTGTTAATTATTTCACCAGATGCTTTACCTCTTAATTCCTTCATTACAATTCCCATCAAAGGTCCAACTGCTCTCTCTTTTTGATTTTTAATGATTTCTTCGTTTTTATCTACTATATTTACAATAATTTTCTCTATTTCATCTTCAGTGATTGATTCAATTGATGCATTTTTCATTGCTTCTTCTATACTATTTGATTTTCCAGACATTATACTTTCAAATATAATTTCAATTGATTCTTTAGAAATTTTACCATCTTCTAATAAACTAAATAATTTGAAAATTTCATCATTTTTTAATAAATCTGAATTTAACCCATTTCTTTCTAAATTTGTAATTGTTGAACAAAGAATTGATGCAACAAATGTAGGATTGGTTTTAATATTTACAATAATTTTTTCAAATAGTCCTATATAACGTGAATCAAAAATCTGTTCAGCTAATTGTGGATTAAGTTTGTATTTTGTTTCTAATTCTTTGATAGAATCATCCCAAGATTTTGGAATGTTCTTTTGAGCTTCTGATAATTCTTCGTTTGTAATGATTATTGGGGGAATATCTGTTTCAGGGTACATTCTTGCAGCTCCTGGTCTTGGTCTTAGAAATTTTGTTTCACCTACTTGAGTAGCTAATCTTGTATCTATTGGTATTCCATTATTTTTGATATATTCAATTCTTAAAATAATTTGATCAACTATGGTGTGAATTTTTTCTTCAGGTGATGCTAAAATCAAAAAAGCATCCTTTTCATTAATTTCAGAATATTTTTTTAATTTTTCTAAATCTATTTCTTCTATTCCGTAGTTTGGTAATTCATCTGAGTGAAAAACCCCTCCAATTCCAAAAAATCTGACCAATTCTGCTACTTCTTTACCTAATCTTATACTCTCATAAGGCGAATATCCAAAAATCCCCCCCATATTTCTAAATGTAATTGCCATTATTTTTTGATTTTTCTTCAATGCTGTTTGAATAATTTTTGATTTACATTCTGAAAATAATTTTGTAATATCTTTACTATCTTTCTTATCATAAATCCAATTTTTTTCTTGGATTTTCTTTGAAATTTTTAATAAACCATGTTGTCTTTTTGCTTCATATTCTACAACTTTTTCTAATTGATCTAATTGTTGCACTCCTTTTACTTCAATTACAACTCCTCCTCCGTCTTTTATTGATACGTTAACATCTTGTCTAATTGAGCCTAGTCCTCTTTTTACTTTTTTTGTACTTCTCAAAATTCTTCCTAACGATAGTGCAATTTTTTTAATTTCTGTTAATTCAACTTCAAAAGGCTCTGTTGCAATTTCAATTAAAGGAATTCCTAAACGTTCTAAACCAAATTTCCTTACAGAACCTTCATCTCCTAAATTTTTGGCAGCATCCTCTTCTAAACAAATTGACTGAACGCCTATCTTTATTTCCCCTGCATCAAAAAACCCTCCCTGTGAAATTAACATAGTACGTTGAAATCCAGTTGTATTAGAGCCATCAATTACTGTTTTTCTCATTGGATAAATTTCACTAAAAATATTTGATTTTAAAGCTGAAGAAATAACTAATGAGATTTTTCTTGCATCTTCATCTAATTCATGTGGTGGTTCTTCATCTTGTTCAACTAAACAGCTACTTTCATCATTTGCATAATACATTATTGTTTTTGATTTTGTACTTTCAAATAATGCTGCAGGATCAAATTCACCTAATTCGCTTTTAGATGCCCGTAATTTTCTTTGGAATTTAATCAAATACTCATCTGTTTCTATTGGGTTACAGTTGCAAAATAATTTCTTGTTTGTTGCTAGTTGTTGATGAATTTCTAATCCAACTTTAACGCCTACATTTTTTATTGAAAATTCTTCCATATTGATACCTGATTATATTGAAAATTCTGATGCGATTCTATTTAGCATGATTTCTTTAATTTCTTTACGATTTTCAGTGTTTCCTGTTGCCCACATTGCCTTTACTAAGGCAATTTCAGGTATCATGTTTTCTAGAGGGATTATTCCTAAATCAAGAAGATCTCTACCACTTTCATAAACTGTCATTCTCACTCTGCCATCTATGCATTGTGAAGTCATTCCCATAAAGATGCCTTTCTCATTGGCCATTTTCACTATTGGATACATGTTTTCTCCGATATGGCCTAACCCAGTACCTTCAAAAATTATTGCTTTGTATCCTGAATCTATAATATTTTTTAACATAATCGGATCATATCCAGGATAATATTTTACTAGAGCAACTTTTTCATTTATTTTTATTTTAGGGGCATATTGATTTATTGTAAAAAAATCATCTTTTATATTTTTATGAATTTTATTATCTACAATTAAAAATGCAGGGGCATTTCCTACTGTTTGAAATGCTCCTCTTTTACTTGTATGATTTTTTCTTACTCTTGTTCCAATATGACAAGCAACTGTTTCGTCATTTTCGTCTTGATGCATTGTTATGTAGATTCCATTTGTTTTACATTCTGTGAGGAATTTTATAGCTCCGATAAGATTCAATGCAGCATCTGATGATGCACGATCTGATGATCTTTGTGAACCAACTAAAGCTATTGGAATTGGAAATCCTGCCAATGAAAAAGAAAGATAGGATGATGTATAATGCATAGTATCTGTTCCATGTGCAATTATTATTCCAGCATAATCTGAATCCAAATATCCATTTACTGTTTCAGCAATTTTCAACCAATGCTCTGGCATGATATTTTCAGAATATTCTGCAAACAATACTTTGGTATCAATATTTGCAATTTTAGCAAGCTCAGGAACAGATGAATTCAATTCTTCAGCAGTTAATACCGGTGTAACTGCTCCGGTTCTGTAATCAATTTTACTTGCAATTGTACCTCCAGTTGACAATAATAGGATATTTGGCAATTTTTCATTTTTTTCAACCTTTTTATTTTTTACAATAATTTTTTCTGGGGTTTCATTTTTTTCAACCTTTTTAATTTTAGATATTTCTAAACCAATGTTATATCCACTCTTTAATTTTAAAACAATATGTTTATCGTCACTATGTTCGTATCTGGGCATCACAATTCCTGAATAAGTAATATCTGCTAGAATTTTTACAGAATCTCCAATTGAAATTTTGTTTGTTTTGAGAAAGTCTAAGGATTTTCCTTCATATCCCGTATATTCTGACATTTATGAGAATTAGATTTGTTATTTTATTAAAACTACCTGTAATAGGAAGCAACTAATTTTTCGCCTATCTTGAGGTCTTTTTGTTCTCTCACTTTCTTTACTGCTTCTTCAAAGTGTTTCATGGTAACTTTAGCATCAACATCTTTCTTTTCAATATCTTTTACATCTGGATTTTTATCTAAAAATTCGTGAATGACTAGAGATACTGCAGTATTTGCAATAGATGCTGTATCTGCACCACTAAGTCCATCAGTTAATTCTGATAGTTTCTCGAAATTGATATGATTAGGATCATTCTCATCAGTGATGGTTGGAATCTTTTCAGCATTAATTTTCAATATACTCTTTCTACTTTCTTTATCTGGAAGTGGGATTTGAATAATTTTATCAAATCTTCCTGGTCTTAACAATGCAGGATCAATCATGTCTGCCCTATTTGTTGCTGCTAATACTACAACACCGTGCATGTTTTCCATTCCGTCTAATTCTGTTAGTAGCTGACTTACTACTCTCTCAGTAACTGCAGTTTCTCCACCAGCACCTCTAATTGGAGCAATAGAATCAATTTCATCAAAGAATACAACACATGGTGCAGATTGACGTGCACGTTTGAAAATTTCTCTAATTCCTCGCTCTGATTCTCCTACCCATTTAGATAATAGTTCGGGGCCTCTAACTGAAACAAAGTTTGCTTCACTCTGAGTAGCTACTGCTTTTGCAAGTAGAGTTTTACCAGTACCACTTGGGCCATGAAGTAATATTCCTCTTGGCATACTATGTCCTAGTTTATCATAGAGACCAGGATATTTCATTGGCCATTCTACAGCTTCTTGTAATTCTCGTTTAACATCTTCTAATCCTCCAACATCTTCCCATTTTACATCTGGATTTTCAATGAAAACTTCTCGCATTCCTGACGGTGTTACTTCAATCAAGGCTTTCTGGAAATCTTCATGATTTACAATTAGTTTATCCAAAGTCTCTGGTGGGAGTTTTTCCTCTTCTAAATTCAAAACTGGTAATAATCGTCTCAAACATTTCATTGCAGCTTCCTTACATAGATATTCTAAATCTGCTCCAACATACCCGTGACTAACTGCTGATATTTTTTTCATGTCAACATCTTCTGATAATGGCATGTTTCTACTATGAATCGCAAGAATGTCACTTCTTCCTTTCTTATCTGGAACTTTAATCTCAATTTCTCTATCAAATCTTCCTGGTCTTCTAAGTGCAGGATCTATTGCGTTTGGTCTATTAGTTGCTGCAATGACAATGACTTTTCCTCTTGCTTCTAATCCATCCATTAATGATAACATTTGAGAAACAACTCTTCGTTCTACTTCTCCTGTAACTTCTTCTCTTTTTGGAGCAATGGAATCAATTTCATCAACAAAGATAATTGATGGAGCTTTTTCTCTTGCTTCTTTGAAAATTTCTCTTAATCTTGCTTCACTTTCACCATAAAATTTACTCATAATTTCAGGACCTGAGATGCTAATGAAATGAGCTTGACTTTCATTTGCTACTGCTTTTGCAAGTAGAGTTTTACCAGTACCTGGTGGTCCATACAACAATACACCTTTTGGAGCTTCAATTCCTAATTTTTCAAAAATTTCTGGATGTCTTAATGGAAGCTCAATCATTTCTCTAACTTTTTTAATCTCATTTGAAATTCCACCAATGTCTTCATAGGTTACTTGAGGAACTCCTCGTAATGTTTCTCCTTTTTCTGCAATATGGAAAACCGTTTTTTGAGTTACCAAAACAGCATCAGCTGCTGGATTTACTCCTATAACTTGAAAAGTTAAACGTCCACCAAAGTATGGAACCATTACGTTATCTCCTTTAATCAAAGGAACACTCTCTAAAGCATCTGCAAGATATCTTTCATCAATTGGAGGAATTGCTTCTAGTGGAGCAACTACTACTTTTTCTGCACCTACTGCTTTTATTTTTCTAACAGATATTGTATCTCCAATTGCTATTCCTGAATTATTTCGTCCAAGTCCATCAATCCTGATAATCCCTTTCCCTTCATCTGAGGGGTAGAGTGGAAGACATTTTGCTACTGTTCTCCTCTTACCTTTAATTTCAATAACATCGCCTGTAGAGGCATTTAATGTATCCATAGAATCATAATCAATTCTTGCTACTCCTCTTCCAACATCCCTTGTGTATGCTTCAAGAACTTTGAGGGAAAGAGCATTTTGACTCATACTCAATGGCCTCAATTCTAATTTTTATACCTTTGTGGTAACTCCCAAAACTAACAGGCAAATTTAGCAAGTCACACCACAAGCTTAAAATTCTCTTTACGTCAGAAACGATCAACTTGGGTAAGAGACCATTAGTACGAAGACGAGGCCGTGGAGGTAATCAATTTAGATCTACATCTACTGGTAAAGTAGGCTCAAAAGCAAATTATCCACGTTTTCCACTATCTGAACAACATTCAGGCGAAATTATCGATCTAATTCATGAACGTGGAAGAGAAGCTCCATTATCTAAAATTAGATTTGAAGATGGCTCTGTTTCATTTGTTCCCGCCGTTCTTGGAACTACAGTAGGTGCAACTTTACAATTTGGATTAAAATCAGAAATTAAAAAAGGAAATGTCATTAGTGTTCAAAATATTCCTGATGGCACAATTGTATGTAATATTGAAAAGCATTTTGGTGACGGTGGTGCCATTGTTAAATCAGCAGGTACTGATGCAACTATCTTTTCACATGGTGATGATGGTGTAACCGTTAAACTTCCATCTGGAAAATTTGCTACTCTTAATCCTAAAAACAGAGCTATGATTGGTACTCTAGCTGGTGGTGGAGCAAGCGAACGCCACTTTATGAGTGCAGGTAACAAGTGGCGTAGTTTTAAAGCTAAAGGAAAGAAATATCCAATTGTAAGAGGTGTTGCTCAAGCAGCATATGTACACCCACACGGTGGTGGTAGACATCAACACGTTGGACAAAGTTCCACAGTTTCAAGAGATGCTCCTCCTGGTGCAAAGGTAGGTAGCATTGCTGCAAGAAAGACTGGTAGAGCCAGAATCAAAGAAAGAAAGTAGTTTTTCTTTTAACCTAAAATTGATTAATAGCTCTATGAATTACTATTTTCGTGTCAAAACAACGTGTTAGACTTTTTGTAACTGGAAAGGTACAAGGTGTTTTTTTCCGTCAAACATTAAAAGTAACGGCAAAGAAAAATGATATTTTTGGTTGGGTGAAAAATCTCAAAGATGGTAGAGTGGAAGCTGTTTTAGAAGGTGAAGGCGAAAAAATAGACAGATTAATTGAATGGGCTCATGGCGGTTCTGCCAATGCACGAGTTGAGGATGTAGAGATACGCAATGAAAAATTTATTGAAGAATTTTCAAAATTTGATGTATTGTATTAGTGAATTTTTTCAAATGCATTTTTAATGGTTTGATTTATTTCTGAAATTTCTTGATCTATTTTCACTTGAATAGTTTGAATTGGGTCTTTTCTGCCTTTCTGAATTTTTATAATGACTCCTTCTCTTTCTGGTTCAACATCTACAAACCATCTGAATGTCATTGATTTACAAAAAACTACTCTATGCATTCGTATATCCTCAATTACTTTATCTCCTAAAGAAAAACAAAATTCTCTTATTGAATCAAATAAAGGCAATACTGGAATTGGAATTTGTTTCTTAAAGTCTTCATAACTTCTTTTATTTCCAAATGAAATAATGCCTTCCATGAAATTACAATTCTAATTTTAATTATAAAGGTAGTAGTAGATCCGTTGGCTCCAGTCTAGACGAATAGCCCCATTTCAAGGCGTACAAGATCCGCCACGTTGACGAGGAAGCGTGGATGCTCCACCTTAGGATTGCTCCCTCCCGGACCTCATCCCTTTCGATGGTTCGGTCTTAGAAGTTATCCCTTCGGATATTTCTAGTCCTGCAACCACCCGCCTCGGCGTGATTTCATTTCCGCACACCAAGCGGGAATTACCCATCTAGAGATTTACCCAACAGTTGCTGATCTCTGCATATAGCCGGTTTCAGAATAGGGTACGGCTGGCACCCTGATCCTACCTACTACCAATTTTCCTAAGAAAGTATGTTATATTTGCATTAGGTTTGATTTTCTTTTAGTTTTAAAACTACGCTACATACTGAGCATATCTTTCCTGTACAATCGTTTCCACATTTTTCACATTTTGTTTTTTCTTTAGAACTAGAGCTTTTTACTGCTGTTGAAACTTTGAGGATCGATTGATACAAATTATTTTTAATTCCACTATGTTGATTTTCTAATGAATTTAAAAATTCACGAATTTCTGTTCTTATTCCCTCATTCATGTGTGGACATGGTTCAGATTGAAATGGCATGTCATTTGTAAATGCATAAAAGACTATTTCAGATTCATAAATCTCACAAAAAGGTTTTATTTTTCTTAAATCATTTGCAGATGTGTCAGGATCCATCCACCCAATCTTAGTTGTATCTCCAGAAATCATATTTATGACAAATGTTTGTAATGTGTCATCAAGATTGTGACCTGTTGCAATAACATCCGCACCGATATCCTTTGCTGCATAATCTATTGCACGTCTTCTTAGAGTTCCACAGATTGAACATGATGATGTTTTTTCATTGTCTCGTAAATCTAGGGCTTTATCTAATGTTAATTCAAAAAGATCTTTGTATGCGTAAACCTTGTGTTCTACATTTAGTTCTGCACAGAATTTTTCTACAATCTCTAATGCTTCATTTCTATATCCTGGTATTCCTTCATCAATAGTAATTGCTTTTATTTTAAAACTGTGAGTTAATGCCATTTCATTAATAATTTTTAATAGTGCTAGAGAATCTTTCCCTCCAGATACTGCAACAGCCACTAAATCATCATGTTTTATCATATTATATTTTGAAATAGTTTTTGCCGTTTTCCTTACAATTGATTTTGAGAAACATTGTGAGCAAAGTTTTTCTCCAGAATATTTCCTTGTATATGCTGCAGGATTTTCACATCTATCACAATTCATGAAATCAACTGAGTTTTTTTCATTAATGATTCTTTAGGCATGTTGACCAGTCTGTTATAAACATCTAGGCACTAAC
>JARPSM010000010.1 GCA_029782475.1 Nitrososphaerota archaeon
AAAACCATAAGATAGAATTGAAATTGATAATAATACAAATGCCAAGAATCCAGTTAGCCTCATTTTCAATTTGATTCATTGGTTTGAGGTATTTATATTTTCAATGAAAGAAAAATTGACCAGATTATATTCTTATGATACCTTTTTTGACCAAGTATTGGATTGATTTTACAAAGTCCTCATCAGAGATTTGATCATTTGACCACCATTTTGCGTTATTTTTAATCCAATTAGGTATATTATGATCTAAAACAGAGATCGAAGTGCCAGGAAAAATTGTAATCATTCCCTCTTCAATTAGATATTCAAGTCCATCTATAAATTCAGAATCTGAAACAGAATCAGATGACCACCATTTTGCGTTATTTTTAATCCATTGTGGAATAACAGGATCAGAAACAACTACGAAAGAAATTGTTTTTACATATTCATCATTATGAGATAATTCAATTTCATAAATCCCAGCCATCGAATTTTCATTAACTGAAATAACAGATTTGTAGTGTCCACTACTTGATATTAAAGCAGCAAAATTTTGAATTTCCCCATCAGGGAATGTTATAGATACAGCCAAAGGAATTCCTCTTCTATGATTTTCTAAACTGCCGGAAAGAGTTACATCTTCAACATTGCCAGATACAGGTTTTACAACTTCATATGCGCTAAGTTGGGGTGCGGTATAAAATGATGGAGATGTATTTCTTAAAAGACTGTAGACATTTGCATTTCCAAAATTGTCCCGAGAATCATGATATTTTGCATCAAGACTTCCACCAGCTGATGATATTAATTCGGTGCCAGATTTATTGCATATTTTTGATGGCATTTTGAATATCCCTTCAAAAAGACCAGTGCTAGGACCTGTTTCTACTAAAGAGAAACCACTAGCACCCAATCCACCATATTCAACACCATCAATGGTACAACGTTTGTAACGAATGTCTTTAATTAAAACTTCAAGTAAAATAGTCCCATCTTTTCCCACAGTGTCAACATTTGAAGAGTTAGGATCATTGACGGTGAAATAAATATCAACAAGATCATTTTTCAAATTAAGATCAGGATCATAAAGTGTTAATGTAACAGGTTGTCCAAAACGATAAGATTTAGAGTTGGAGGATAAAACTCCAGAACTTGTATCAATATCAGATTTGGTAGATGTTGTTGTAAATACTCCAGATACATCAAGATCAGAATAAGAGATAGATATTCCTTCATCATCTACTAACCTGTCAGTAACAATGAATTTGATTTGATCATCAATAGTTTGAATTGTTTGAATAAATTGAGGATCTAAAATATTTAATTGGTTTGCAACAGAATACTCTACAGTACCATCAAAGGTAAAGGAGCTATCAGATGTTTCTTCTAATTCAAAACGATAAATAGAATTATTCATATCATTTGAATTTTCAATTCCAAATGAAAAGAAATCAAACACTATAGGTTGATCACTTGTTTCACTTGAGATTGATAAACTATCACCAGTTCCAGTAGAATCAAAATCAATTACAAGAAATACAGTTCCACTTTGATTGGAAATTGCAGATATATCCACATCATCAATTTGAATAAATCCTTGGGATGTTGAAATGTCGCCTGAATCAACAATAGTAATTGAAGATGAGCCAAGGGTTCCAAATGAGAGAGCAAATGAGGTATCACTAAAGTCAGAAATTCCCAAATCATTTTCAAATGATCTTAAATCATAATTTATCCAGTTAGTACCATCTGTATTAGAATTAGAAACATCGAGAAGTGAAGATGTCAAAGATGAGGCAGTAACTCCCAAATTTATTGAGATCATCTCATATGAGCCATTTACGACATTAGATGTATCAATAAGGAGTCTATCAGAATTAGTATCAGGTACAGAAGAATTAGAATCATCACCACCAGTTAGAGTAGGAGAAACAGAGTGTAATTGAACATCAAAAGCATCTTCAAAAGTTATAGGATTTCCAATCACAAGAGTAGGAATAATTGCAGATGGAGCAAAAACATCCAATTCATCTCTTAAACCAGAATTGATGTTCATATCAGGATCAATTAACACAACTGGAAATTCAGTACCAGGTTTTAGGGATTGTGTGCCATCACCAATAGTAAGAGTGGGTTCAACTACAGAAACTGCAGCAGATGAAGAACCAGTAATAATAGAAATAGACTTTTTATCATATGTAACTGAGCCGGATTGTCCTCTAGGAGCATCATCTAAAATCCCCAAGGTTGATTGATCATTATGATCAGCATTATCAAAGATTCCAGAATTTGAACCAATTTCAACTAGGGTTAAAATTTTAGAGTAGGTTGTAGTTCCATCCGTTACGCTAGTGCCAGGTTGTTCATCATTAGACTGTAATTCAATTACATTACCAGTGTTTACAGAAAGTATTCCATTATCTTCAAATCCAATATTTGAAAGATGCGGAACTAAATCTACCAATCCAACACCGCCATTTGCAGAGTTTGATCCCGAATTATCATATGCTTGATAAAATGTTGAAGGAGATGCACCAATATCAAAAGTCCAAGAATCTTCATCTGTAGGATCTTGATTTAATTGAATATCATTTACTGTCAAAAATACTTCGGCATTATTTGGATAGAGAATTCTATCAAGTGACATTGAAATATCTTTTATTTCATCATAGTCTAATGAGACTTGTTGGGAGGGACCAGCAGGATTGTATTGAATGTTAATGTTATCAAATGAAAAAAGTTGAATAAAAGGCCAAGCATTAGAATCCAATCCTATTTGTCCAGTTGGCACATTTGGATTGGTATTGATAGATTTTGCATTTCTAACAACATTATTCAAAATATTTCCAGTTGGAGAACCAGTACATTGAGAAAAAGAAGTATCTCCATTAGTTGCTCCGGTAGCAGATTTAGATATTGCAAAACCATCAGTTTCAGAAAGAGAAATTCCAATTACATTTGAAGAAGTATCACGACTACAAAATTCACCAAAATCTAATCCTTTTCCAGCCAATCCAACTGTAGCATCAGCAGATTTTGCTTGATTGACATTTGCAAAATACGCATACCAATTCCCATCAGTTGCCTGAACCATTCGTAATGATTTTCCATTAATTATTACATCTGGTTCTCCTTCCCCTTCACCAGTGTCTTTCAAATTGAGATCATTAATTACAACTTCAACAACCATCGAACCTGCAAAATGATTGTCAAATTGTGAATTTTCAGCAGATACAAACAGATTAGAATTACCTGACGCTTCAGCATCAATTATAGGGAAAAATAGCAATAGTGAGAAAGTTGTCACTAGACTGAGAAATTTCCCATCCAACATGTTTCTAAAACCCAATTTTCTCACAAATAACGTTGTCGTAGGATTACTTCGTCGAAAACGGTAATACGTGATCATATTGTCAAAAAGAAGGAATGTTTGTTCAAAGAACCAGAGTTTTACAGATTTCGCTTTTAGCTATATTTTCAGCATTTTTAGTTGAATTAATTTTTGGATTAATCTCCAACAGTTTGGCATTAATCACTGACAGTATTCATGCTTTGTTAGACAGTGTAGTAACACTGGTTCTACTTTTAGCTGCAAGATGGGCAATCAAACCACCAGATGCAGAACATACGTACGGCCATGGGAAAATTGAATCACTTGGAGGATTAATTGGAGGAATAGCAATTTTTCTAATTGCCTGTTTTTTCATTTACGAATCAATCAACAGATTACAAAGTCCACCTCCAAGTGTATTACCAGGATTATTTGCAATTATTGGTGGACTGTACACAATAGGAGTTGATTTTTTCAGAATTATTCTCTTGAAAAGATCTATTAAAAAAATAGGTGGTGCTACTTTGAAAGCAGATTTTTACCACGCATTCATGGATTTAGGTTCCACAGTAGTAGCAATTGCAGGGATTGTTTTAGTTTCATATGGATTGTATTTTGGAGATTTTATCGCAGCATTAATTCTTGGAATTTTACTTGCAGCATTAAGTGTGAAATTGATATACAAAACAGCATTAGATTTGACTGATGTAATATCTCCAGAGCTTGTAAAAAAAGTTAGAGGAATTTCAATGTCAACTGATGGTGTAGTAGATACAGGATCAATTCTTATGAGAAGATCAGGGGATATAATTTTTGCAGATGTTACAATCTCCCTAAGAGGAGACACTAGTTTTGATAGAGCACATGAAATTAGTGACAGTGTTGAGAGGAACATAAAAAACAAAATTCCTAACGCATCAACTACGATCCATTTCGAACCAAATTGGAAGGATGTCCCGCTAGATGCAAAAATATTAGACATTGCACAAAATGTCGAGGGTGTTAAAGGAGTTCATAATGTTACCACACACAAGACAAAGGGTAAGACATATTCTAATTTACACGTGATGGTGGAAAGAGAGATAAATTTATCCTCAGCTCATAAAATTTCAGAGATAATTGAACAAAGAATTCAAGAACAAATTCCAGATATGGAACACGTTACAATTCATCTAGAACCATTTGTCACGGTTCCAGAAAATATCAATATCGAAGATGTTGAAACTGAACAAAAAATCAAAACAATATTGGAAAAATATCCAGATATTAAGAAAATAGGCAGAATTGTATCTTTGAAATTTGAAAATATTCTCAAAATAGATATCGATTGTTCATTTAACAAAGATTTGTCAATTGAAAAAGTTCATGATTTGACATCAGAGATTGAGCATATTATTAGAAGTGAAATTAAAAACTCTGTAATTACTATTCATCCAGAACCAAATTAGACCAAGATACTAGTCAGATACATGATTACCATTCCAATTGCAAAACCAGAGGCGACTGCAACACTTGAGAGATTTTTGTCACCCTCTTCCCGTATCCACTTTAGAATTGTAATGATAACTTGAAATATTGCTCCTGCACCAATTGACAAAAATATAACGGATGTAAATGGCGAATAAACAAAGCCGCCTATCCATGCACCAAAAATAGCTGGAGCGCCGGCGATCAATCCCATAGCAACAAGTTTTCCAATTACTTTTTTCTCTCTAGATAATGGTGAAGCTATTGCAATTCCTTCAGTCGTATTATGCAGTGCAAAACCTATAATTAAAAACGTGCTAAAGGCAACAGATCCAAGACCAACAGCAGCTCCAATTGCAAGTCCTTCACCAAAGTTATGAAGACCGATACCAATAGATATCATCAATGCAATTGCAACAGGCTTTGTTATCCTAGATGATTTTGCTCTACTTACTAATTTTTCACCAGTATAATATAATCCGAGAAAGGATAATATCAAAACAGTTGCAACAAGTAATACACCGTTAAAGCTACCTGCAAGACTTTCATCTGAAACCTCTAATGCTTCTTCAACAGAATCAATCGCTAAAAATAATAATAATCCAGCAGTTAATGCCAAAAAGAAATGATATTTTTGTTTACTAATTCGTCTAATAAACGGCAACCAAAGTAATCCAATCATCACAGGAATTATTCCAACATAAGTTCCAATTATTGCAAAAAATCCTAAAAGCTCAAGGCTTGGTTCTAATGCAGGAGCTGCTGCTTCAATCTCTTTCTCAAATCTAGTTCCATCTTCAATTGTAATTCCAATTCTATAGGGTTCTGCCTCATTCCATTCAAAAGGAATTCTAACGAGAGCTGTTTCATATCGTTCCAAGTATCTGTCAGGTTCAACTGCTGCTGGTTGTATCCTATCATTGATGTCTGCCATTGCAACTTCAACTGGTATTGGACCAGTGTTTCTAACTGTAACTTGAATTTCAGAATCTAGAAAATCAACTTTTTCCATAGTTACTTCAGGTAATGGCACACCCAAATCCAATAATTCAGATCCAGGACCAAAAATGTATGCAATCAAGATGATTAAAAATGCAAATGGAATTACACCGCTTGCAATCAATTTTCCTTTTGAAGAGTTGTCACTAACTGCCATATTCTTCAGACTCTGTATTTTCTTGATTTTCATTTACCAGGAATATTCCAACCCATCCTTTTTCTGAGAACTCAACTTTGTGTGCATGGAACAAATATTTTCCAGGATATTGATATTCAAATTCCATTATTCCTCTTTCTGTTTGTGATAAAGTAATCATGTCAGTATAAAATGACGGTACAATATCAGTTCCAGTTGGATAATATTTGTACAGATTACCATGTAAGTGAAAATTGTTAATCGGATCAAATTCCACCATATTAACAACATAGACTCTGATTAATTCATTAGTGTTAATCTGAATTGGATGATGCTGATAGTAAAATGGAATTGTGTTTGCGGCATAGAAATTATTTTCAGTATCAAAATCAGTATCCAAACCGTTTAGAACCATTACCATTTCATCGGCAACTGGTCGTTTTTCTTTTGGATCTACTATAAAGACACCATATAGGCCATGCACGATGTGCTCTTCTAAAGGCATCACATGACAATGATAAGGATGAACACCAACAGGTCCTGCTTCAAATTCATAAATAAATTGGCCACCATTTCCACCTACAGGTTCAAAGACACCATCCATCCCAGCAGGATGAATTCCATGAAAATGCATAGTGTGTTCTTTTTCCCCGTTGTTGATGAATTTGACTCGTACAATATCTCCCTCTGTTGCTCGAATTGTTGGCCCTGGAACTGTTCCATTAAAAGTCCACACATTGTAAAATATTCCAGGGGATACCTCCATAATTTCTTCATCATTTGCAATAATCGTATATTCTCTAAGAGTAGTGCCATCATCAAGTTGGGAGATTCGTCCATAGTTAAAATCACGTAGATACTCCATTGGATCAAATTCTACAGTTGCACTAGTGTATAGAGGATCTAATATTTCACCAGTAGTTTTAACAATTGCACCACTATGAGTTACAAAGACATTTTCTTCTTGTTGAGCATTAATTCCTCCAGGAAAGGCAACAAACAGAATAGATATTGTAACAATTACAAACATAGACATCATCATGATGCCAGAACGAGATTTTATTTCCATTAACAGATTAATGATAAAATGACAATAATATAAAGTTGCATTAAGCTAACTTTTTTAGCCTAGTCTAACTTTGTTGTGTTAGGCTACTAAATAATTGTGGAAAATTAGGTTTAAACTAAAGATAGTCAGTCTAAATCTGTGCAAAAATCGGGATTAATTATTATAATTTTTGGATTATTAATTGTGTCAGGACTAGTAGTATCAATAGTGGAAAATCAAATAACACTGGAAGGAATTAATCAAGGAAATGGAAAAGTTAGTTCAATTGAAACAGTTACAATTTCAGTTGATCTTGATAAAGAAATTACATCTACAGGGATTTTTGCAGTTCAAATAATGGAATTTAAAAAAAATGCAATCACTGCAATAATTTTAGATCCGTCAAATATAGAAATTATATCTCAAAAAATTAATGAAGAAACAATAGAAAAAGAGTTTGATGTGTTTGAAACCGGAACTTATCAACTAATTATTCAAAGTTCTAATGAAGATGGAATTTATGTCGCAGGAGCAATAGGTCCACTACCAGATGCAGATAAAAAATTCATCTTATCAATAATTTCCTTGAGTCTTCTCATATCAGGAATGGTAGGACTGGCAGTTACAGGGATAATTGGAATAAAAAACAGAAAGAAATCAGTTTAAGTAACTATCCATTTTTTCTAAGCTATTAATAGTTGCATCAAAATTATCACCATCTTCAATAATACTTGTGAGTTTTTCAGAATTTGCAGTTAGTATACATTTCCCATCATCAGAATTTTTTGAAATAAATCCATGCTCAATCAAATATGAAAGCCTTTCAAGGACCTCAGATTCAGAAACAAAGGATTGTTCAGCCAAAAAAGAACACTCTTTTTGACCATCCTCAAGCTCTGCCAAAATGGATGAAGTGGTTGGATCAAACATGTATTCGACAATTTTTTCTCGATCAAATGTATCACTCATAATAGAACACAAAATTTTCAAAGTAATAACTTTTTGAATTAATTCTTCCAATAAGATAATTAAGAAATAAAATCCTACAAAAATATGCAAAAACTCTGTAGTAAGGATCCATCAGGGAAAGGAATTCACTGTTTTTGTGTAGATATTGACGCTCAAAGAGGAGTCAAAAAATGTTGTAAATGTAATCTATGGAATGTCCAAGGCAGTGACTGGACCAGTGATGAGGATTTTAGATAAGTATATTCAAAAAGATATCAAGATTAGGCATGATCTTAAAATCTCAATTAACCCATATTTCAAAAATCAGATAATTTGATGCCTAGCATGGTTTTTATCTGGGATTCTAAGAATTTTTGAATACTTGAGCGCACAAGAATATAGACACATTGTCAGGATTGTAGGAAACGATATCCGTGGAGAGAGAAAAATGGTTATCGGATTAACTCAGATAAAGGGTCTTGGCTACATGTTTGCAACGGCTATTCTTGATATTCTAAAAATTAATGCTAATTCCAATATCGGCAATCTTACAGATGAGAATGTTCAAGCAATTGAAAAAGTAATCACAGATCCAATTGCAAGTAACATTCCAACATGGTTCCTTAACAGAAGAAAAGATATTGAAACTGGTGCAGATTTACATTTGTTAACATCAGATATTCCATTTACATTAAGAAATGATATTGAAAGAGAAAGAATCACTGCAAGTTGGAGAGGTTATCGCCATCTAAGTGGTCTTAAAGTTAGAGGACAAAGAACCAGAACTTCAGGTAGAAAAGGTGGAGCAGTCGGTGTCGCTAAAGGTGGATTGGCAGCTCCAGTTAAGAAAGGTGGTGCAGGAGCTCCGGCAGCAGCAGCAACAGAAGGTACAGGAGCTCCGGCAGCAGCAGCAACAGAAGGTACAGGAGCTCCGGCAGCAGCAGCAGCAACAGCGGAGAAAAAAGAATAGGTGTTTTGAATGGGTGATCCTAAATATCCACGTAAAGTCTGGAGGAAACCAAAAAGACCACTCAATTATGAATTAAAAATGGAAGAGTTAGAAACTCTAGGAACATTTGGATTAAGAACTAAAAGAGAATTATGGAAAGCACATACAGAATTATCACGTGTGAGACATCAAGCAAGATCATTACTTGCATTAAGACAAGAAGTTAGAGCAGAAAAAGAACCAATTTTAATGAAATCTCTTGCAAGAATCGGTTTAGTGTCAGGAGATGCAACATTAGATGACGTACTCAATCTAAATGCAAAGGATTTACTTTCACGAAGATTACAAACTATTGTTTCAAAAAAACTTGGATTCAAAACACCTTATCAAGCAAGACAAGCAGTCATTCATGGTCACATAATGATTGGTGAAAGAAAAGTCAACATTCCATCATATACAGTAACAGTTGAAGAAGAAGGCAGTGTTCGTTTTACACCAGAATCAAAAATTCCTGAAATGTTAGAAAAAACAAAGAAAGAAGAACCAAAAGTTGAGACTACAGAAGAAGCAACTGAGGTTCCTCCTGCAACTGAGGCTCCTGCAACTGAAGCCCCAAAAGATAAAAGTTCTTCAACTGAATAATCAAAAAAGTAGGCTTATCAGTAAATAACCCCAATTATCAAAGAGAATCATAATGTGTTCAATTATAGGCTATTACGGAAAGGGATTTGCAGCACCCATCATCGTAAATGGATTAAAAAGAATGGAGTATCGTGGATACGACAGCGTAGGGGTGGCAACTGAATCAAATAATCAAATTCAATTAAAAAAAGGAATTGGAAAAGTCAATGAAGTTAATTCAAAGATTCAGTTAGATCTACTTCCCGGAAAAATAGGAATCGGACATACTAGGTGGGCAACTCATGGGGAAGTTACAGAGTTTAATGCACATCCACATCCAAGTAATTCAGGAAAAATTGCAATTGTACATAATGGAATAATAGAAAATTTTGAAGAATTAAAAAAACAATTAGAAGATGAAGGATATGATTTCAAAAGTGAAACAGACAGTGAAATTATTGCAAACTTGATTCAGAAACACTATGAAAAAACAGGAGACGTTAAAGAAACAATTTTGAAAACAGTTTCAGAGATTAAAGGCCATTATGCATTTGTTGCAATGTTTGAAAACGGTCAACTGGCTGCTGCACGATTTCATGAGCCATTAATTATAGGAATAGGACAAGATGATTTTTTTCTATCTAGCGATGTTTTAGGATTTGTTGAATATACTGACGATGCAATTTATTTAGAAAATGGAAATTTTGTAATTTTAGAAGAAAATAAATTCCAAATTTTAGACTTTCAAGGAGAACATGCAAAATACGGAATTACAAAAGTATCTAAAGAGTTTGGGGATGCTTACAAAGGAGATTATGCACATTTCACATTAAAAGAAATCTATGAACAACATGAAACTATACTAAAAGCTGGGGAGAAAACAGAAGAAGAAATAGAAAAAGCAGCAGATCATATCAAACATGCAAAAAATATCTACGTTACAGGCAGTGGAACTAGTTATAATTCAGCACTCATTGCAAAGCAAATATTCTCAAAATATGCCAAGATCAAAGCAGAGTCAATTATGTCAAGTGAACTCCAGTTTGCACCAGAGAGTATTGAAGAAAATTCCATCGTGATAGCATTATCTCAAAGTGGAGAAAGTGCGGATGTTTTAGATGCAGTAAAAATTGGAAAGCAGGCAAATTGTAAAATTATAGCAATAGTAAATTTAATGACATCTTCACTTGCTCGAGAAGCAGATATTGTAATCGGGATGAATTGTGGACCAGAAATTGGAGTAGCTGCAACAAAAAGTTTCACATCTCAATTAGTGATTCTCTATAAAATAGTGCAAAAACTAACTGACGGTAAAATAACAATTAATTTTGAAAAGTTTGCAGAATCAATTTTAAAAATATTAGAAAACCCAGTAAATATTCAAAAAATTGCAAAAGAAATAAAAAATATTTCAGACATCTACATACTTGGAAGAGGGATTAATTATCCAATTGCAAAAGAGGCAGCTTTGAAATTAAAAGAATTGACATACATTCATGCTGAAGGAATTCCAGGAGGTGAATTAAAACATGGACCTCTTGCATTAATGGATTCAAATGTATTTGCAATTATTATAAATCCAAATGATTCGACATATTCAGATACATTAACCAGTGCAAGAGAGATAAAAGCTCGCGGTGCAAAAATTATAGGAGTTTCAGATATCGAAAGTAATGTTTACGATTATTGGATAGAAATGCCAAAAATAGATCAAGTGTTATATCCAATCTCAGAAATCATTCCAATTCAATTTTTATCATATTATGCAGCACTTGAAAAGGATACAGATCCAGATTATCCCAGGAATCTTGCAAAATCAGTTACAGTAAAGTAAACAATCGACGATATTCTTTTTCTGCAATTTCTAAAAAGTTTGTAGAATCATTTCCAGTTTTAATCATTGATGAGATAATGCTACCACCTGCCCCTACTCCTTCTTTTGCAAATCCTTCAGAAAATGCTTTCAAACCAGTATGTTGTGAATTTTCCAAATTTGGATTTATAGAGATTGCAGGAATATCTGCAATTTTAGATACAAGACTAGTAAAATTTGCACTTTTATCATTAGTAATGTACGAGGTAGTTCCAATTGCAGTGTTTTCCTCATTAAAACCAATTTTTGCTGCAAATGCCAAAACTGCCGCCATCTGAGTTCCTCCTGCCAACATCACATTAGATACACTAGATGCAGAACTAAGCATTCCAGCTACAAACGGAATCATCGGATCACCAACTTTAGCTACAATGCTATATGGATGATCAGAGTCTATTCTTTCAAGTGCAGATGTAACAATTTTATTTTTTAATTCAGTAGGATTGTTTGGAATACTGGAACTGACTTTAGCATCATATCCTAATGCTTTTAGAACTGCTAGAGATGTAGTTGTTCCACCAGGAATACTTTCACCAATTATCAAACAATCAGTAAGTGATGCCATACTTCGCCCCACAATTCTGCCATAATCAACAGCATGTGACACCTGTGAATCAGTCATAGCATCCTCAGTTGAAATATTTTTTCCAAATGACATACCAGTATCAACAAATGGAAGTTGTGGAGAAATTTTACTTCCAGCATTAATCGTCAAGTGTGGAATACTAGCTGATTCTAATGCAGTTTTTGTTAATAATCCAGGAGTAGGTTTTCCATCAGGGGTCATTGGGATTTTATCAATAGTTTTGCAATACCCATAATGGAGATATTCAGCATCAGCAGGAGGAGTAAACTGAATTGAATCCCTATCTGCACCGGCAAATGTAATTCCAGGAATTTCACAAGTTTCAGTATAAGAAATTACAAAAGAGAAAAGAAATCTTTTAGATTTCATAGATTCAATGAAATTTTTTCCTTGCTCTATATTTCCAAATAGTTCAAAATCATCCATTGTAATTCCTAACCCATCATATCAAGAAACTGTTGTTCAGTTCTTTTTTGCATTACATGATTAGTGATTTTTTCTTGTCCTAAAGTTGAAATTTCAGCCCCACCATAATTATGCCCAGAATACATGACTAGATTATCATCTAATTTGTGCAATACATCAAATAAGCTATAATAGAGATCTTTTGCATTACCTCCAGGTAGATCAATTCTGCCACAATTCCCAACAAACAATGTATCACCAGAAAAAATTTTCCCATCACCTACAAGACAAATACTATCTTGAGAATGACCAGGAGTGTGAAGTACTTTTAATTTAGAATTTCCAAATTCAATAAAATCCCCATCCTTTACAGTAATGTCATGTTTTAATTCTGAAGATTCATGTTGAATAATTGGAGCTTTGGTGGATTCAGCCATGGCTTCATTTCCCAAAGTATGATCAAAATGATGATGAGTGTTTACAATGTATTTTATTTTGAGATTATTTTCTTTTATGATCATTTCCAACTCTATCAAATCCCAAGAAGGATCAATTATGATAGACTCGCCAGTATCGTCATCCTCAACAATGTATGAGAAATTCTGCATATTTCCTACTTGAATTTGATGGACTTTCATAGGATGCCCTCTTCAGCTTCAGGAGGAATTCCAATTTTTTCAGCATATAATTCACCAGTCAAATCTTTTCGTTTGGGAATTCCTTCTTTCATTTTGTGAAAAGTTACTGTCATGTTACATTTTGTGAAAATATTTGAGGTTTCACCAGTTTGTGGATCTAATCCAGATGGAACATCTACTGCAAATTTGTAACAATTTGCTTCATTGATGAAATTAATTGCAGATGCGTATGGTTCTCTAATATCTCCAGATATCCCAGTTCCCAGAATTCCATCAACTATCACATCAGGTTTAAAATCAAATTCAAAAGAATCACCGGACATTAATTTTACAGATGGCATTTTTTCTAAAATGGACCAATTCCAATTACTCTCCTCAGTCTTTATTTTATTAGGACTGCCAAGAAGCATTACAGTTACTTTTGCACCATATCCTGCCAGATGTCTTGCCATCACCAAGCCATCACCGCCATTATTGCCCAATCCTACAAAAATTAGGATATTTTTTAATTCTATATTATCAATTTTAGTAATTAATCGTCTAACAGCTGCAGCACCTGCATTCTCCATCATAAATTTTTTCAAAAATCCCATGTCATGACCTTTGTTTTCAATATTGTACATTTGATCAACAGTAATTTCCATGTCTTTGATGAAATTATATCCAAAATAAGAGTTTAGGAAATAGATTCTATGGCATTCCTAAGAGTTTAGCAAACAACTTTATCCTAGTTTTAAAACACGAATAAACATGACATTAAAAAATGTAAAACCATCATTAAATAAAATTGCAAAAGATTTAGGAGTGACTCAAGATGCCAGAGAATTTTTATTAAAAAATACAAGAGAAATCGTAATTCTTTGCAGTAAATCAATTATTGCTGTCCATAAAGGGGATTTGACAACTGGTAAAAATAATCTAAAACAAGCAGAGACATTATTAAAAAAATATAAGAAAAAAGCAACAGGAGGATTACGAAGATATCTAATTACACCTGAACAAGAATTTGTAGAAGCTGCATGTTTAATTGCAATTGTTGAGAAAAAAGAAATCCCTTCAGATAAAAAATTGGCAGTTATGCCAGAATCATATGTTTTAGGATTACTTGATTGTATTGGGGAATTAAAAAGGCAAGTATTTGATAAAATTAGAATGGATAAAATTGATGATGCAACAAGAATGTTTGAAGTAATGGAGAATTTGTATCTTCAACTGTATACTTTTTCAATGTATGATAAAGTTGTCAAAGAAGCAAGAAGGAAAATTGATGTGAATAGGATTCTAGTAGATGATGTTAGATCAGTAATTACTGAAGAAAAAAGAAGAACTGAATTAATCAAAGTTTTGCAAAAATTAGAAAAACAAGTAAACTAGTGGTGCGGACGATGGGATTTGAACCCACGTACTCCTAAGAGACTAGCCCCTCAAGCTAGCGCCTTTGGCCAGGCTGGGCGACGTCCGCAAATGGATTTTCTTGCATGGTTTTTATAATCCTTGGTTACTTTTTTGTTCGTGTTAATTCCTGTTAGATGTATAACGTGTGGAAAATTAATTGCTGATAAATTTGAAGATTATCAAAATAAAATTAAAGCAGGAGAAGATCCTACAAAAACTCTTGATTCTTTAGGTGTTGAAAGATATTGTTGTAGAAGAATGCTTTTGACTACAGTAGAAACAATACAACAAGTAATTCCATTTTACGAAGCAATTCAGAGAAGAAAACAAGAAGTTCAATCTGAGTTAGAATAACTTGGCCAAGATTTCTTCAATTGAAGGAAGAATTCTATACAACAGTAGAGGCAGTAAAACAGTAGAAGTAGATATTATATCAGATAATCAATTTTTAGGACGAGTATGTGCCCCATCAGGTGCAAGCGTAGGAAAATATGAAGCAGTTAGTTTTCCAAATGAAAAACCAGAAGAAAGTCTTAAAATTTTAAAAGAAAACGCTCAAAAATTTATTGGATTAGAGTCATCAGATCTTAAAGGGATTCATGATGTTCTAAAAGAATTAGATGGAACTAGAAATTATTCAATAGTAGGAGGTGCACTAGCTTTTGCAGTTACAATTGCATCAATGGAATCAGCATCAAAAGCATCAGGGGAACCACTCTTTAGAACACTTTCATCAGAATCTTCATTCAAATTCCCATACCCATTAGGAAATATTTTAGGTGGAGGAGCACATGCAGGGCCTGGAACTCCAGACATTCAAGAAATTTTGATTTGTGCTACAGGCTCAAAAACTATAGAAGATGCAATTCAAACTAATTTGTCAGTTCATAAAGAATTACGTCGTGTATTAGAAAAGGAAGATCCTGACTTTACAAACGGAAGAGGTGATGAAGGTGGTTGGGCACCAAAATTAGAAAATCAAAAAGCATTAGAAATTTCTGCCAAAGCCTGTGAAAACCTAGGATTTACTTTAGGAAAAGAAGTATCATTAGGAGTTGACTTTGCATCATCAACACAATGGAATGAAGAAAAAGGCAGGTATTTGTATGATAGAGCAGGATTTGAAAATTCAACTGGAGAGCAAATTGATTTTGCAGCAGGTATTATTGAGAAATTTAAATTAATTTATGCCGAAGATGCAGTTCATGAAGAGGCATTTGAAGACATGTCAGAATTAACAAAAAAATTTCCCAACACACTGATAACTGGAGATGACTTGACTGTCACAAACAAAGATATCCTAAAAAAAGCCATTGATGTAAAATCATGCAATGCTGCAATTTTAAAAGTCAATCAAGCAGGAAGTCTTTTTGATGCCTTGGAATTTGCTGATAAAGCAACTCAAAACAATATCAAACTAATCACATCACATAGATCTGGGGAATCCACAGATTCTCAAATATCCCATATTGGTCTTGCTACAAAGTCAAAAATGCTCAAAGTTGGCATTGTAGGAGGAGAAAGAGTAGCAAAACTTAATGAGTTATTACGACTATCAGAGCATGATTTAATATGCGGTATGGCAGAGATTTAAAATCGTCATGAGTGAACAAACTACAGCAACCGACATCAAAAAGAAGGTTTTAGCCACTGGAATTAGAGTAGGCACTCAAGTTAAGACCAAATTCATGAAACCATTCATCACTAAAGCTAGCCCTGAAGGCCTATACATGCTCGATTTAGATATCACATTAGAAAAAATCAAAACAGCAGCCAAATTTATCAATAGATTAGGTGCTGAAAACCTCATCGTGTGTTCAGGTAGACAATATGCAGAAACACCAATTGAGAAATTCTGTGAAAGTTTAGGTTCTAAAAAATTACTAAACAGATTCATGCCAGGTACACTAACAAATCCATCATTACCATATTACATTGAACCAAAATTAGTTTTAATTTCAGATCCACAAGTAGATGAACAAGCAATTATTGAAGCAACAAATGCAGGTATTCCAATTATCGGAATTGCAAATACAGACAACATCACATCTAATCTGGATGTAATTATTCCAGCAAACAACAGAGGAAGAAAAGCTCTAGCTACAGTTTACTGGTTATTGGTACGTCAAGTTTTAATCGAAAAAGGAGAATTAAAAGAAGATGAACCAATGAAAGAAGAAATAGACGATTTCGAAACAAAGATCACAGAAGAAGAAATAGACGATTTTTAGAATTTCAAAGGGTTTAATTGAAATCCAAAGCTTCTGCACCAGGAAAAGTAATTCTTTTTGGAGAACATTTTGTTGTGTATGGAGTTAAGGCAATTCTTTGTGCAATTAACAAAAGAATTACAGTAACTGCAGAAAAAATTGAGGGAGAGAAAATTTCTATTAAATCAAACATCGGAAATTTAGAATTAGAAACTGGTAAATTGATTTCTGAAATTAATTCACCATTAAAACCATTTTACTATTTAGCAGATAAAATATTAAAGAATGAAAATACAGGAATAGAAATTATTGTCAAGTCAGACATCCCATTAGGAGTTGGTCTAGGTTCATCATCTGCATGTTGTGTTGCAGGAGCAGCAGCAATTTCAAGATTATTTAAAAAAACATCAAAAGAAGAAATCCTCTCCCTAGCAATAGAGGCAGAAAAAACAATTTTTAAAAATACATCAGGTGCGGATTGTACAGTTTGCACATATGGTGGAATTATGGATTATGATAAGGGAAATGGGTTTCACAAAATAGAATCTGAGCCTAATTTTCATCTAGTAATTGCCAATTCAAACATGGAGCACTCTACAGAATCAGTAGTAGATGATGTAAGGAAATTTAAAGAAAATGATGAAAATAGATTTTCTTCATTATGTGAAATAGAATCAAAATTAGTAAAAGATGTTTTAGGATTATTGAAAGGAAATGACATTAAGAAATTAGGAATTAAAGTTAAAGAGAATCAAGAATATTTAGAGACGATAGGAATCTCAAATACTAAATTAAGAGAAATGATCCAAATAGGGCAAAATGCATCATTTGGTGCAAAAATTACAGGTGCAGGGGGCGGAGGATGCATTTATGCACTTGCAGATGAATCAAATCTTAAACAAACCATTAACCAATTCAAAGATAAAAATTATGATTGTTTTTCAGTTAAAATCGATTTTAAAGGTCTGGATACTTTTTAATTGATCAGATAATTTTGAAAAACATGATTCTAATAAAATTAGGCGGTTCCATTATTACAAATAAAGAAAAACCATTGTCACCAAGGAAAAAAACAATTGAGAATCTATCTAAAAGTTTGAAGAAAATCAATGAGCCAGTAATTATCGTTCATGGCGGAGGATCATATGGGCACTATTGGTCCGTAAAATACGATATGCATACAAAAGAAAAAAAATATAGTCCAAAAGGAGTTGCAATTATTAAAAATTCAATGATTGAATTAAATAAAATAATTCTAGATTCATTAATAAAAAATAAATTAAATCCATACTGTCTTCCTCCAACTGATTTTATGTCAGGAAATAAACCCATTATTAAAAAAATTAAAGAGATTACAAAAATTGCAAAATCAGGCTTAATTCCAGTCACATATGGAGATGCACTATGGTTTGGTCAGAATAAAACATACATTTTATCTGGAGATAAAATTATGACTCATCTTGCAAAAATCCTAAAACCCAGACTATGTATTTTTGCACTAAATGAAGATGGATTGTATTCAGATTTAAAATCAAAAAAACTAATTTATGAATTACAAGGTGAACGTCCATCTATTTCTGAGAATGAAATGGATGTTACAGGTGGAATGACTAGAAAAGTCAAAGAAGCGTCAAAAATTGCAAAGATGGGAATGAGTGTTTTCTTTGTAAATGGTAACAAACCTGAAAGAATTGTGAAAGCGGTTAAAAATAAGACATTTGAAGGAACATTGTTTAGAGGTAAAAGAAATGTCTGAAGAATTAGTAATTTTAGTTGATGAAAATGATAATCCAATAGGAAGTGAGGAAAAGATAAAATGTCATTTACCAAATGGAAAACTGCATAGAGCATTTACTGCATTATTATTTGATAAAGAGGGAAGACTTGTTCTTACAAAAAGAGCCAAAGAGAAAATGTTATGGCCTAATGATTGGGATGGAACATTTGCAAGTCATCCAAGAGAATCAGAAACATATGTTTCATCAGGAGAAAGAAGAATGCCTGAAGAATTAGGAATTGATGGAACATTAGATTATTTACATAAATTCGAATATCATGTTCCGTACAAAAATGTGGGATCTGAAAATGAAATATGTGGAACGTTAATTGGCATAATTGACAAGTCTACTGAATTAAAAGAGATTGAAGGGGAAATTGATGAAATTAAATGGATTTCATCTAAAGAACTAATTGTAGAATTAAAGAGCAATCCACAAATATATTGTCCATGGATGTTAATTGCATTAGAGTTATTAGAAAAATCAGATAAATCTATGCTCGAAAAGCATGCAAGTGTCTTATCTACATGGATGAATAGTAAAGTACATGATGAATTGCAAAAAGCAATTAAAATTCATCTGCCAAATGACAAATGGAGATTAGTAAATGAATAAAACTAAACAAATGGAACAAAATGCAAAAACAGTCAATAAATATCTAAATTCAAAATTAAAAGGCAATCCTAAAAAACTCTACGATGCAGCAGGGCATCTAATTGTTAACGGTGGAAAAAGATTAAGACCATATATGGTAATTAGAAGTTGTCAAATTTTAAAAGGTAAAGTTTCCAATGCAATGCCTGCTGCAAGTGCTGTAGAGATGGTACATAATTTTTCATTAGTTCATGACGATATTATGGACAATGATGAAATGCGTCATGGAGTTCCCACAGTACATAAAAAATTTGGCATGCCAATTGCAATTCTTGCCGGAGATGTTTTATTTTCAAAGGCATTTCAAATTATTGTTGATTCAAAATTATCACCTATTGCTACAACTCAACTAGTATCTAGACTTGCAAAGGCTTGTGTTGATATTTGTGAAGGTCAATTATTAGATGTGAAGATGGCCGAAGAACAAAAAATCCCTTCACAAGCAGAATACATTACAATGATTGGTAAAAAAACTGCTGCCCTGTTTGATGTATCTTGTGCGATGGGAGCTATTTGTGCAACAAATAAGGCAAAAGATATCACAAATCTTTCTTCATTTGGAAGAAATCTAGGAATTGCTTTTCAAATAACGGATGATCTCATTGGTGTAATGGGAGATCCTAAAATAACAAAAAAACCAGTAGGAAACGATCTAAGAGAAGGGAAAAAATCACTCCCAATTCTTATGGCAATAAAATTAGCAAAAGGTAATGACAAAAAAATTATTCTAAAAGCATTTGGAAATTCAAAAATATCAAGAAAAGATCTAACCAAAGCAGTAAACGCCATTAGATCTTTAGGAATAGAAGAAAATGTGAGAAGTCAGGCGCTAAAATATGCTGAAAAAGCAGAAAAGTCGTTAGGAAATTATTCTGGATCTGCAAAAACTGAATTAATTTCATTGTTAGATTTTGTAGTAAAACGAAGTGTATAGTTGCAATAGGTAAGAATCGACATGGATGAAGAATTAAAAAAAGAAATTAGAAAAATGGCTCTTCAAAATGCTTTTGAACATGGAGGAGAAACTAGAGATAAAATAATTTTGGGAAAAATTCTTGGAACAAAACCAGAATTTAGAAGTAAAGTAAAGGAAATTTCAGGAGATATTTCTGAAATAGTATCAATAGTAAATCAGTTATCATTAGAAGAGCAAGAAATTGAAATCAAAGAAAAATTTCCAGAAATTTTAATCCCAAAAGAAAAAATTGTAGAAAGGGAAGGTCTTCCAGAATTAAAAGATGCTGAACAAGGAAAAGTAATTACAAGATTCCCTCCAGAACCTAACGGATATCCACATATCGGACATGCAAAAGCAGCTATCATTAATTCAGAATATGCCAAAATGTATGGAGGAAAATTTATTCTAAGAATGGATGATACAAATCCAGAAGCTGAAAGAATGGAATATCATGCAGCCATCAAAGTAGGATTAGAATGGCTAGGGATTGAATTTGACATAGTAAAAAGTACATCAGATGACATGGAATTATTTTATGAAAAAGGAATGGAGTTAATTAATTTAGGAAAAGCATACGTTTGTACTTGTAAAAGAGAAAATATCAGTAAAAACAGAAGAGAGCGAAAAGCATGCAAGTGTAGTAAAGAAGACATAGAAAAAAATAATAAAAATTGGGAAAAGATGAATGATAAATTCAAACCAGGAGATGCCATAGTTCGATTTCGTGGAGATATGAAAGCAGATAATGCAGTAATGCGAGATCCTGTTTTGTTTAGAATTATTGAAGGAAAACACTATACCTTAGGGGAAAAATATAGAATTTGGCCAAGTTACGATATGGCAGTTGCCATAGAAGATAGTATCGATGGAGTAACTCATGCCTATCGTTCAAAGGAATTTGAACTCAGAAAAGAGCTAATTGATGCAATTTTAGATGTATTAAACATGAGAAAACCAGCCCAAGGCTTTTTCTCAAGATTAGAATTCAAAGGCATGCCAATATCAAAAAGAATCATCAAGCCGCTTATTGAAGAGGGAAAAGTAACATGGTATGATGATCCAAGATTACCAACTTTAGAGGCATTACGTAGAAGAGGAATCAAACCAGAAGCAATTAGGAAATTCATCATGTCATTAGGATTAACCAAAGCAAACACTTTAGCACCATTTGACGCACTGGAAGCTTTTAACAGAAAATTTGTGGATGCAGATAGTATTAGATTATTCATGGTAAGCAATGCAAAAAAACTTTCAGTAAAAAATTTGCCTACATCTTCTGTTGAAATCCCAAATCATCCAATAAATGATATGGGAAAAAGAACAATCAAAATTGATGGGAATTTTTACATTTCAGGAGAAGATGCACAAACAATCAAAGAAGGATCACAAATCCGTTTATTGGGTTTAGGTAATATTCACATCACAAAACAAGGAATAGAATTCGAAGGAGAGTTTGTTGAAAATGGAGATACAAAAGACATACCAAAAATCCAATGGGTACCACAAAAAACAGCACATATAATAAAAATGATAATTCCAAAAATATTGTTTATTGATGATAAATTTAATGAAGATAGTTTAGAAGAATTAGACGTGTATACAGAACCACATTATCTACAATTAAAAGAAGGAGAAGAAGTACAATTTGTTAGATTTGGATATTGTAGAAAAGATTCTCAGAATCAAGCAATTTTTACACACAAGTGATTTAATATGAAAATTGCACGACTGTCATATGATAATAATGAAACATATGGTTTTGTAAATGGGGATAAAGTATCCACAAAAGATGAAATTACTTACTCAACAGGGGTTCCAATTCCTCAAAATATCAAGGATTTTCTTTTTGATGGATGGTATGATGAAATTAAAAATAAAATTAAAGATTTACCATATGAAGAAAATATTTCAAAATACAAATTATTGCCACCAATTCCAAATCCCAATAAGATAATTTGTTTAGCATTCAATTATGTAGATCATGCTAAAGAGCAAGGATTACAAGCACCAGAAGATCCTGCCCTGGTAATAAAACCTAGAACTGCACTAAACAGCACAAATTCAGACATCATGTGTCCAGACTTTGTTACACAGTTAGATTATGAGGTGGAATTAGCCTTGATTATTGGTAAAAATTGTAAAAATATTAGCGTAAATGATGCATTTGATTCAATATTTGGATATATGATTTTCAATGATGTTTCAGCAAGAGATATTCAATTCAAAGACAAGCAATTTACAAGAGGAAAGAGTTTTGACTCTTTTGCACCTTGCGGGCCATGGATTACAACAAAAGATGAAATCAAAGATCCTCAAAATTTAAAAATGACAACCAAAATCAACGGAGAATTAAGACAAAATTCTTCATCAAGTAACATGTTTATTAAAATTCCAGAGATCGTTTCAAAAATTTCCAAAGTAATGACATTAGAAAAAGGAGATATTATTTCCACTGGAACACCTGCAGGGGTGATGTTGAATAAACCAAATGCAGTATTTCTAAAAGATGGTGACAAGGTGGAAATGGAAATTGAAGATTTAGGAATTTTAAACAACACAATTAAAATTGTTAAATCAGTTTAAACAAAAGATTTCTTCATTAAATGAAATAAGATTTTAAATTCCAAAGTATCAAAACTGGACAATTTTTCTTTAGTTAAAATTTGAATACGTTCATAATTTTTTTCCCAACCAAAGTTTTGTAAATATGAAAGAATTTCGCATGTAGATTCATCTGAATTAGAGAATAAAGTGACAATCAACGTTCTATCAAAATGATCAGATTCAGTAATTATTGCACTGGAATTTTTATCACCAATTGAAGAAGTGATAATTTTATTTTGTTCATAAAATGATTCCAATATTTTATCGTCAATTGGAAGCCATCTCCAAGATTGTACATAATGAGTGTAAGATTTAGGATTAATAGATTTTTCAAAAGTGACATCATCATGATTTGAATTTTTTCTTGGTTCAATAGTGTAGAAATTCCATGTTTGAAAAACTTTATAGTTTAGGGATTGGGCCATAGAAATTGAAATTGGATTTTCTGTATCTATCAACATATATGAAAAAGACAGATTTTTCTCCAAACCTATGATTTCAGCATGTTTTACTAACTCAGATGCAATATTTTGGCGCCGAGAATTCGATTCAATCCGGATTCCTTCAATCCAAACTTGGTTATCAGAGTAAAATGCATGACAAATTCCAACAGGATCTAATTTTTGTGCCAATAGCAAATAACCTTCAGATATCCAATAATTCCAAACATATTCCACATAATCCCCCCATGAAAAAGTATTTTTACAAAATTTCAAAACAGAGATTTTATCTGAATCATTTGCCTCTCTAATTCTCAACTTTGTCATATACAAAAAAATATTAAGAATAATTAGATAAAAAACTTCAATGGGAAAAATTATTGCAGGAAAAACATCAGATATCCCACCTGGAAAAATGATCAAAGTATCTATTGATGGCAGAGATATTCTTGTTGCAAACATTCAAGGGGAATACTGTGCTACAGATGATTCATGTACTCATTCAGGCTCCAGTCTATCTGAAGGAAAATTAGATGGCTGTACAATTACTTGTGGATGGCATGCAGCTGAATTTGATTGTAAAACTGGTAAATTAATGAAATTCCCAGCAAAAATTAGAGATTTAACATCATACAATGTTGTCGTAGAATCTGACAATGTCTTTGTAGAGATGTAACTATATACTTCTAATTTTTAAGAAAAGGTGTAAAAATGGTTGACGACGCTCAAAATAAAGAATCTATGAAAGGAGCAATTGAAACATTAGAACAAATTACTTCTAGCAACTCAACTCCAAAAACAATCAAAAAGTCAATTACTGATTTAATTATAGAACTCAAAAACCCAGAATATTCATTATCTGTTAGAGCAGCAAATACTATCAGTCTATTAGATGATGTAACACAAGATGCCAACATGCCCTCATACGTTAGAACACAATTATGGCAAGCAGTTTCAAAATTAGAAAGCATAAGAGAATAAATTCTCGTACAAGGTATCAAGCATAATGAAAATTGAAGAATATTTAGAAACTCTTCCTGAAAATTTACTTAGTGGTGAAGATGTTCAATTACCTGAAAAATCATTTCGTGAAATTTTTAAATTTGTAAATTTAGATGAAAATGATATTTTTTATCATTTAGGATGTGGAAATGAGAAAGGGGTTGAACTTGCCATGAACGAATTTGGAGTTAAGAAAGCAGTTGGCATTGATAATAACTTTGAAAAAATAGAACAAGCCAAAAAAAATCTTAAAGAAAAAAATACCAAAGCAGATTTAGTTTGTCAAAATATAGAAGATTCAATTTTCTCAGATGCATCAGTGATTTTATTCTGGTTCACGGATGAAAATATCATTAATAAAATGATGGAAAAATTTGAAAAACTCAAAGAAGATACGAAAATAATTACAATTTGGGGACCTCTGCCAGAATGCCTTCCAGATAAAGTAAATTTTCCATATATTATCAATAAAGTTCCTCTCAAAAAAGCACAAAATATGCAAGAACAGTTGTTAACAATTTTTGGTGTAAAATGCGTTGATTTTGTTACAGCATGGGAATTTGCTGAAAGATATACGAAATCAATAGGCTCTCCAGAAATTAAAAATGATCGATTTTTGACTATCATTCAAACATTAGTGATTTGGATTAATGCAAAAAAACTAGGAGTGGCATGTGGAGAGAAAATTCCAGAATCAATTCAGACATATATCAACATCATGAAAATGCATTTTGACATTGATTTTGAATATCTATTAAAAGAGTAATCTGTGTAATCCTTTTATTTTGTTTTTACTTGAATAAAACATGGAAGGGAGAATTAACATCAATGTTTCAGCAGTAGATTATGATAAAACCAGTAAAGCATTAACCCATCAACTATCGCTTTTAGAAGAAATGGTTCATGGGCAAGAGGATTTTGTGATGACAGATTCAGAATTTGCGTTTGGATGGCATTTTTTTGTATTAAGTATTAACAGATCATTAATAGAAAAGCTAGTAGAAATGATGGGTGCAGATTATGATAAAATCAAGGGCAAGGGAAATGAAAAGAAGTTTTTAACATGGTTAACAAAAAACATTGAGACTAAATCTCCCAGATTCAAACTAGCCATCAAAGAAGAGATGGAATCTAGCAAGTTTGGTATTTTTTAAAATAATAGAGGGTCCTCGAGGTGACTTGTGAGATTAGTTCAAGGCCCTCTCTCAAATTAAGTAAATAATGAAAAATTAGTTGTTTTGTCTAGATTTTAATAAATAGGCAGGCAAAGAGGAAAATCTAATTTTTCAAGGGTGGTTATTTATTCAAAATCATGTTTGTGAACAGAAATTACAAATTCATTTAATTTTACTTGTGCATTTCTATAGTCAATAAATTTTAAAATCAACTCTTTTTCTAAATCTTTATCTTGTAATATTTTATCAAACCACGTTTTACGTGCTTCTAGATATTGTGTTGGGGTTAGATCTCTTCTACCTTCTACAATTTGAATAATTTCTTCTAGGTCTACATCTTCCAATGCCATTATTATCAATACTAAACACATTACTTAAACAAATTCAAAGTTATCAGACATTATAGAAACATGGCTTAAATAACGTGTCTTACAAAGATAGAAGATAGAAAACATTCTCATTTCAAACCTTTTAGTCTAAAAATAATCAACATCCATAATTCTATTGACATTGAAAAGTCACAAATTTGAATAAAATATTTCAATTTTGAGTGAAGAGTCGATTTACAGGTGATTTACCAAATAATAGTATTGAATCTTCAATCAGATAAAGTCGATTTCCTTTAAGGACACCTACAGGAATACCTTCCTTTTTACAATAATTTACAAAATCCACATCTTTTGTTACTACAGTGTAACCATGTTTTTTTGCAAATACCGCAATATCCTGATCTTCAATTCCTACTGGAAGTTCAGGGTGGTGGTCTACACAAATTACTTCATATTGTTTTTCAATTTCTGTCCCACTACTATATTGTAATTGACAATGTACATCAAATAGTAATTTCATAATTAGATTTTACAAGACCTAATAATTAAATTAAAAATTAGAAGAGCAATTCTGAATAGTTCTAATAGTTCTATTCAGAAGTAAATCTAATTCTTCTTCTGAAATTGCCAAAGGTGGAACGAGCATGACTATATTTCCCAAAGTTCTTAGGTAGATTCCTTGCTTTTTACCCTCTTCAAAGAATATTTTATTGATTGATTTTTTTGAATTAATGGGAATTTTCTTTGTTTTGTTTGATACTAATTCAATCCCCATCAACATTCCTTTATGTCTAATATCTCCTACGATATCAATTTCTAAAAGTTCTTGATAGAATTTTTCAAATTTTTTTGATGTTTTTTGAATATTTTTTATCAAATGATTCTTTTGATACATTTTTAAATTCTCATTTGCAACCGCGGCAACTATTGGATTTCCTGTGTATGTATGACCATGAAAAAGATGTTTCCAATCATTAAATTCACCTAAAAATGAATCATAAATTTTCTTATTTGTCAGTGTTGCAGCCATCGTGAGATAGCCTCCAGTTAACATCTTACCATATGCTACAATATCAGGAATACTTTTTTGTTCTTCATATTGTATCATTGATCCTAACCTTCCAAAGCCCGTTGCAATCTCATCTAAGACAAACAAAACATCATATTTTTTACATAATTGACTGATTTTTTTCTGAAATCCTTTTGGATAAATTATCACACCACCAGCAACTTGGGCACCACTTTCCATAACAAAAGCCGCAATATCATTATTTTTAGAAAGTCCCTTCTCAATCTTCTCTAAACAATGGTTTTGATAATCTAAAAAAGAAAATCCTTTTGGTACTCTGTATTTGTTGGGTACTGGGAATTGAATTGTAGAAAATAATTGTTTTTTAAATTTACCAAAAAATTCTGGAACATATCCAACAGACATTGCCCCAAACGTATCTCCATGATATCCATTTTTTACTGTTACAATCTTTGTTTTTTTCTTCTCTCCAAAATTTTTCCAATATTGCAGAGCTATCTTGATTGCAATTTCCATTGCAGATGAACCATTATCTGAATAAAATACCTTGTACATTCTAGGAGATATTTTTACAAGATTATCTGCTAATTTTTCTGCAGGTTCATTTGTAAGATTAAACATTGATGAATGTTGTAGTTTTTTACTCTGATTTGTTATAGCATTAATTAATTGGAGATTTGAATGTCCCCAAACATTACACCACATTGATGCAACAGCATCAATCATCTTATTTCCTTTGGAATCAATCAACCATATCCCTTTAGCTTTAGCAATTTTATCAAAAGAATTCCATTCTCTCATCTGGGTGTTTGGATGCCAAATAGAACTTTTCAACTAATTCCATATAATTTCAGATCTTAATAATTAATCGATGAGGTGTATTGTAAAACTTTTTTGTAAATAAAATAAAAAATGGCTTTCGCCATACTCTAAAATAATAATTCAATTATTTTATCTAAAATGAGAATTATTATTCCAGAGATTACAGATACTATGATTGAATTCATGTTCTCGTCCTCCTCGACTACCCAAATTGGGCAAATTCTTAATCAGGCATAACCCGTTACTATTTGATTTACTCAAAGTAGATTCAACACCATTTATTATATTCATATTTTTTATCATAATCTATTTTTGATTTATTTTTGATTTGAATTAAGGTTTTAGTTTTTTAATATGTCTCTAACACTAGGCATCTAAAGTCGTTTAGGCTCTTTTTCAGGATTATTCAAAAAAATTCTCAATCTTTTTGAATTCCTAGGTTTTGTTTTTAATTTACTGTGACAACAAGGGCATAAATAACCATCCCATTTTATGAAAATATCACAGGTTTTACAAAAACGTGAATCATTACTATCATAATTTCGATTCTTCTTAAATTTAATACATTGTCTTCCGCAATCCATGTCTACAAATTAAAAATAATTTGATATTATTAGAGATTTTTGTTACAAACAAGATAAGCGAAGGATCTATAAACAACCGATTTAGCATGTGTGTAAGAGATAAAATGGCAGATAACATTCCAAAATGGTGGCTAGGCATAGAAGATTTAGAGTCAGATATAGAAGACATTACTCAAAATAACTAAGTATTATAAAATTAACAACATAATCTTGAATTTTTAACTCTGTTTGAAATGATAAAATTTTTCAAGCAATATCATTGCATTCAAAACTAGTTACAGTTGATGTCAAACCATTTCTCAAATGGCCTGGTGGAAAACGTCAGTTATTATCCCAATTAGAGCCAATAATACCATTAGAATTTGACAGATATTTTGAACCGTTTTTGGGGGGAGGCGCCATACTGTTTCATTTACTGTCCAGAAAATCACAACTTACTGCAACAGTTTCAGATGTAAATCCTGAATTGATAAATTGTTATAAAATAATTAAATATAATTTAAAAGAATTAATTAAAGAATTAAAAATTCATCAAAAAAAATACATGAAAAATAGAGAACAATACTATTACAAAATTCGGGATGAATTTGAAAGTAAAGATAAAATTGAAAATGCAGCAAAATTTATTTTTCTCAATAAAACGTGTTTTAATGGATTATACCGTGTTAATAAAAGTGGGAAATTCAATGTGCCACGGGGTCGTTATTTATCTCCTAATATTGTAAATGAAGAAAATTTAGAAATAATTTCAAAATTATTAAATCGAAACAAAATAACTTTCAAAAGTTCAGATTTTTTCAAATCGTTGGAATCTGTAAAAAATGGAAATTTTGTATTTCTGGACCCACCATATTTTCCTAGTTGCAAATCAGTTCACAGTACTCATTATTGGTCAGAGCCATTTGTTTATTCAGAACATGAGCGTCTAAAAGAAGAAATTGACCGTTTAGATTCCAAAGGAGTCAAAATAATACTCACAAATTCAGATACTCCTGAAACACGAAGGATTTTCAAAGATTACATGAATAATTCAATAAAAGTGAATGGCGTGCGTGTCATAAGTTCATCAGCTAATACCAGGTCTGACCATAAACAATTGATAATAAAAAATTTCTAAGTTCATTATTTTTTATCAAATTACTTTGACTCTCTAAATTACATAAAAAAATCAGAGTATTTATTATTGGAATTAAAAATTTCAGATTATAATGATGCTGAGGGTATAATTAAAAATGAATTCAGCGAAGAGTGGAAGGAATTTGAAAAAATATTACAAGAGATGCCTTTACATTTACAAGGATCAGACCAAAAAGGAAAAAAAGGCAGTGTAATTTTTGGTGTAAAAGAAACCAATAGATATCTAAAAGAACATCTAGTTAATGAGAATTGGGAAGTGATGTCTCAATTCCTGCAGAATACAATTCTTTTGGGATTGGTGTAGATTTTGGTAAAAAAAATATAATTGTAGAAGTGCAATTTTCAAACTATCCATTTGTAATTAATAATATTATCAGATCAGAAGTATTTTGTAAATCAGAATTAGAATTGATACCAGAATACCCTGTTAAACTATTGATTATAATTACGAAAGCCCATAAATTTCCTGCTTCAAATAGTACATCATACTATGAACAAGCTAAAGGTCAAATTGATTTTATGTTAGAACATGAAATTATTTCGATGTCCATACGATTGATTGGTTTAACTGTCAGTGATGGTGAGAATGTGGATGCAATGTGGACAAACTATTCAGCAGAAAGATATTCTAGGAATGGAACAAACAGTTCGCAGACATTTAAAATAAAAACAATTAATGATGGAATTGCAAAAATTATAAAAAATTAATTTCCATTCATCTTCAATTTACTATTAAACAAAACAGAAATTGCATGCCAGAGTTCTTCTTTATCAAATAGTGTTTTTCCTAAATCAGTAGTTGCAACAGTTGATGGGACCTTGCTTGTTTGAGCATCAAATGAAAAATCTGCAGAGTTAGATTTAGGATGTTTTGCAAAGTATTGACGAAGTTGCTTTAGATTAACAAATTTACCATTTTGTGGTTTGCCAGATAACCTTCGTTTGATTAGAATGTGATATTCAGAATCAATTTCTGCACCTAAATAATGACGTTTTAGGTCTTTAGCAACAACAGCGGTCGTTCCTGAGCCCATATAGGGATCTAAAACTACATCATTTTTCTTGGTTGTAGACAAAATAATTCGTTTGATTAAAGATTCAGGGAATTGAGCTGGATGAATGCATTGTTCCTCATGATTATGCTTTACATTTTCAAAAAGCCATACATCCCCAGGATTTTTTCCTAAAGGATTACCAGATAATTTTCCTTTGTTTGGGCCTGCCCATTCTTTTTTGTTTGGATATAATTGAGGAATACGGACATTATCCAAGTAAAATCTGTATTTGTCTGGACTTTTTGTAAACCACAATATTGCTTCATGTCTATCAGTAAATCGTTTTGAAGCTTGTAATCCATGTGCACGCGGCCAAATAATTCTATTTTTTGGAAACATACCTAATTTTTGAAAAATAGGAAACATGAGTATGTCAAGTGGATAGTGTCCAGTTTCATCAGTGTATGAACCAACTTCCCAGAAAATTGAGCCACTTGGTTTTAACAATCTAGAACATTGTTCCAATACTTTAGTTTGGTAAGCAATGTACAAATCTAATGATTTTCTTTTTTCTTTACCACGTCCAATATTGTATGGTGGAGAACTTACTACAAGATCTACTTTAGTATTAATAGATTCTAGAAATTTTAATGTGTCACCCTTGTGGATATAATCTAATTTATCTACCATAATGCTAATTCCTTGAAGAAGATATTACAGAATAAAATGTTTGGGGTATAATATAATTTAGAAATCATGTTGTCTCAATTTGATGAATTAGATATAGACTTGGTAATGGAACAACTTTGAATGCTTTGGTATTTAGATGTGTATGTTTTGAAAAAGAATTAATTAATTCTAGACGCTTTGTTCGTTGCTCAATTACATTAAAATCTTGAAATTGTTTTAAAGATGTTAGATGATTAGCAAATTTATCAATACAGTCAGATTTAGAATAAATTCCATTTATCGTATCCAAAACATTTTTACAAAATAATCTAACTTTGAAAATATCTTCAATATACTGAGTAACATTATATCCACCAGTATCAAGATATTGACCTTTAAAATCACCATGTTTATTTTTTGAAGTAGATTCTAAACTATTGATATTTTGAGGATTAACTAGCGATTCTGTATGTTTCGATATAGATTCAACCACTTCTTTAAATGAAAAACTTTCAGCATGTTTTGAGGATTTGTATGTAGAAAAGCTTTCAAATTTTTCATATGGTCTATTAAGGGAATTTTCGATCCAACTATCAAAAAGGCGACCTAAGTCATAGATTTGTTTTGGAGTTCTTTCAGGAATTTTAATTGTATAGCCAATTGTTCCTATTGCAATCGTGTTTAATTTATCAGCAATTAAAGATCCTACATCAAAAATCTCAATATCTTCTTTAGTTTTAAAACCTAAAATGTCAATTCCTTTACCAAAAGTTTTTGATTCTAGTTCAGGAATGTTCTCACAAAAAATGTCTAAATTTACATGACCAACTGGACTGAAATTAGTCTTATGAGTTATATCAAATCTCATCATTGGAAGATTTCCTTCGAAATTTTTATTTTCTACAAATATTATATCATCAGAAGTTAGATTAATTTGTGAAATCTTCTTTCTTACATCATCAAATGACAAATTTACAAGTATGTCAATATCAACACTTAATCGTCTAATGTTTTGATCCAAATGAAATGGCATACTCATTCCTCCTCTAACTTTACAATCCATTAGTTTATTGACATGATGTAAAATTTCAAAATCCATAATGAACTTTTCAATAAATCCTTTATTAGGAAAATGTTCTTGTTGACTAATCTTTATGATATTATCTTTGTCTAGTTCTTGTTCATATAATAGAGTCAAAATTCACTTTCTCCAAAAACTTGATCTAATAATTTGGAAACATCATTAAAATTATTGCGATGTTTAGATAATGAAACTAATTTGCTTTTCTTTACTAGATTGTAATTTTTGAGTAAATCAAGAACAGTGACTAATTCTTCATCAGTGATAGGAATATGATTAGAGATTATTTCTCTATAAAAATCCATCCAAGCTTTTTCAGGTTCAGCAAGAGGTTTTGATAATTCATCAGATTTGTATTCTCTAATAATTAAAAATGGTTTATCAGTAGAAATTTTGTATGCATTTTCAATTTCTTCCCGTGTTGGATCAAATAATAAAGCAAATTTTCTAGAGTTTGAAAAAGTTTGAGAGATAAAATCTAATACTATTTCACCCACACCTTTTTGAACATAGATAGTATAGAGCATTGTTTTTAATCCATATTCTAGATAAGTGTTAAGTGTACTAAGTGCTGTGAATTGAAATCTATATTCAAATTTTTCATGAAGATAATCATAGAGTTCAGTAAGTTCATCAGATAATCCATAAAATGCATTAGATTCAGCATCACGACGTTCACGCATTTGTTTTGGTTTTTTCTGTTCTTTAGATAAAAAATCGTTTATAAATTTATTCCATTCAATATTTCTTTTTCTTAAAAATTCATCTAGAGTTAATTTTTCAGTAAGTAATTTTGATTCGATTTGAATTAATGCAATCAAAAATAAAGGATTTTTTGAAATTTTGAATGTAGGGCTATTTTTATTTATAGAAATATTAATTTCATTATTAGATTTATCAATATCATATAGATTTTTTTTGTCAGATTCAACAAAATCAAGAAATACATTTTTAGAATTTTTAGTAAATTCAAATTCAGGTACGTTGTCTAAAATTTTTTTTGAAACTGCAGAACTTAGTTGAACTTTAAGAGGCAAAATTTTCTTTGGTTTATGACCTTTCAAATACGAATAAACATCATCTACAGAAGAAGCATTTTTTGATGAATAAGACTGCTCACTAAGAATATCAGAGATTGTTTTGTTATTACGTAGTTTTTCATCAGTTTCTTTGTATAGTTCATTATCAGTAAGGAATTTTGTTTTATAGAAATTCACAGATATTGGATCAAAATTCAAATCACCAACAACTTTAGAAACTTCAGGATGACTTCTTAATCCAATTTTTGAATGTGTTTCAATAAGTCTGTTATTTTTAAATAGATTAAACCCATATTCGCCTTTTGAAGACCGTTTTGTTGCTAAACCAATCCAACCTGTAATTTGAGAATCATTGGATAAATTAATTTTAATATTTTTTTTCTTTTCTTCTAGCTCTATAGGTTTAGATTTACATAGAAATTGATTGATTTTGATTTCAATAGGGTAATCATTAAGATAACTAGCATATCTTGTTCCATAATGTTTTTTATAATTTGTTGCTTGGTTTGGATAAAGTCTAACATTGATTTTTTTAATTTCAATTTTTGTTCCAAACCAATTATCAGTATTTTTTTCTTCAGTAACTTGAAAATTATGCCAATCTAAAGTATCATCGTTTAACCATTCATCTTCATCATATTCAACAACATATTTTTTTAAAGAACCTTTTTTTGCTGTTGTTATTCTAAAGTTTTTTCCTAACATAGAACAAGCACTTTTCATACCCATACCAAATTGACCTAATTTTTTTTTAGATCTTTTAGTTGCTCTTGCAATTGTTAATGCATTTTCAAGTTCATCTAAATCCATACCACGACCATCATCATCTACAGTAATTTTCTTATCAACAAAATCAATAGTCACATTTACTAACAAAGGTTGAGAACCATTTCTTGCATCTATAGAATTATCAATTAATTCAGCAATGGCAGCTTCAGTTCTATATCCTATCATTCCTAGTTTTTTAAGGAGTGTTTTATCAGGCGTGATATTTAAATCTCTAACCATTTTGCTCTCTCTTAAATACACACATCATTGTATAAAATTAATGATAATTTTTTGCTAATTAAGGTATTCATTAGCAAATCATATTCTAAAATATCAATTACTTATATAGAATAGATGTAAAAATGGCAATTATAAAATTCATCTAGACATTATATTGCTAATTAGCGGCGCAAATAGCAATTAATACAAAATTAAGAAATTGTTTAATTTTCATCATACCAATCAGTACAGATCCAAATATTGGGCATTTCTTACATTTTCCATAAAACACAGAATATGATGTTGCTGCTGTTGTCATGAAATTATTTCCTATACATAACACCTAGGCACTCTCTTTACAAATCTGGATACATCCATTATACCAAGACGAGTATCAGAGCATCTACGTATAATTTCATCATCATAATTACAATAATCTAGAATTGTTTTTCGATATTTTTCTCTAGTTCTTTTATCCACATAAAACTAACCTAGATGAATTAGAACATGATGAAGTTAAACGTAGACTAGACCTAATCGTTGAAGAAAATTATGAAAGGCTAGGTAAAAGGAAAAAGATAGACAAGAGTATAGTTTAGGCATATAAATTTTGAACGAATTATCAACTATTTCAACCCAAAAGATCGAGATCATAGTTTACACTTACAGAATCATGTCAAAACAAACTACTAGAGCATCAATGGTATCTTCAGGAAGCCATTTCATGAAAGGAACAAGCATCAATTTTTTAAGAAAAGTATGCAAGAATGAAAAAAATGCAAAGGCAAAGATAAGACTAAAGGCTGCAATTCTAAGAAAACAAAATATTCCGTATTCTGTAATATGTGCTAGTTTATACTGTCGAGAAAAAGTTCATGAGAGATCAAATTAATCAATTATACTGTCGAGAAAAAGTTCATGAGAGATCAAATTAATCAATTATACTGTCGAGAAAAAGTTCATGAGAGATCAAATTAATCAATTAGCAATAGATATTGATCATGATAACGTAGTTTTTGTATGACAACAGTAACTTCCAAAGATCTAAAGAAAGCATACAAGAAGGAAAAGGATCTCCAAGTACGTGCCAGAATACTTGCCGTAAACATGATTTGTATGAACAATGCAAGCATTAAGTATACTGCCGATACACTCTTGCAGTGCCCCAACTGGGTCACCATATGGGTGCAACGATTCAAAGAGGGCGGCATAGACGCCCTCGTGGATCTTCCCAGGTCAGGCAGACCGCCAAAGATAGACCTCGAAAAGATTGCAAAGATTGTATCGGATGCAGACGGCATCATCACTCCGAAGAAACTCAAGTGTATAATACAAAAAAAATTCAGAGTAAACTACCACATTACAAACATCAGAAGGATATTGCACAAGCTTGACATGTCTGCCAAGACTGTCAAACGCATCCACATCAATAGGGCAGAGATAAAACAGATCAAAAGATGGCAACACAACGCAAAAAGGCGGATTTCACGCCTAGAATCTAATGAATTTGCAGTTGTCGTCTTTGATGAGGCAATATTCATAGATGATCCTGCAAGCGGAGTAAAGTACCAGTCAAAAAAGGGAGAGCCAATTGTTCGTCCATACAAGGGACGGCACGGCAAGGTGGTGGTGGTGGTGGTGGCATACGGCTCCATTGCAACAGACGACAGACAGTTCTTTAGGACGTATGACAGGTTTGACAAGGAGACGGTTCTGCAATACATCAAGGAGCTAGTCCGGCATTTCAAGAAAGTTGCAATAATTATGGATAACGCGCCGCAACACAAGGCATGCATTCTCCAAGAATTTCTGGATGGAAATCCAAATGTAAAGGTCATATGGATGCCCACTGCAACACCTGAGGTCAGTGTGACAGAGGAGGAGTATTGGCACCAAGCAAAGCGCGATGTCCTAGTGTCTGAATACATGCCACAGTTGGGGAGATGCGCCATGTACCACCATAATATTTCAGGACGGCGCGTCCGGATCTTAACGTGATGACGTTTATCAGTAGAAGCCCGCTTACACTCAAGAACTTTTGATCGACAGTATAAGAACCAATATTATAGAATTTTTTTTGAAATTAAAAAGATTTCGATTATAATAATTAACTTTGGTTGTTAGATGAAAACATACCCTAGA
>JARPSM010000001.1 GCA_029782475.1 Nitrososphaerota archaeon
CCAAATGTTCCTGTCACTGCTGCACAGAGAATCAACATTACATCCCAGATTGACGCCCTTGTTGCTCATTCCTATGATCTGACACTGGAGGAATACAAAATAATTATTGACTCATTTCCAGCATTTAAAAAAAATCCTGCATTGTATGACACAGATGAAATCGTCTGGGACAATAGTAATCTAAAGGAATTTTATGGTGAGATGGCAGATCTTGCCTTGGAATATTTCAAAGCAGTAACGGAGACTCGAGAATGACTGCAAGTATCAAAAAAGACATCATTGACAACTCGCAGGAGATCACCATGAAAAGGATTCTAAATTCAGAGATTCCTCACGCAGAACGGCTGGATATTTCTACAGGGTATTTTGACGTGAAAGGATATGGAATGCTTCGCAGTACACTTTATGCTGCAGCAAAAGACTCGTCATTTGTACTGAGATTACTCTTAGGCAAAGAGGCAATACTGCCGCAAAAGGGCTCTTTTGAAAAGTTTGCAAAGGAATACGGGGAATCAATAGAGACAAAGTCAGTCAAATCAAGTCTTGATGATGCCAAACTGCTTTTAGAACACAGAGACGATACGTCATCACTGATCAGTCTGCTGCAACAAAAAAACATCGAGGTGCGCCTTGGACCAAGCAGATTCAACCATTCCAAATGCTACATTCTTGGAAACAACTCTGTCTTTATCGGCTCTAGCAACTTTACGGCAGGAGGCCTTGCTGGAAACTATGAGCTAAATGCCGGACTGTATCAGCCCGGAGTCACAAAGGAGACAAGGGTGTGGTTTGATAAAATGTGGGAGAGGGCACAGGACACAAAACAGGATCTAATTGCAGTTCTAAGACAGTCAAAGTTTGGCATACCACCAGAGCCGTACCAAATATACATGAAGATGCTCTTTGAGAGGTTCCGACCACTGCTTGAAAAAGTTGATCATGATGCAAAGGACAGCAAGATACTGACAAAATTCCAGCAGGATGCAGTGCACGCAGGACTGTTCATTGTCTCAGAGCTTGGCGGAGTCATGATTGCAGATGCAACAGGACTTGGCAAGACCAACATGGGAATTGAACTGGTCAGGCAAAAGGTACTCAAGGAAGGAAAAAGAGTGCTGCTTGTTGCACCGTCCCAGGTGCTACACAGCATGTGGACGGAGAAACTAAAGGAGGTCGACATTAACGTCAGAGAAAAGATTACCATGGAGTCCCTTGGCAGGGAGGACACCATAGAGACACTTGGCAAATACAGAAACATTGATCTGGTACTAATTGACGAATCCCAGAACTTTCGCTCAAAGAATGCAAACAGGAGAAAGAACCTGATGAAGCTGATGAGCATTGGAAAGAGAAAGCAGGCAATATTGTTGACTGCCACGCCAATCAACAACTCGCTAATGGATTTGTACTATCAGTTGTCAGTAATTACTGGGGGTGATGATTCCTACTTTTACCGTACCATTGGCATACCAGATTTGTACAAGCACATGAGGGATGCTGCAAACAAGGATCTTGCAGGAGGACTAGAAAAGATACAGCAACTGCTGGATCTAGTAATGGTCAGGCGAACCAGGTCCTACATAAAAGACGTGTACAGTGACGATACAATTGGAGGCAAGCCAATAAAGTTTCCAGCCCACCAATACTCCCCAATAGAGTACAGCCTAAGTGATCTGTTTGGGAATATCTATGAAAAGATACTAGAAAGCATCGGCATGCTGTCCATGGCACCATATGGCATTGAAAAATATGACAAAAATCTATCTGAGAAGGAGAGAAAGAAGTACAGGGCCGTAGGTCACCTGCAGGTAGTCTTGCTGTTAAAACGATTTGAGAGCAGCATAGAGGCAGTAACCATAAGCCTTGAAAACAAGGTAAACCTGTACAGGTACATCAAAAGAGTGCTTGATGAGGGCAAGATACTGCGTGTCAGGGATTTTAATCGAATACTTGGAAAATATGATTCGGTTGAAATAGAAGACGATCCGGAATCTGACATTGATGAAAAGATGGAGTTTTTCATGAAAGAGATAAACGGGATTTCAAAGGATACAGTCCCTAAAAACTTTGATATGGAATCGCTGAAAAATGACATGGAAATGGATCAAATCATTCTGGAAGAACTGTTACAAGAGGTCAAAAAGATAACAGTGGACACAAAGATTGATGAGGTCATAAAGACGATCATGCGAGAGCGGGCCTTGGAGAATGAGAGCAAAAAGGTTTTGATATTTACAGAATATACTGCAACTGCCAAATACATTACAAGAAAACTAGCTGAAAAGTTTCCAGACAACATAATCGAATGCATCACAGGAAACACAAAACAGGATACACGAATTAATTATATCCGGCGATTTGCCCCAAAGGCAAACATGCCAGAGGAGGAGACACTGGAGAGAGAAGAGATAGACATACTGGTGTCAACTGAGGTCTTGGCTGAGGGACAGAATCTGCAGGACTGCAACTATGTGATTAATTATGATCTTCCATGGAATCCCATGAGAATAGTTCAGAGGACGGGAAGAGTAGACAGGCTCACCAGCACATATGATACAATTCATACAAGGGCATGCTATCCTGACAAGGAACTGGAGGGAATTTTAAAACTGATGGGAAATTTACTAAACAAAATACATGTTATTTCAGAAGTAGTTGGAATTGATTCTGAGGTATTGGGGGAGAATCCCAATCCAAAACAGTTCAACGGGATGGCAGACAGAATCAAGATACTTGCAGGAAAGGAGGGGGCAAGCACGCTGATTAAAACAATGGAGCAGGAATCAGACGTAATGCCTGCACTATCCCCAATCAACGAGCTTGGCAGATTCATCAAGGAGAAGGGAATGGAGACTGTCCAGGATATTCCAATAGGACGACGCAGCGGTAAGAAAGAGGAGAGTCAAAAAACGGTTCTGGCATACTTGCAGGAAAAGCCTGAACGGCGCGTATATTTTGTGCATTATGATTTTACGACAGACAGAGCACGGGTGCCTGATGATGACTCTGAGGTTATTCGTCTTGCATCATGTAATCAGGACACACAGATACACCTTCCAATGGATGGTGCAGACAATCAAGAGTCATTTGAGTTGTTACTGAAAATAGATCAAAAGGCACAAAGGGCAATAATAGAAAAAAACGACATGGTTACAACACATGTCAGGAATCTCAAGAGCAAAAACCGTTCGCAACATGAAAAAAATATCACTGAAATATCCAAGATAATAATGGACGCAATACTGAGTGGTAAAATTGTCAAGGATGATGGAAAGGGTGCAATTAATACTGTAAAATCAGAATATGTCCGGCATTGGTCTGGCGACTTGAACTCGCTGCTCTCAGAGTACAATCGATGCCAAGAGTTGTCTGGTCTGATAACTGGAATCAAAAAGTTGAGTGAGTGGATAGGAATACAGGAAAAGACAGATGCCGTAAAAGAGAAGGAAGAGGAGCAGAGAGCAGAGCCTGATTTAAAGCTGGTCGGCGCCATGTTTATCACACCAGAAAAATTTGACGAGTCCCTTGGCAGAAAGGGACTGGATAAATTTTAGGGAATTTGAAATAAAAGATGATCTGCAATGGTACTTGGGTCTGGTATTTTCCTGTCATTAAAAAAGCATGGGGTGAAATAATTTCCGGAAAAGAGAATTATAAAATATTTGTTTACAAATTAAATATTATTTTCTCTTATCATATAATGGTTAGAATCATGATGCCATAATTAAGAATTATATTTTATCTAAATTTAATTATTTATAAAAATAAATACCCTATCATAACAATTTTATCTTTAATGATTATTTTTTTAAAAAATATGGTATTGTTATTGTATTTGTTAATGTAAACTAGTTTGTTTTATGTTTCATACTGATTTGTTCATATGTTATTATACAAATATGAAACATTCAATTTATGAATATTGTGAAAAAATCTAATTTTTATTTTACAGATTCCACATATGGTGATTGAAAACCTCTTTTTTTCAGAATTTTAACAACATCTTCTAATTCCCACATGTATTTTACATGCACACAACTCTCACTTTCACAATAATCACAAAATCCTTTTTTCAATTCTTCTTTTAAAAATATGGTTACAATGTCGCCCATTTTTCCTATCTTGTTATCTAAAATTCTGACTTTGTTTTCATAGGTATTTTGATGAGAAAATCTTTTTTGTTCTAACTCTTCAAGTTTTTCTTTTAATGCCGAATCTATAAACTGAGACGTATTAGTAATCCCTTCTTTTTGTACTTCATCACTATTGATAATTCTCTCAATTTGTTCAAGTAATGATTTTTTTACGTTTACAGTCCTCCAATCTGCTTTGACCATATCATAATATTATCTTAAAAATGTATATCTCTTTACATGTTAATTTTTTATGATAAATTTCGCGTATAATTTATATACATTATACGATAACATTATCGTATGAAAAATTGGAGTTTTCTTCAAGTTGGAACAGCAATTTTAGACAAAATTGAGCAAATTGTGACTAAAAACACAGATCCAACAATTTCTAACCCTGCACAATTTGTGGATTTGGCTTTACGAGAAAAACTTGAAAAATTGGAGACTTTTAAAAAATGAGCCAAATTCAAGAACCAGATGCATGTGTCCATAATTCTTTTGAGAAAAAATTAACCCATGTAGAACATGACAAGGCAGGATTGTTGCCACTTGTTATGCTGTGTCCTGATTGTATTTCATTTTATGAATCTGCATATTACTTTAAGATAATTCATGATGCAGACCGTGCAGAAGTAACTGAAAAACAACTAACTGAGATTTCTAAAAATCCAAAAGAGGAAATCAAAAATTGAATTCTTTATTATTTTTTATAGATATTCGTTCTTTAGGATTTTTATTAATTTTATTTTTAAAACCTCAAGGTACAAACTGCATTAACTGTTCGAGGCTGAACTAATTATGATTAACCAAGTATCTTTTTTTCTAGTCATACCCGACCATAGTTTTCATTTTATGGATACTTGGTTAATACCATCATGCAGTATTGGGGGGCTCTACTGTGATGATGGATTTAGTTTAGGGGTGGTACAATTCTGATGGGTTTTAAAAACTGTGTTTTTTGTGGAACCGTATATAAAAAACTGTTACCTCATTTAGAAAAATATCATAAATCACACATAGAGCCATTTCCAAAAACTGAAACTAAAGCATTGAAATTTTTCAGGAGTAAAAAATAATGTACACGGAATTATCTTTTAAATCTCTACACATTATTGCTGAAAATCTTACACTAAAAAAAGAAAAAGAATTAAAAAACAAACTAGACAATTTTCTCGTAAAAAAATATGATGATTATTACGTTTATGGGAGAAAATTATCTGTAGAGGAAACAATAGAGATCACAATACCTGAATTAGAATCAATCATTTCATCTAGTGACAAAAAAGAAATCCCTCTAGTGTACAATGATTTGTACAGTATTTACAAAACAGCTATCACAACATCTCAAAAATCCATCTTTCTATATGGGAGAAATCTCACATGACTGGAATTGTTGGGAAGATCGATAATTCCATCATTTGTTGGCTAAAATTACACAGAACCACCCTTGAAGATCTAACAAACCATGTCCAAAACGACATGTCTCATAGTGAGATCACCTCTGATGGAATCAATGCCAGACTAGCAACACTGTGCAAAGAACTCAAAATATTTCAATTTAATATTCACGGGAAACTAGTATGGGGTACATCTGGAGAGCAGCCCACAATTACAAACAAAGTTTGGGAAATAGTCTCACAACTTGTAAAAAATGAATACTCACTTGAAAATATCATTTACACCATAACAAAACAAAATCCAGAATTTACACCAATTCAAATTTTTAATGCAGTTGGAATTTTAGAAGCAAATGAAATCATCCATGTAAAACATCAAATTGTAATTCTAACAGATTTGGAAAAGTCATTTATTCATAAGAGGAATCAAAATTGATTACTCTAAACATCTCATTCAACCAGGAATCTGCTGTATGTGCTATACAATATTCTGGAATTTACACCATAACATGCAAAAAACTGCCTACTGCAATTGGCTTTAGTTTTGGTTCCTGGTTGATTTCATCTCTTACAAATTACATTCATCGATTCATCACTACAAAAAAAGAAGACATCAAGCGTAGCTCAAGACATCGAGTAGTGTTTCTTATCCATACGGACTGGCAGTATTTTTTGAAAAACTGTGAATTGGGATTAATTACAATAACGCAAAACAACTTCTCATTTCAGGGAGAAAATACTATTTTTTTATAACATGGAAATTACAAAAGTTTTCTTTCTGCAATGCCCTTATTTTTTTATAAATTAGATATGGATTGCGATAACTGTGCCAAAAAATTCTTTGACACATAGATGGATTGACTGTATTAATTTTTCATATGATTATAATTCATGGGCCCAAAGTAAACAAAACGATACAAAATAATTAATAAAAAATGTCACAACAAGATCCAATTATATTGTTTTTAGGAGTTGAAATTCTGCCAAATCTTACAATGGAATATGCTAAAAAATACTTGAATCGATATTGTGCAATTGATACGTTAGGCGATACACTGTATGTCAAAAAAATAGGCAATAACCAGACAACATATGCAATAGAGTTTGATTTTGATGAAATTTCAAAGGTGAGAAAAATAAAGGATGAAATGGGACACAATCTTGATGAAACTGTTTTTGAAAATGACTGTGATTTAGAAACAAATGATGAGGATATAGATTATGATGATCTTTTGGATTAAACTAAAAGAAAATAAATTTTGAAGATACAAATTTTACATAAATCAAAAATAAAAACATCCAAAGAATTTCAGGGTGTTATATTTTGCCATACTGATGAGGAAAGAGAAATGATAATGTCGACTTTAAGAGAAGATGGTGTTGAAAAACCTCTTGAAATCAGCACATTTTCAGATGTACTTGTTGACGGCATGGGAAGATTTGAAATGGGGTGTAAATTTGGAATTGTAGAATTTCCAATAATATTCAAAGACTTTGAATCAAAAGATGAAGAACTGCTGTATGTTTTAACAAATACAATATCTCAAAGACAGTTGGAGGATTGGCAAGTAGGAAAACTCCATCATCAGAATTTATTGACGAGTCCTTCATATCGCACTGGAATCAAGAAATCCGTGCCTGTATTGGACAAATACAAGCCTAAAAAGACTGGAAAAATCCCACTTGTTGTATGTGTGGAATGTGAGATATTTTATCATGATGAAGAATCTCTAAAACGACATCAACATCGACGACATCATGGAATGTGCAGCAAATGTCATTCAAGCAATGTATATGTTATGAGAATTAATGATGAATCCATTTGTAGAATTTGTTTTGAATCTAAAAACAATGGATCTAAAATAAAATCTCGATCAAAATGAAAAACCAAACACTAGATATATCGCAGTTATTTCAAAAATTCATTATGGCGTGTAGAGGAATTTGTGATTCATACAAAGCAAAAAAACCATTCATGATAAGTAGATATGCCTCTGGACAGAAACGTTGTTCTATCTGTGAACTGTTTATGAATTGGGATGGTACCAATTGTCCTTGTTGTGGTATGTCTCTTAGAGTAAATCCTAAAAGTGCTGAATGCAGACAACGATTATTTGCAGCTAGACAAAACAAGCAACTTCAATAAGAAATAAACTAGAAAATTCTTTTAAAAATGAGTAAAAATTCAGCTCCGTTCATAGCTACAAAACAAAAAATCTCAAACATGAAAAATGCAGGATTTGAAAAATGTAATGGGTGTATGGATGAATTTTGTGTGGGGGACGTTGTTGTTTCATCAACAAATAATAGATATCATTACAGATGTGCAAAATGCTGTAATCTTATTTAGGTTCTGTCAACTTGTTAGTACATAACTACAGATCTTTTACATGTAAACAGTCCCGGCTCATTTGACTTTATGTGGTCTAATTACTAGATTATTTGTTCTACAACCAATATGATGTAATTGCAACAGAATCAGGTTTTGTTTGTACTTGTCCTGATCACATTTTTAGAAAAATTTGTTGCAAGCACATCCTGGTGTGGAATTTTTAATAAAGTTTAGAACAAAAGTAAGAGAAAGAAACAAAGTAATCATTGAACAGATTGATTGATTGTAGCAACTGTCCAAGTATAAGTCAAACAATATTGTAAAGCACGGAATTAGGAAAAACAAATCAGGGCATCTTCAAAGATATTCATGTAAGGATCGTAACAAATGGTTTGTCTTTAATTTAGGATTTGAGAACATGAAAACAAATCTTAAAGCAATTACATCTGCAATGCAGTTCTATTTTACAGGGGAATCATTAAGAAATGTGCAACAGTTCTTACAACTCCAATGTGTACAAGTTTCACATCAAACTGCTTACAAGTGGATTAAAAAAAATAATAAACTCATGAAATCCTATCTAGATAAAATTACTCCACAAGTTGGTGATACTTGGAGAGCAATGGGGTTACACTAAGGTTAAAAGAAATATGAAATATCTATTTGCCTTGATAGACGATGAGACTCGATTTTTGATTGCCACAAAAGTTTCCAAAAAAAGAGAGACTGCAGATGCCAAAAAGATTATTTAAAGTGGGAAAAAATTAGCATCTAAAAATCCAAACTATGTATTGAGTGACTGTCTAAATTCCTATCAAGAAGCAATAAGAAAAGAGTTTGAAAACAAGACTGCACATATCAAAACAAAATCACTCAAAGAAGGATTTGTTAACAACTCATAACCATTATCATATTTGCTTTGTATTCATCCCCATATTTTTCAAGAAAATGTGTAAAAATTGAATCATTCCACAATGTAGCAATTACTGTTTTCCCACTATTTGGCGGTCCCTAGGAACGATACAATGTTTTCTGGATCTAAATCCTCTTTACTCTTACTAGAGCGGATTTTCATCCTTTTCGTTTTCTTTACTTATTTTCTCGCCATTTTAATGGGATGTTCAGGAATAAACTTTCCTCTTGCTATGTGATTATATTTTTCAAATTTACTAAGAAAATATTTTGATGATCGTTTCTGACCGATTTCTGGATAATTCAACCCAACACAAATTCTTGTAGCGCCAACTATGTCAAAATGACGTTTTGAAAATTGTTCATCTTCATACTGTTTTAGTATTTCAGTTGAATTTCTAATTACCTCGTCAAGTTCACCTATCGTTTGAAAACCTAATTCTTTTAATTCTTTTGTTAATTCTTGAATATTTTGATCTGATTCTTTTTGTCTAATGAAGAAACGCCAATCAAGATAGATCTTTAAACGATGAGTGTTTATCACCAATTCATTTTCTGAATATTCATTATTTTTTAATAATTTTACATATGTTGTTCTCCCTACTGAATATTTTACAATCATTTCTGTTTTCTCTAATGCATCAATTCTGTTTCGAATCATTGGTTCAGTAATATCCCCGCCATTCAACAATTCAACGATTTCTTTTATTGTCATGCTACCTCCACGTAACATTCTCCTAATCATTTGATCTATCACATGTCTTCTTAATTTATCTAAAAATGGAGCTACAATTCTTGTTTGTTCTGCAAGATATGATATTTGATCAAAAATTATTGTTGTAAAATCTTTTGTGTGATTAATATGCTCTTGTCTCAATATTTCATCCCACACTAATTCCCAATCAAAAGAGCCATGTTGTAATTCATGAGGCGTGTTTGGACTACCTGTAACTAATGCTTCCATATCTTGTATGTCTCCTTCTCTATTCGCTACTGCTTTTAGTAAGAAAACATGTTCATTTCTTAATAATCCCACTTTTAATTTTCCATAATCTCTAATGTCTGCTTTTTCTTTCATAGTAGACGACAAGGATAGATCTTGCATAATTGTAATTGTGAACAAGTCCATTCTACTTTTCTTTTCATGCTCAAAAATGTCATCTGGTTTTATCCTTCTATCTTCATCAGAATAGTTTGTTTTCAATCTTCTTTCATATCCCATATTGGTAAGAATTTCAGCTAAATTATCAAAATCATCTTTACTTTCTACTACGATGTCACAATCTTTTGTACTATCTTTTAATGATTTAATTCTCATATTTTCTCCTCCAAACAAGTATATTATTTTTGATTCTTGAAGTTCATCACTGATTTCTCTAAATAATAAATTACTTGGTTTTGGTAATGTGTATTTTTCAATTGGTATATCATATAATTTCGCTTTGGATAGAAATTCATCCCATGGTAAAAACAAGTCTGTATTTTTCAATTGTTTTCTACGTATGTAAGCCTCAATATCTAACCAAATTTCAGATATTCCCAACACTGATGCTTTTTTTCGTAATTGTAAAATATCCGTCTTGTCTTTATATTTTGCATAAAAAACAATAGCAATTAACAATTCCATTTTATTTTTTGAATAATTAGCAGAATAAACTGCATGCAATAATACATCTTGTATTTCTAAATCTTTTTTTTGTTCACAAAAATAATCATGTGTAGTCTGATATTCTATTTCATAATCTGAAAATAATGTAAATCCAGTTATTGCACCTTTGGCAATTTTCCCACTTGGTGTTTTTCGTAGTGTTGTTGAATTATCATTATAAATTATTTCAGTATTTCCATCTTCATATTTTTTCTCTCTTTCTGTTTTTAGTAATTTTGTAAATAAAACTAATTGTTCTTTTGATTCATCAATATTTACCATATCTTCATTTTTTAATATGGCGCCTATGGATTGTAAGTCGGAGATGGACCTGTATATGGTCGCTTTTGACAACCCTGATTTTTTTATTAGTTGATCTATTGTAATATTTTCATCTATGCTTGAAAGTAGAATCTCATTTGATTCATGAAGTAGTTTCTCAACATCTACAATTTGTGTAATGTCTCTGAACAGTGTTGCTTTTGATGTTTCTTTTAATCTAATTATCGTGTCTTGTTTTTCTATGTAGTCCTCTTCCACCAGATTTTTTATTATGTATGCTAATCGTCTATCTTTTATTCCCAATAGATCTAATAACTCTGCTGTATCTTTTTGCCCTTCAACCAGTGATTTGAGGAGATTTATTGAGGTACTATCCATTTAGTATTATAACACTGCTTATGTTTATATAGTTTTGCACTAATTTGAGACTAATTATGTATATTTAATATGATTTAGAAACATTAGTTCGGCTTTCTGGAAATCATCAACCAAACTAATGAAATGACACAAATTCTGTGACAATTACAAGCCAACACTCGATAGAGTAATCTTTTGTTTTCATGGAATAATCATCATACGATTTGATTTCAGAGTGAAATCTTCTTTTTATCCCTGAAAATATCGTCTCAGTTTTGTTTCTCTCATGGTACAATGATTCATCAAATTCTCGTCTCACTAGTTTTCTGTACCTTCCTTTTGTTCTACTAGTCAGACAGTCTCTATTTCTCACAGGAATCATGGAAATAACATTTTCATCTCGAATCATCTTGTGTATTGGTTCTGCATCGTATCCTTTGTCCAATGCCATAATCTGCATTGCAGTAACATCAAGCATTTGTGAGAATAGTTTTGGGAAATGCCTGATACCATGAGATACTGATGATACTGAATCACAATTGCACAAACAAGCTGGGATTTCATGTCTGATCCTGTTGAGCATTTTGTAAATGCATGCCTGAGATTGCATTTGTATGAATAGTGAGGAGTTGTATGTCTATTTTCAAATCCTGTCGCATCAATTCCTGCAAATATTTTTCCAGGGGATGATTCTGATAAACCTGCCAATTGCAACATGTAATGTTACCTCGCTGATTCGAGCTGCTGCCTTTTGCAGTGTTGTAAAATGTGGAATTGTTTTAGTTGTAATTGTAAAACAATCTCAGTTGCTACATCCAGCCATTCAACAAATGGCTCGTAATACATTAACAAATTCTTTTCCATCAATTCTTGTATGGTCATTATATCTTGTTGGTAATTTGAAATGCAGTTTTATTTTAGGGATTAACTTTGACAATTTAATATTTAGATTTTGGTATATGGTATATTCTTTTTTGTTAATTGAGTACATTGTTTATTTGATATTAAATAATCTATTTCAGAAATCGCTGAAAACTGTTGCCCAGATTTCATTAATAAACTGACCATTGCAACCTCGTGTTCTTTTTTAACTCTAATTTGTCTATATGCAAATGGATTCTCTTTTTGTATCATTATTTTAAAATAAATTATGTATTATAAAACATTTAGTTTTTGTAGATTTGATTAATATTGATTCTATTACATGACATTTTACTTCCAATCTCTATAATTCCTACAAAGATATTCTTTACATTTGCCATTACTATACTGTCAGTAGATAGGAATGTGTTTACCATTGATTCAGAAAAATGCTCAATTATTCAAATCCTCCAAACAAAAAAGCGCTGATCCAGGCATTCTGTTATAATTTGTGAAAATTTTATAATTAACAAATGTAATCCAAATTGTAAAATTCCTAAAAAAATATTCAATTGCTGTGTTGCACATTATCAGGCACATTATCACTGTATAATTCCAGATATGATTCTGACATGATAAACGCACCTGTGTAATGAGGACTTGAGTCCAACACTGGAGCAAT
>JARPSM010000022.1 GCA_029782475.1 Nitrososphaerota archaeon
ATGGAATGGATGGTGCTATGGATGATGGAATGGATGGTGCTATGGATGATGGAATGGATGGTGCTATGGATGATGGAATGGATGGTGCTATGGATGATGGAATGGATGGTGCTATGGATGATGGAATGGAACCTTTATCAAATAATAATGAAGATGGCAGTTGTTTAATTGCTACGGCAGCATATGGAACTGAACTTGCACCACAAGTCCAATTACTTAGAGAGATTAGAGACAATACATTATTCAGTACAAGTTCTGGTACTGTATTTATGAGTGGGTTTAACATGATATACTATTCATTTGCACCAACAGTTGCAGACTTGGAGAGAGAGAATCCAATGTTTAAAGAAGCAGTAAAGGTTTTGATTACACCGATGCTTTCGACATTATCCATAATGTCATTAGCTGATGAAGGCTCAGAAGTAGAGGTTTTAGGGTTGGGAATCTCTGTAATTGCACTTAATCTAGGAATGTATGTTGGAATTCCAGCATTTGGTATTCTAAAGTTGTACCAGTTTAGGAAAAACTAATCAATTTTGGAAATTCAAGAGAGGTTTTTATGGATCCGTGCAGATGATCTAACTAATGAAGACTAAAGCAATTTGCTCATTCTTCGTACTATTTGCCATTGCATCTGGTATAGCTACGATAGCACCAGATGCCTTTGCAGATCATTCAGAGGTAACAATTGAAAATGCACTAGGTTCTAGTGTCCCAGGTTGTGAGGAAACACCTGAAGGATGTTTCATCCCAAGTATTGCAACAGTTGATGTAAATGGAAAGGTGATCTTTTCAAATAAAGACAATGCAGCACATACATTCACATCAGGTGTGATGGGGGAAGATTCTAGTGGAGTAGCATTTGATTCTGGTTTAGCGTTACCAGGAAGTATATATGAATGGACTCCAACTGAAGTAGGTGAATATCCTTACTACTGTCTAGTCCACCCTTGGATGATTGGTACAATCATAGTACAAGAAGTTCAAGCTGAAAAATATATGCATGATGATGAGTCAAAGCATGATGGGGACATGATGATGGTCGACGCAATTGCAACCGGAATGTTATCTGACGGTACGATGGTCGCAATCAAGACCTCAACACCAACTGCAGGTGAAATGATGGAAATTTCCATTGAATTTGCCAATGCAGAACATGTTAACCATGACATAATGGTTATGCAAAACGGTGAAGAAGTTTTGCACGATACAGACGCACATCACCATGATGGCATGGGCGTACATATGACATCAGCACTAAGTTCTTCTGATCCAGTAGATATCACCATTACCTTCCAAGGTTATGGTGTTGATGATCCTAAAACAGGACCAATTGGTGAAGAAGTTGTATTTTCAAATGTTGTTCCAGAATTTGGTACAATTGCAATGATGATACTAGCTGTTGCAATCATAAGCATCGTAGCAGTAACTGCAAAATCTAGAGTCGTTCCAAGATTTTAGGAATTCCTCTTTTTCTATTTTCTTTTTACTAGAGATATAATTGCCAAGATAATAGCTGCTGCTGCAATTGACAATCCAAATATTGCAAAGTCATAAGATACACCACCATTAGAAGGAACTTTGGTTTCTCCTGAATTCAGTTTAGAAACATCTTGTTGTAATGATGAAATCGCATTCTTTAATGCAGCAATGTCAGTATCTCCTCCACTGCTCGTAGGAGGGAAATCTAATACTGCTGTAGGCTCTACATCTTCAACTGGGATTTTCACATCTATAGACACACCACGAATTTCACCTTTGAATTCAACCATGTAACTGCCTGTTTTAGTTGGAATAATTGGGGAGAAATAATATCCGGGTCTTGGATCAGAATTAATATCAATTTTTTTGGATGCACCACCATACATTACAGTTGCATCAGTATTTTTGAAAACACTAGTTACTCCTTTACGAGTTCCTTCTGTTTCTCCAGCCTCAGTAATTTTGAATACAAGATCATTTCGTATTCCTACAACAGGGGGTTCAATTCCCCACCCTGCTTCAATTTCATATGGTTCAACATGTACAGTAGTATGTGCAAATGAGGGGGCAATCATGCCAATGGAAAATAATATTGCTATTAAACTAAAAACTGCTATATTCACGACCATCATTGGCAATTCATCAGTTATTATCTTTATGTAAATTGGTACAAATTTAGAAAAGGGTAAACTGTTTAAATTGCCATAAATGATCTTAACAACAAATGAGAAAATTTCTAATAATTTTACTAGTCTTATCATTTATTTCCATTCCATTTGCAGCAGCTCATCCATTTACTGAAGAAACTATTCCAAATTTAGGATCAAATGCTCCAGTTGGAACATCAGAAGTAATTGTATATTTTTCAGAGCCAGTGGATATCAACTTTAGTGAAATCAAAGTTTTCGACAGTAGTGGTAATCAAATTGATAACAAAGATACCGATTACTATGAAGACAAATTATCTCTAATTGTCACCACTTCACCACTTGATGATGGAGTTTATACAGCATCAGTTAAAGTTCTGTCAAAAATTGATGGACATTTAGTTCCAAGTGCATTCTTGTTTGGAGTTGGAAATGTCATAATCCAAGATACTAATCTACCTGACGTAGATTCAGAAATAATATTTTTTCCTGAAGCTGGAGCAAGATTTCCTGGAATTTTAGGTCAAACCATTGTTTTAGGTGCAGTAATTGCTTCATTACTAATTTGGGGAACTCAAAACAAACAACTAATCAAAGAAGAATTAGATAAAGTTGAAATTTTTCATCATGGAAAGTTCATGTCCATTACTGGTATTGGGTTGATGCTAGTATTCATCTCAGATATTTTGATGATTATAGTTCAAACACTCCGATTAGAAACTTCGCCAATTGATGTGATTCAAACATACTTTGGTACAGTTTGGTTTGCTAGAATGGTTATCACCATAGTTTTACTCGGTATTTGGTTTGGCATGGATAGAAAAAAAACTCTATCAAAGAAAAATCAAATTCCAATGCTTGTGGCATCTCTAATGTTGATTTCAACTTCTAGTTTGATTGGTCATGGTGCAGCTAGTGAACAAATGGGAGCATTAGCATTAGATTACATTCACAATTTAGTTGCAGCAATTTGGATTGGTGGAATCATATACTTTGTTTTTACTTTACTTCCAACATTTTCGCAACTAAAGGATGCAAACAGAGAAAAGATGAGCTTGGTAATGATTCCAAGATTCTCTATTGCATTTATCATCTCAGTAGGTATCGTAATAATTACAGGACCAACTCTAATGTGGTTCTTGGAAACTGATGTGGGATTAATCACAGAATCAGTGTTTGGTCAATTAATAATTCTCAAAATTGCAATTGCAGCAATTATGGTAGGCTTGGGTGGATTTTTCCAACTTAGAGTACAAAAAAATGCAGAAAAGAATTTTTCATCAGGCAAAATTCTAGTTTTCAAAAAACTAAAAAAATCCCTCAAAGTAGATGCAATATTAGGAATTATTCTCCTAGTAGTGGTTGCATTACTAACTAATGGAACATTGCCAGCAGGTGAAATCCAAAAAGTAGATGCTCAAGAAATTATTTATGGATTCAAAACTATAGAGTTTTCAGAAAATGCTAAATTTGATATCGATATTTCTCCATTTTCAAGTGGAACAAATACAATTCTAGTTAAAGTAAGTGATTTCGAAGGGAATCAACTTTATGATTCCGAACAAATTCATGTGAAAATATCAAACCCATCAAAAAATATCTCTCCAATTGAGGTTCCAGTAAATTACAAAAATCTCTCTGATCCAATTCAATTTCAGGGAGAATTAACATTTGGATTTTCAGGTGAATGGTTAGTGGAGATTGAAGCTCAAAGAACTGAGAATGCTAATGAATCAATTATGTTAAATTTACTTGTAAAACCTAGACTAACAAATATTCAAACACAAATTATTGAATATGAATTACCAGAAAATGCAAAGCCACTATTCCCAGTGCATGACGGAAAGAATTCATTATGGATAAGTGATGCATCTGCTCCTAAATTATGGGAATTCTCACTTGAAACAAATGAATTTACATCTTATTCATTTGATGGTTTAGTTTCAACTTTTCTGACACAAGATAACAAAGGAAGAATCTGGTTTACAGATACACCTAGAAATCAAATTGGATTTATTGATATTGAAAGTAAAGAAATTACAACAAAGACTTTACCAAAACTAGATCCAGTGATTTCAGAAAACACCCCACTATTTATCAAAGCAGATTTTGATGACAACATTTGGATCACAGTTGTTAACAAGGATAGAATTCTAAAATATATTCCAGAAGAAGATATCTTTGAAGAAATAGTTTTACCAGACAAACAATCACTTCCATTTGCATTAACTATTGATGAAGATGGAAAAATTTGGTATTCGACAACTGGAGCTGGGAAAATAGGATACATAGATCCTCAAACTAATGAACTAACTCAGATTTCAACTGAAACAGTTTTGCAGGCACCTGAAGATTTAGTTTTTGATAACGATGGTAACTTGTGGATTGCAGAGCATACAGGCTTGGCAATTACTAAATTCAATCCAATTTTAGAGACATTTAGCAGAGTATCTGTGCCTAATGAAGAGGCATTACCATTTGGTATGACATTTGATAAGTATGGAAATATTTGGTTTGCACAACATACAGTAGATAGTCTAGGAGTTTATGATCCAGATAACAATGACTTGTTAGAAATTCCAGTTCCAACAGAAACTTCTTTTATTCAATTTATGACATCAGATGGAAACGACAATGTATGGTTTGTTGAACAACAATCAAATAAAATTGGAACAATAAAAATGACAGAAGTTCCAGTTAGTATTTCACAAGTTCAAGAATCAAATGATGTAAAAATAAAATATACTGAATTGGCATCACCATTGATTGCATTAGGGATTATTGCAACATCATTATTTTTCGTAAAGAGTGTAAAGGACAAAAGAAGATTAAATTCTTTAATTAATTCTTAGATAATAACCCTGCAGATTTTATGCCCATAGTTCCTGCAAGTAAACCAATTGCTACCAAAACAATAGTTCCTGCAGGAGTAATATCAAAAATATAAGAGATTAAAATTCCTGAAACAACTGAAAATACTGAGAAACTCATTGAAATAATTGCTGTTTGTTTGAATCCCTTACCATACATAATTGCCGTAACATTAGGAATTACAAATAGAGCTGAAATTAACAATACACCTACAAGTTGTATTGATGTAACTACAGTAATTCCTGCCATAAACACTATCAAATAATTTATTTTTTCTACAGGAATTCCACTAACTTTGGCTTGTTCTTCATTAAATGTTGAATAAAGAAGTTGTCGATAAAATAATAAAATTACAATTAGAATTGCACCAGTCAATGTCAAAACTAGAACAGTGTCATCTACACTAACAAGTAGAATACTTCCAAATAGAAAACTAAAGATATCGATTGTAAATCCTCCAGATAATCCAATGATTACAAGCCCAACTGCTATGCCTGAGGATAATAAAACTGCAATAGATGCATCCCCAGATATGTTGTATCTGTCTTTGATTTTTGTAATTATTAGTGCACTAGCTATAGAAACGGCATATGCAGTCCATAAGGGATAAACACCAGCCAATAATCCTAAAGCAATTCCACCAAATGATGAATGTGCAATTGCATCACCAAATAATGAATACCGTCTTAAAACTAGAAACAAACCAACAACTGAGCAAAGAATTGCAATTGCAACTCCTGAAATTAATGCTCTATGCATAAAACTAAAAGTTAGAATTTCAAAAGACATGATTAATGATGATGCATGTGTTCCTGCATTGATGCTTCTGAATATTGTTTAACTAGATCATCATCTGAAAAGAATTTTTCAGATTCACCATGAAAGAATAAAGTTCTATTCAAACATGCCACGTGATTTGCTAGTTTGTTTACTGCATCCAAATCATGGGATGACCAAATAATTGTAATTTTTTGTTTAAAATTTAATTCGCGAAGAATACTGTAAAATAAATCAATACTTTGTTGATCAATTCCCGTTACAGGTTCATCTAAGATCAAAATTTTTGGGTTATTTACCAAAGCCTTTGCAATAAAGACACGTTGTTGTTGACCTCCAGATAATTCACCTATTCTTCTTTCACGTAATTCATGTATCCATAATTGTTGTAAAACCTCATCAATTTTATTTTCATCAGATTCTTTTCTTAATCCCATTCTAACTACGTCAGTAACTGTTACTGGGAAATTTTTTTCAAAGATTGGTTTTTGTGGAACGTATCCAAGTTCTTTTAGATAGTTTTTTGATTTTTTTATGTCTTCATCAAAAAATTTGATTGTTCCTTTGTATTTTGTATTAAGACCAAGCATTGATGCAAAAAGGGTAGATTTTCCTGCTCCATTAGGCCCAATTATGCCTAGAAAATCACCTTGGTTAACAACTAAACTAACATTATCGAGGGCCTTAACATCAGGATATTGAACTGTCAAGTTATTGATTTCAACTACTTTCAACATAACGCTTCCTTCAAATTTTCAAGGTTTTGTGTCATTTTTGAAATATAGTTATCTTCAGATACAATCTCAAGTGGAGATAAAACTAAAACTCTGCCACCTATTTCATTTGCAATAATTTGAGAAGTTTTTGTATTTACAGTCTCTTCACTAAAAATTACTTTAATGTTTAATTCTCTAGCTGTTGAAATAACATCCTCTAATGTTTTTGCCGTTACTTCTCCATGAGAATTAGTTGTTGCAACAATAGTATGTTGATTTAGATCATATTCATCTGCAAAATAAGAAAATGCATCATGAAACGCAATAAAATCAGAGTTACATCCAGATAGTTCAGTTCTAATTTTTGAATCAAGTGAATCTAATTTTTTGTTATATTTTTCAGCATTTGCAAGATAAAACTCACTGTTTGTAGAATCAGAATTAGCAAATGCATTTGCAATATTTTGCACTTGGATTTTTGCATATAATGGATTTAACCAAATGTGTGGGTCCCCTTCAAGATGACCATGTTCATCCTCATGTCCTTCATCCTCATGTCCTTCTTTAGATGAATTTAGTTCAATTCCATTACTTGTATTAACTATAATTCCTTGGTAGTCATTTTCAATTAAATCATCAACCCAACTCTCAAAACCAATTCCATTTATCACAATTAAATCTGACTTTTGCATTCGTTGTACATCTTTGATTGTAGGTTCCCAATCATGTGGTTCGACTCCAACTGGAACAAGTAAAGTTGCATCAATTTTTTCTCCGCCCACAATTTGAGAAAATTCATGGAGTGGATTAAATGATGAAACGACTTGAAGTTTAGAATTATCATTACTTGTAAATTCTTGATTGACATTGGTGCCATAAACAACAATAGAAGTTAATGGAATTACTACTACAATTGCAATTATTGCCATCTTAGTTTGGGCATTCATACTGCTGCTCAATCTAGATTATTAATAAATTTATAAAATCTTAATAAGATTTATTGCTAAACTTATAAAATAATTAATAACATTAGGTATATGCCAATAGTTTCAATCTCTCTAAATGATGAAATTCTATCTGAATTAGACAATCTTCAATCTTCAATGGGATTCTCAGGTAGATCAGAAACAATCAGAGCAGGAATCAGAGCATTTGTTTCTGAAGAAAAACAAAAAGCAGATTTAGCAGGAAATATTCATGCAATTCTTTTGGTTGTACATAATGATGAATTTGATCATATAGTTTCTGGAATTACACATAATTTTGAGGATCTAATTACAACTCATCTTCATAGTAAAATTGAGAAAGAAAAATGCATGGAACTATTTCTGATTGATGGAGATGCTGAAAAAGTTTCTATAATGACAAAAGATTTTCAAACAAACAAAAATATGGATACTGTTAAACTGGTAGCTATCTAGATAAAATTTTAATAAAATACAAATCAAAGATTTTATGAAAAGAGTTCAATGAGAAATGTTCTTTCAGAAACTCTTTCTCGATTTGACGTATATAGATTAAGAGCTGTATTAGTCTCTAAAACAGTTTTATCATCAGTATTTAATTCTGTCATTTTTAGATCAATATCATAATTACTTCCAACATAATTTTTATTGTATATTGGTAAAATTGGATTTTTACTTCCTAAAAATAATAAAGAATCAACAGACTCATCAAGATTATTGTATATGTGAATGTTTGAAAAAACAGAATTGTATGTATTATAGAAAATAAAAAAATCATCCATAGTCATGCTATACATAGGGAACCCATTGAGAAGAAATACCATTTTCAGTTAAATGTGATTTTTGTAATTCAAAATATTCTTTAGTAAACAAACTACTATGATTATCATAGAGTTCAGCTGGCTGTCCTGTAATTATATCAAAAGTTTGATTTGTTTTTAATAGCCAATTTCTACCATCATCAATAATTAGATTATGGTTAAAATTTTCACGCGAAAATTTTTCATTAATAGTGATAATTGCAGGATCAATTTCTAGAGTGGTTACTTTCATTCCATAATTTGCTAACCACATAGAGGTATCACCACAGCCCAATCCTACATTTAGGGCGGTTTTTGGAAGACTCTTAAAATTATGACGATAAACTTCGGTAGGGAATTTAGCAAGATTTTTTCCATCTTTTAACTCTCCAAAATGATCAAAAGCGCATTGACTTTTTCCATTAATGTACATTCTTTTCATATTTTCCTTTGGGTCACTAATGATAGTTATTGTCGCATAAGGGCTTTCTTCATAATGAAGTAGTTGTTGTTGATCTATAAGTTGATGGTATGCATTCACAGTCATACTGTGAGAATTTAGAATTTGGTACAAAGGGACAGAAAGTGCTTCTACATCATACGTAGGGAAGATTAAGAAGAAAGGAACTAAAATTATTATAATTATTGCCAAATAACGCAATTTGATAAATCGTTTTATTCCAAGAATAATAGTCCCCATACCTAAATTAATAATTGCAGTAATGATCAAGCTTGTTTGAATTCCAAGAAAAGGAATCATCAAAAATCCAACAACGAGTGTCCCAATTACTGCACCAGCACTGTTTGCAGCATCTAACTTTCCAACATCATATCCAATGGATTCAAGTTTTTTAGCATATGCTTTGATCATGATTGGCAATGTTGTACCCATCAAAATTGCAGGAATAGAAATTATCAAAATAGATAAAAGAATTTGTACAATAAAAAATAATATTTGATTTGGTAATACGGCATGATATATTTCCAAATAAATAGGAGGTAAATAACTAAAAGTTGGTAATAGTAAAACACCGTAAGTACCAATACCAATTTGAATAAACGCAAAAAATTTCATAGGATTTTTAATTCTATTAGAATATTTACCAGCTAACCAACTACCTATTGCTAGACCAAGAATGAATGATGCAATAATAGTAGAGACTGCATACACAGTAGTTCCAAATACTAAAGATAAGGGTCGTATCCAAATAATCTCATAGAATAATGCAGTTACCCCAGAAACCCCTAGTAACAAAATAATGATATTTCTCTTCATACCTTAGAATAGAGGTATACTCTTAGACGTAAATAGTTCTTGATAGTTTAGAGAATATACCGGTACAATCATAGAACATAAGTTTTAGAATAATTACATTCTAAAATTTAGAGAATTCAAAGGTAGTTTTCTACTAAATCCAACTATTACAAAAAATGCAACACCAAGTATCAATAATGCAATAGTTCCAAACTCAGGTACAACTACTAAAACAAACTCAGTTTCTTGTCCTGTATTTCTAATATTTTCAAATTTTATTACTGTTGGTCCGGTCTGATCTTCAGTAAATGTAAATTTTTCAAATTCACCACCTACTTGTGCTGTTCCAGAGGCTCGATGGATTTCTTCTCCATTTTGAATTATCACAAACGTATAGTCAGAACTTCTTAGAGGTTCATTTGTTCTTCCATCTCTAATTGTAAAAATAAAATTTGTAGCAACATCAGGTTCCACATCCTTTGGATCCCATGAAAGATGTACTTTAAAGTCTTCACTTTTTGTATAAGCTTCTAATGGAAATGCTGTATCTTCACTCATAGAGATTGTGAATGTCATATTATCAGGATAATCATCAAGATCTTTTTTCATTTCATTTTTTAAATATCGTAAATGATCTTGTAACAAAACAAAATGAATTATTCTTTCATCATCTTCTGTATAGTCATCAACAGAGACTGAAGATTTGAATAGTTCAATTCCGTTGACATATCCTGAATAACTAGGTGCCAAAAACTCGACAAAATCATTTGGAAAATGTGTTTCTACGTGAACCACATTAACGTGTGACATTTGTTTTTCACTCCAATCAAATGGCATTTCAAACGTAACTTGACTAGTCCCATAATCATAATTGAAATTAGAAATTGTATCAAAATATGATTTTAAGCGAAATTCAACATCATTATTCTCAGAATCCTCTTCAATGAAAGAAACAGTCTCAATTAGGCTCAAATCTGCATTATAGATGCCTGAATCCTCAATGATGTTTGTAGGCTCATCAATGGTTCGTATTTCAATCTCAAAAGTATACAATCCACCTGAAGTAAATAGTGGACCAACTATTTCAACCGGATTAGATTCTGTTCCATGCCATGCACCAAGTAGAGAATCCTGCTCTCCACGAATTACAAAATTATCAAACCCTTGTTTTGGGGTTATTTTTATTGGTAATACACCATTATCTGTAAAGAAATAATTTCTGAAAATCATTTTATCCTTATGAAATAAACCAATAAGAAAAGTTACATTTTTTGCATTTTCTTTTGTTTCATCTTCTGTAGCAGTAATTGTAATTTGACCTTCCTGATCACTTTCAAAATACATCGGCATCTCTACTGAAATTGATAGTTGTTTTCCCTGTACATCCACTGATGATATGGTATCAATACCAAATCCATGTCCATAAACACTACTTGCAGGAAACAACAGACATGCTATTAGTGCAAATATTGCAAAATTTTTGATTGACATCATATATCTATACTGTTAATAATTCCTCAACTTGCTTAATTAGTTCATCCATAGTAGTTGCTTCTAAGATTGGTTGTAATTCATTTGGATCCTTAGCTCCTATTGCAGATAATGAGTATACATAATCAACTGTAGGTGTGTCAGTGTTTAGATAGTATTGTTCCAAAACATGATCTAGCGAATGTGAATCAACAACTTGAGGAAGTGCTTGTTTGATAATTTTCTTTTTCCATAATTCAACTAGTGCTTCCCATTTTTCAAGAGAAATGTTCTCATCAATTTCAGGAATCATTTCAACTTCTGCTTGTATGTACATTTTTTCTCCTGTTCCAACTTTTTCATGTATTTCAGAAATTTCTCGGTGCCCTTCCACTGAAAGAGGATCATAGTTTGTAGGTTGTGTAATAGATGGTGGAATAATTCTTTTAATTTTAAATGAATTTCGTCCTAGAGTTTCAATGTGTAATTGTAGTCCATCAATTTCTACATCTTCACATTTAGAAATTTTAGCAATTGTCCCTACTAATTTTGGAGAATTCCAGCCATTAACAGAATTATTTTCATCAATCAAACATACACCAAACTGACCATCACCAATCATGCAATCATCAACTAATTGCTTGTATCGAGGCTCAAAAATTCGAAGTGGTAGTTCTTGTCTAGGAAATAATACCAAGTCTAAAGGAAATATTGGAATAATTTTTGTTTCAGTCAACTACTGATATTGAAACGTCTCCAGATATATGGAATACGGATTATCTCAAAATCTAAAAACCATTTTCATTTAGAATCATACCTAGTAGAGCTGCACGGGTATGTTTTCCATATTCTGCTTGTTCAAAGTACTTGGCATTTTTTATTTTATCGACATCTGCAGAGATTTCATCTATTCTTGGTAATGGATGCAAAATTATTGAATCATCTTTCATTCGCTTTAACATATCCAATCCTACAACATAACTTCCTTTGACTTTGAGATATTCTTCTTCGTCAGGAAATCTTTCTTTTTGAATTCTTGTTACATAAAGAACATCAAGTTCATCTAAATGATCTTCAATATCACTAGATTCAGTAAAGTCTAATTTCTTTTTAATTTCATAAGTAGAATCAGATCTTATTCGTAATGATTCAGGAGAAATTAATCTAACATCAACATCATAATTTCCTAGTCCATGTAATAGAGAATAAACAGTTCGTCCATACTTTAAATCACCTACAATTCCAATCGTTAAACCGTCTATCTTTTTCTTTTCTTTTTTTATTGTGTACAAATCTTGAATTGCCTGAGTTGGATGTTCTTCTGTACCACTTCCTGCATTGATAATTGGCTTGTCAGAAATTTCGGCAGCAAATCTACTAGAACCATCAAGAGTATGACGTAAAACTAAAACATCTGAATAAATGGACATTATTCTAACAGTATCAGCAAGACTTTCACCTTTTTGAGTAGATGAAGATGTTATATCAGAAATTCCTAGAGAATTTCCACCAATGGATGCCATAGCAGAATCAAAGCTAAGACGAGTTCTAGTACTTGGCTCATAAAACAAATATCCCAATGTTTTACCTTTGGAAATTTCTCTTCTTTCAGATAGGCTTAGTTTCATAATTTTATCAGTGGATGTAAAAATAGATTCCAGTTGTTCTTTGGAATAATCCTTAATTGAGATGATATCTTTTTGGTAAAACTCGTTCATTCTTTCAATAATATATACAGGTGACTATACAAAGTATTCTGATGGAACAGTCCGACCTCATGGTTCGACGAATTAAAGAAGGCACTGTAATTGACCACATAGATGAGGGGAAAGGTCTCCAGGTTCTCAATGCATTACAAATTGATGGAAAGGACGGTAGTCTAATCACCTTAGCCCTAAATGTTCCTAGTGGTAAATTTAAGAAAAAAGATATCATCAAAGTTGAAGATAAATTTCTAAAAGATGATGATACAAACAAGCTAGCAGTAATTGCACCATCTGCAACAATCAACATGATTAAAGAATACAAACTTGTTGAGAAGAGAAGAGTCTCATTACCAAATGAGATTGATAGAATTTTTAGATGTTCAAACCCTGATTGCATTACAAATAGTACAGAGCACATTGAATCTGTAATGGATGTAATTAACAAGGACGGACGAGTTCTCAAATGTAGATATTGTGCACGAGTTTTGGATGTTAACGAGCTAAAATATAATTAAAAAATCTAAAAATTTGAAAAATATGTAGTTTAGACTATTGTCCTAAGATGATAAACATCATAACTATACCGTAGATTGCAATGGATTCGACCATACCTACGAAGATGAATACTTTTGACTGTAGTGCCGGGTTTTCACTAATTACTGCTAGTCCTGCTGCACCTACTTGGCCAAGACCAATACCTGCACCAAATGCTGCTAGACCGAAAGCTAATCCTGCGCCAAGAATTTTGAATGAATCAGAATTTCCTGCTGCATCGCCTTCTGCAGCGTATGCGACTCCAGTAGATCCAATAACGGATATTACTGCTGCTGCCAAAAGTAGTAAAACGATAGGTTTCATTTTCTGATCAGGCTCTCTTAAATCCATATTTAAATCATGATAATAAAATTTGAGTTTAACCGAGTGCTTTCTTTTTGAAAGAGGTTAAATCATCTTTAATAGATTTTGAGAAATCCTCATGATCTTTTTCTATAACTTTTTTAGAATTTTCAAGTAATTTTTTTATTTCTTCTTTTGCCATTATTATCTACTTTCCATCTTGGCCTTTACTTTTTTTAACTTTGCGAATTCTTCCCTTTCTCTCTCTTCAAGAGTAGAGAGAATAAATCTAATATTATCTTTGTATTGAGGAATAATGACATTTTCAAGTGCATTTAGTAATTTTTGTGTCTTTTCTAATGCTTTTGCAAGACTAAAAATTGAATTTTCGTATTCTGCTGCTTTACAAATTTTTGGCATCAATTCTTTGATTTGTTTTGATGCTCTATCAATTGAAGAATTTGTATCTGCAAATCCATAAGGCATTGATTTTGTATCTTTTTCAGTTACAGTAAGTGCAGGGATTTTTACATCGACGACTCTTCTGGCATGAACTTCAACTTCCATAACAGGAGGAGTAGATTCTGCAACAGAGTCAACAGTGTTAGTACCAAGTGCTAGATATGCTTCGTTTACAGATTTGTAAATATCTTGTAAAGGATCCCAAATTCCACCTCTTGCTTTAGATGCTTCTTGAATCATTTCTTCAATATTTTTTAAGAGAACTTTACGTTTATCATCTAAAATTTGCTGAACCATGACAGCAATTTGTGTTGATTTTTTATATTTGAAAAGTTCAATCTTTGTTGCTGCAACGTTTTGTCCAAATGACATTCAGTTACTCCTCTTCCTTGTAATATTTTTCTACGTGCTTGTCTTTGATTTTAGTAATCTCATTCTTTGGTAATTTTGATACAATCTTCCACATAAGAGCAAGTGTTTCTTCAATTGTTCTGTTCTCATCAGTTGCTTGTGTAAGGAATTCTTTTTCAAAAGTATCACCAACATCCATGTATTTGAGGTCAATTTCAGTAAGGCCTGCTTTACCTACAATACCTGCAAGTGCTCTTACTTCTTGTGCCCTAGAATATGCATCATAAACTTGGTTAGAAACTTCACTGTGATCATCTCTAGTACTTCCTTCACCAATTCCATCTTTCATCAGTCTACTAAGACTAGACAAAATATTGATTGGTGGATAAACTCCTTGTCTGAATAAATCTCTACCAACTACAATTTGTCCCTCAGTAATGTATCCAGTAAGGTCAGGGATTGGGTGAGTAATATCATCAGATGGCATTGATAAAATTGGAACTTGTGTGACACTTCCTTTTCTTCCATCAAGTTTTCCTGCTCTTTCATAAAGTGTTGAAAGGTCAGTGTAAAGATAACCAGGATATCCTTTTCTTCCAGGAACTTCTTCTCTTGCTGCACTAATTTCTCTTAATGCCTCTGCATAATTTGTCATATCAGTAATTACAACTAAAACGTGCATTCCTAAGTCAAATGCCAAATATTCTGCTACAGTTAATGCTACACGAGGTGTGATAATTCTTTCAATTGCAGGATCATCTGCTGTGTTAAGAAATAGAACACTTCTTTTGAGTGCACCAGATTCTTCAAGACTTCTTCTGAAATATTCTGCTTCACTGTATTGCACACCGATTGCTGCAAATACTACAGCAAAATCATCTTGTTTTCCAACAACACTTGCTTGTCTTGCAATTTGTGCTGCCAAAAGATTGTGAGACATACCAGAACCAGAAAATATCGGAAGTTTTTGTCCTCTAACTAGAGTCATCAATCCATCAATTACTGATACACCAGTTTGAATGAAATCTTTTGGATATTCACGTTGTTCTGGATTCATTGGTTCTCCGTTAATATCTACAAATTTATCAGCAATTGGATCTGGGAGTCCATCTTTTGGTCTTCCTAATCCATCAAATACTCTACCAAGTACCTCTTTTGATACTGGCATTTCCATAACTTTACCTACAAATTTTGCTTTAGTTCCAGAGATTGATAATCCAGTTGTACCTTCAAAGACTTGTACAATTGCTTTACCGTTTCCTACTTCGAGAACTTTACCTAATCTTCGTTCTCCTTCAAGAGTTTCAATTTCAACTAGTTCATCAAATGCTGCACTTTCAACATCATCTACAACAACTAGCGGTCCTTTAATTTCTGCAATCTTACTGTATTGAACTCCGCCTTCTGCTGTCAATTTGATACTTTCACTCCTGAAATTGATTTGAATTGTTCTTGCATATCTTTATCTAATTGATCAAGTTTTGGCATCTCATCATCTTTGATATCCATTCTTGCTTTAAGTAAACTGCTCACTACACCTAGTTCACGTATGTCAGATAGTGCTGCACCTTCTTTGAGTGCTTGTTGTCCTTTGTTGTAAAAGTCAACTAATAATTTCATTAATTTGAATTGTTTTTCTGGACTACAATAAGTATCAACATCATCAAATGAGTTTTGTTGTAACAAACCAATCTTTACCATTCTTGCAACCTCAAGGATTAATTTTTCTTCATCAGGTAATGCTTCAGGACCTAAGAGTCTGACAATTTCTTTTAGTGTATCTTCTCTTTGTAAAATACCATAAGTTTCACTTCTAATGCTAAACCAATCTTTGCTAATGTTTTCACTCCACCATTTTGCAATATCTGCAAGATAACCAGAATAACTGTTCATCCAATTAATTGATGGATAATGTCTAGAGTATGCAAGTTTTGCATCCAATGCCCAGAAAGTTTTGATAAATCTCATTGTGTGAGTTGTAACGGGTTCTGTAAAGTCACCACCGGATGGAGATACAGCACCAATCAAAGTAACTGAACCGTTACGGTCTGGACTACCAGCTGCCTGAACACGACCTGCTCTTTCATAAAATTCTGCTAATCTAGATGCCAAGTATGATGGATAACCTTCTTCTGCAGGCATCTCTTCTAATCTTCCACTCATTTCTCTAAGTGATTCAGCCCATCTACTTGTAGAATCTGCTACAAGTACAACGTCTTTACCCATATCTCTATAATATTCTGCAATTGTGACACCAGTGTAGATACTTGCTTCTCTTGCTGCTACTGGCATGTTACTAGTATTTGCGACAAGGACAGTTCTATCCATTAATGGTTTTCCACTACGTGGATCTTTAAGATGTGGGAATTCAACTAATACCTCAGTCATTTCATTTCCTCTTTCACCACAACCAATGTAAACAACAACTTGAGAGTCAGCCCATTTTGCAATTTGGTGTAATGTAACAGTCTTTCCTGTTCCAAATGCTCCAGGGATTGAACCAGTTCCACCTTTTGCAATTGGGAAGAATGTGTCAATAACACGTTGTCCGGTTAAGAGTGGGACAGTTGGATCGTGTCTCTTATTGTAAGGACGTGGTTTTCGTACTGGCCATTTATGATACATTTTAATATCAACGGATTGTCCGTCTTTCTCAGTAGTAGCCATTACAGTTTCTAAATCATAATCTCCTTCAGATACAAGGTTTGAAAGTTTTCCACCTACATGATCTGGTGGAAGCATAATAGGATGTTCGATAAGATCAGTTTCTTGAACATTTCCAATAATATTTCCTGCAGAAACTTCATCACCGTTACTTGCAGTTGGAACAAAATGATATTTTTTTGTCATATCAACTGCAGTTGTTGTGATACCCCTTCCAATGAAGGAACCAGATGCTTTAGATAATTCTCTTAGTGGTCTTTGAATTCCATCATAAAGTTGTCCTATAATTCCAGGACCTAATAATACACTAAGTGGATTTCCAGTACCAACTACAGGCTCACCTGGTTTTAATCCACTTGTTGATTCGTATACTTGAATAAATGCTACATCTCCGGTAAGTCGAATAACTTCACCTACTAATTTTGAATTACCTACAGTTACAGTCTCATACATTTTTGCATCAGCCATACCATCGGCTCTTACGGCAGGGCCACTTACCCAAACGATTCTACCTTGAGCTGCCATTCTAATTATTCACTCCGAATTTTGCTGCAATATCTTTCCTAATTAAAGGCTTCAAACGTTCAATTCTTGCATCAAGAGTATTATCAAATGTCATTGCTCCATCTTTAGATTTAATGATTACACCACCAATACATTCGACAGTATCTGATGATAATTCAGATCCAGGAAATCCAGATAGTGTAGATTGAACAACATCACGATCTTTAGAATTTGTAGATACTATAACTTCAGATGTACCCAAAATTCGGATTGATTCATCTAATAATGATTTAATCAAATTAGCATAATCACCACTGCGATCATTATTTGTAATTTCATCTAATGCCTTTGTAAAGACCTTATCAACAGAGGCTTCTAAAGCCAAAAGTTGCTTATTTCTGGCTTTAATATCAGCACTACCGATAATCTGTTTTTCAATTTTATCTGCTTCTTTCTTACCATCTGCAATAATTTTATCATATTCTTGGTCTAATTTAGGAATAGCATCATCAAGAGTTTGTTGTGAGTCATTTAAAGCAGAATCTATACTAGATTCGATCTCTTTCTGAGTTTGATTAAGGATTTTATCAATAGTTTGTTCTAAAGCAAGATTTGCCAATGGGTGGCATTTATCCATAATAGATTTTAATGTTTGGGAAACAATAGAGCAATTCAGAAAGATATTAAAATCAAAGAAATTACCGATGGATTATCTTGGTTGTGGCCGATCTAAAGCTTGGAAGTTTAATTTTACCAAGAAGTGACTCTCCAAGAGCAATTTCCAGATTAGCTGAATTTGAATGGTTTCACAAAATTGATACTGAAAATGACATGGTCACACCGGAAATTGACGATTTATTATTAGATGCTCAGCAAACTTTTCAGTCTATTGATGATGTGGTTAAAGGACTAGGCATTCCTCCAATGGTTGGAATTTTAGAGATTATGTTCAAAGGTACAACAATCAAGAAGAAAGATTATGAAATTGATGAAATAGAAGGGATGATTGATGACCTTAAAAAAAGGACACCTGTAATCATTGATGAATCATCTAAACTTTTAGAGGAACAAGCAACAACAAAACGCTCACTTGAAGAATACACATCTCTTAAAGAGACATTAGAAATTGCCAAGAAGCTAAACATTGATCTTTCAGGATTTGGATTGATGAAATATTTTTACACAAATCTTTTTGTCATAAATTCTGCTGACTTTGAAGAAATTAGTAGATCATTAGAAGGAATTACATTTTACAAATATGAATTAGAAAGTAAAGAGAAAGCGGCAATTCTTGTAATTTCTAGCATATCTGATTCTGATAAAACACTCAAAATACTAAGAGGATTTAATGCAAATCCATTTGTAATTCCAGAAGGAATCTCTCAAGTTCCATCTGAAGCATTTGCATTAGCAGAATCAAAAATCAAAGAATTAACTGAGAAACAAAAAACAAATACAAAAAAAATTGCAAAGATTACAAAAAAAATAAGACGTGATATTTTAGCAATTCATGAAGAGGCTCAAATAGCCAAAGACGTTCTTGAAACAGTTAGAAAACCAGGTGGAACAAAGCACTTTGCAGTAATTCAAGGATTCATTCCATCTAAAATGGAAGAAAAATTCAAAGATTCAACTAAACAGTGGATGTCAGTAGTTGAAGATATTACTGATCCAAAATTAAAAGAACAAATTCCAACATTATTTGATAATAAAAAATTCGTGAGGACTTTTGAAGTAATTACAGAAAGTCAAGGTATTCCAAAACATGGAGAAGCAGATCCAACTCCAATGATTGCTCTAATGTGGCCAATTTTCTATGGGCTAATGTTTGCAGATATGGGCCACGGTCTATTACTAATGGGAATGGGATTATTATTCAAAGTAAAAGGACAGGGTGCACTTTCAAGATGGGGAATGCTAATTGCAATATCTGGTGCTTCAGCTGCAATAGCAGGTGTTGGTGCAGGTGAAGCATTTGGATTCCATCTAGATCATATGGGACCATTAGAAGGCTTGTTGGAAGAAGGAGGAGCACTGCATTCAGTTAGTTGGATTGTAGGTATTCTTAGTGTAGCAGAATTAACATTTGATCAAGTCATCAACATACTCAAAGTTTCATTATTCATTGGAATTGTTCACTTGGTTTGGGCAATGGTTCTAAGAGTAAAGAGATTAGCTGCTGAAGGACACAAGTTTGTTATGTTTATGGAAGCAATTCCTAACATCACACTTTATGGTGGAATTGTCGTCATCATGATGTGTGCAATTGGAGCTAATTATGATGTGATGAACATGTATTCTAAAGTTCATACTGAAGCAGTTCCTTGGGTTACAATTTTCTTAGGAGAATGGGCAGAAGTGTGGATAATTACAAGAATTGCAGTTGTGATAATCATTACATCAATGGTCTTGATGATAGTTGGTGGTGTAATGCATGCCAAGAAACATCCTGAAGACGGAGGTTCGGCTGCAAACGTGATTATGGAAGTATTTCTTGGAAAAACAGTAGAAAGTTTAGCACATACAATTAGTTATGCTCGATTAGGAATTATGTTACTTGTACACGCCGCATTACTCATGACAGTCAATAATGCATTCCAGTCACTTGGCGGTGTAGAATCAGGTGCAGCAATGGCAATGATCATTGGAGGAAATTTGGGAATCATGATGATTGAAGGATTGATTGTATATATCCAGTCCCTCAGATTGCACTTGTACGAATTCTTTACCAAATGGTATGATGGCGGTGCACAACCATTTAGACAAATTAGACCAGAGTTGATTTACAATCAATTTGTTTGGAAGAAAAAATAGATAATTTTAATTATTTTTCATAAAGATTTACTGTAACTTTAGTAGTCCATGGTTCTAGATTATCAGGGAAGATTACTAGTAAACCGCCATCTTTTTCGATATTTTCACAGGTACCACTATAGCTTTGTTTGTTTACACCATAGCAATCAGAATCTGAGTAGTAATCAAATTTTGAATTTGCAAAGTTTTCACGCTGCTCAAATGATGGAACAAAATATACATTAAAACCCAAATCTTTGTTGTCAGTTTTTACACTATAATCATATGATGTAATATCCTGTGAAGTACAGATTGGGAAAAATTGTGCATATCCATTTTTAATTTTTAGTTGTTGTTCTGCATTATCATAATTTTTGTTATCAATATCAGGATATACAGAAACGCTAGGATCTGTACCTAGTTGCTGTCCTTGGAGATATTCTATCTCATGTCTTACAGTATCTACTGCTTTTCTATACAACATTGGTTGCCATTCCTCTTGGCAATTGCTAAATTCGTGTTTTAATTCAACATATGATTTGTCATTGATTTCATGTAGTTGATTTGTATTGTATTCCTTAGATTCAGCATCAAATACATGATTAACATTATTGATTTTTTCTGATTTGTGCCAAGTGTTTGTTACTTCAAAAATAATATTTTTTGAATCACTTTGCCATTCAGATAACAAGTGAACATATATCGAATACTTGTTTACAACTTCTTGAGTTTCTGATGCAAAAATCAAATGACCAAAAAACATATTGACAAAAATTATAGAAAATGCAAAAACCGGAATTATTGTATAGATTATTTTATTCATTTTGACCTCCAAAACAGCTGAAAGATAATCCACAAAAACCACATGAGAATTTATCATCTTTACATTCTATTTTTTCTGAGCCACACTTGGGACATTCCTTACTTTCGATTAACTCAGTCATGATATATCATAGTGAGAAATAGTACATATGTTGGTCGGACCAATTTTTATTTGCAATTGTCCAGATCGGACATGAATAATAGTCTAAATAGAGAAATTTTATTTAAAATTGTCCGAATTGGAAATTGATATTAGATTGTTCAATTAATAAAATTTGTTGGTCGACGAAGTAGACAGAATCATCTTATCGCAATTGGGTAAAAATGCAAGAATGTCATCACAAGAATTACAAAAAATAGTTGGTGTTTTAGGACACATCATTACGGACAGAGGGATTAGACATCGTTTACAAAAATTGGAAAAAAATAATGTAATATCAGGATATTCTGCAATTTTGAATCCAAATATGTTATCTGAAAAAATTAATCGAACTATAATTTTGAAATTCAAATTTTCAAAAGATACACCCGAATTAATTAATAGATTATCAAAATATATTATTGATTCTCAGTTCTGCATATTTTCTAGTAAATTAAGTGGAGATTATAATTGGATATGTCATTTTGTTTTTGATTCAATTGAACAATATGATCTTGAAACAAGTAATTTTCTTAATAGATTTGGAGAATTAATTTCAGACTTTCGTTCTTATGAATCAAATACTGTGAAATCCTCTCCGTATATGATTTATGATGATCAAAAAATAAGAGAAAGAAAAAGAAGAATTTATGAAATTTTAGAATCATTAAAAAAATACGATAACATTAATGAGCGATTTCAAGAAATCGTAGAAAGTATTGTAAAATATTTTGGAGCATCATTTGCACGAATTTGGTTTGTAGATAAACAAAGAAAAGAATTGATTCTTAAATTTAGTGCTGGGAAATATACGCAGATTGATGGTAGTTTTTCCAAAGTATCAATAAATTCATTAAAAATTGGACATATTGCAAAAACCAACAAACCTGTAGTTTCAAACGATGTAGTTAATGACCCCCGAATCAAAATACATGATTGGGCTAAAAAAGAGAAATTAAAATCATTTGTAGGTTATCCATTATCTTACAAAGGAAAGGCAGTTGCTGTAGTTGCAATGTTTAGTAAGAAAAAAATGAATTATCTTGATTTTGAATTATTTGGATTATTCTCTGAGCAGCTTTCAAAGGAATTAACAGGGTTTTTTGAGGCTAAAGACTTTCTTTCAGAATAAAATATAAAAAATTATTGTTTTTGAATATCTGTTCCACAATGAACGCAAAAATAAGATCCGTTAGGAGCCCAATAGTGCTCACAATTAGAATCAGGCATATCCAATTATGCTATTTTTAATTCATTATCGCCATAGATTGTAATTTTGTACAAAATACGAAAAAAAATTCACATGATTTTACCTAGACTGAAAGAGGTTTAGTTTTCCACAGGAAGTTCTAGTTTGTTTCCCCATTCTCCCCAAGATCCAAGATAAACTCGAACATTTTCAAACCCCAATTTTTTCAAAACTAAAAAAGAATTAGCAGCCCGATATGCCCCCTGACAATAAGTGACAATTTCAGTATCTTTTGAATAATTATACATTTGAGATAACTCATCATCATTTTTGAAAGTGCCATCTTCATTGAGATTTTGATTCCAATCAATATTGATGGCATTTGGTATATGGCCAGATTGTGCTGCACGAACTATAGTGCCATCATATTCTCCAGTTGAACGAGCATCTAGAATTTTCATATTTTTTAGATTGTCTTTAATGTATTCAAATCCTGAAATAATATCTGGATTGATTTTTCCTGAAAATTTGGAAGGTTTGAAACCATTTGGTTTTGTCTCAAGAGAAAGACTCTCTTTATTCCATTTTGTAATTCCTCCATCTAGCATGAAGACATTTTGATGTGAAAAATACATCAACATCCAAACACCTCTTGCTGCAAGCATTCCAGAAACTGAATCATAAAAAATGACTTTTTTCTCAGGTGTTACCCCAAGAAATGAAAGTAAATTTTGTGTTTGATTATTGAAATTTTTAATTCCTTCTTGTGTTGTATCAATCCAATGAAATGCAAATAAATCCAAATGAACAGAACCAGGGATATGACCTTCTGAATATTCTTTGAAAGACCGAGTATCAGCTATGATAACATCAGGATCATTTAGGATAGAATTGAGATCTGTTGTAGAGATTATCATGATTGAGATAAAACGATCAGCACTAAATTGATTTGGATTAAAATAAAAAGAAGAAGAAAAGGGTTTTTTTCTATTCGTTAACGTATGCTCTTTCGCCATGCTGTGCCAAATCGAGACCAATCTCCTCTTCTTTTGGAGTGACTCTGATTCCGCCCGGCCATACGACATCCATTACTTTGAGGATTACAATAGTAACACCAAAGGCATAGCCTACTGATATTGCAGCACCGATGATGCTGATTGCTTGCTGTTCCATTCCTTCTGCTGTACCAGTCCATGCACCGATACCGTCTCCAGTATCCCAAATGTGTGGACTAGCTAATGTACCAGTCAAAATTGCACCTGTAAGACCACCCATTCCGTGTACTCCCCATACATCTAATGCGTCGTCCCATTTGCGTGCGCTCTTGAATGCGATACATGCATAACAAACTGTACCAGCTGCAATACCGATTATAATCGCAGCCATTGGACCTACCCAACCTGAGGCTGGTGTGATTGCTACCAATCCTGCTACTGCTCCTGTTGCAGCTCCAACAATACTTGGTTTTCCTGTATGTGCCCAAGACATGAGCACCCAAGTTACTGCAGCCATACCAGTTGATGTATTTGTAACAGTCCATGCGCTGACGGTAATGCCGTCTACCATAACTTCACTTCCTGCGTTGAAACCAAACCATCCAAACCAGAGTATTCCTGCTCCGAGGACTACCATTGGGATATTGTGTGGTTCCATTGGCACTTTGCCATATCCAAGTCTTCTACCAAGGACTAGGGCTCCTGCCAATGCAGCAAATCCTGAAGAAATGTGTACTACAGTACCACCTGCAAAGTCTAGTGCGTACGACGGTGGTAGGTCTGGATCGAGATCAAGTGACCCTCCTCCTATGTATCCGCCTCCCCAGACCCAATGTGCTATTGGATCATAAACGAAGGTTCCCCATAAGAGAACGAATATGATTAATGCGCTGAATTTGATTCTGTCAATTAATCCACCAATAATTAGAATTGGTGTAATTATTGCAAATGTTGCTTGGAACATTGCAAATAGTTGGTGAGGTACTGTACCAGGCCAACCTTGACTACAAACATCTCCTTCAACCATTGCATTCATCTGGTAAGCTGCTGACCATGTGTCTGCACATGGACCTGCTTCACCTAATGGTGCGTATGGTGATACCATGTTAAATCCGACATAATCGAGATTTCCCATGAACATGTTTGCATCTGAATCAATTCCACCAAATGCTAGTGAGTAACCCCATAGAACCCATTGTACTGACATTAGACCCATTACGATTAAGGTCATACCAAGTACATTGACGACGTTCTTTGATCTGGCTAAACCGCCATAAAAGAAGCCGACACCTGGGGACATGAAGAGTACCAAAGATGTTGCTGTAAGCATCCATGCTGTATCACCTGTATCAATTTTACAAGGTAGCATGCTGCCATCTTCTTCATACCAACATTCGTTAGGATTACCAGTGTAAATTCCACTGGTTCCTTTGACATATCCATCCATACCATCATCAACACTTTGTGCATATGCCTGAGACATAGCACCAACTGCTGTGATAGATACTGCGGCTACAAGTAATAGAGCATACTTGTAGTTCCTAGAATTCATTAAATTTATCGAAATTGAAAATTATTTAAGCATTGGAGACTAGAAAGCATACAAAAAAGTAAGTTATTATATTTCATCATATTCTGATAGTAACATAAAAGATGAACATTATGATAAAGGTGAGTAAATGAAAGTCAAATCTAATACGAAATTAGCAATTTTTGATACATTCAAGACAAAAGGTGACGATCTTACTGGAGAAGCAAATAGACAAAGAGCGATCATTGTCATACTTGGAAGCAATGCAAATCCTGCAGAAAGAACTAGAACTGGAATATCTCAAAGAATAGCAAAAAAGGCCGATATTGCATGGAAAAATATCTACTCAGGAATATTTCGAGATCTAGATGAGATTTTGCTCCCTATTGGTATTGCAGAAGAAGATGGTAGATTGCCTTTGAAACGAGGTCCAAAAGCATTACAAGAGAAAGGAATTCCATATTACCATTTAACAAAAAAAGGGATCTTGGTTGCATTGTCAATTACTGAAGTAAAAAATAAAGAAAACCTCATGAAAGAATTTTTTTTACTGGCTAATTCTGATGAAAAAGAATTCAAAGAGATTCTCTCTAGTCTAATGGAATCTAGTCCAATTTTCACTCATTCAATTTTTCAAAAATATGTAAAGGCATTTTGTGAGAATAAGATCGAGAAACTATTACCATTTAATCTTGCAAAATTAAGTCAAATTCCAGATGAATCAGCAATTATTCAAAAAGAGATTTTAGATGCATTTTTGAAATTTTCTAAATCAGAAAAAGACGAGGCATTGAATTTCTTAAACAAAATTATTCCAGATGGGCAATAATATCGCCAAACATTAAAATCAGTTACTCATCACGCTTTTTTAATGGGTAAGAATGTCTACGCATCTGTAAAATCATACAGTCAGAGAGGGAAATTGCTAAAAAAGGCCGATTTGCAGACTTTGGCAGAATCAAGAGATCTTGAAGAATTAATGACTAGAATTAAAAATACAATTTATGGAGATGCAATTTCTGATGTCCAAAAACCATATACTTCCCAAAGCATCGAGTCTGGTTTAAGAGGTCATTTAGCAGGAGTTCATTATTCAATTGCAAAGACTGCAGGAGATTCAAGTATTTTAGATGCATATTATATGAAATTTATTATTTCAAACTTAAAACAAATTCTCAAAGGTAAGGTTTTAGGAAAATCTCAAGAAGAAATTGAAACTCACATTAATCTTCGTGCAGAAGAATTAATCAAACAAAGAGATGTAATTATCAAAGCATTAGTTTCAAAAGATTTGGAAGAAACAGTTGCTAGTTTAAATTCAGTTCAGTTTGGTGATGAGATTTCAAAAGCATCTTCTTTGTATAATGAAACAAAAAATATTCAAGTTTTTGATACATATTTTGATAAGATTTTGTATCAACAATTAGGACGTGCTTTGAAAAATACCAGAGACCGAGAAGTGATAAAATTAGTTGGAATGGATGTTGACTTTTACAATCTTCTTAGTGTCATTAGAGGAAAATTTTGGGGATTAGATGATTCACAAATTGAAGATTTGGTTGTTTCACAAACCCCATCAGTTCCTAAAGAATTACTTCAAAGAATGATGGCAGCTACAACAATTAGAGACGCATTTGCAGAATTATCAAACACAAAATATAAAAATTTAATTCCTGATGTTGAAAACGAATTAGATGCTGTAGCTCAATTTGAGAGATCATTTGAAATGTTACTTTACAATTCATCAGCAAGATCATTTACCAAAATGTTCAGTTTTGCTACAATTATAGGAATTACAAAATTAACAGCTTTTGAAGTAAGGAATTTAGCAGCAATTGCATATGCAGTTGAGCAAAAAATTGCGACTGATATCACAATGTCAAAACTAATTGTAAAAGAATAGTTTTTAAAATGATTAAATTTCCAAAGAAAAAACAAAATATTTCTACAGAGGCGTTAATCAACACTATTTGGGTTAGCACATTTTTAGCAATGATTTTTTCAATACCTCCATTAGCGATATTTTTAGGAATATATTTTGGGACAGGGAATCTTGCCGTAGGTGCAATTCTAGGATTTTCCATGCATTTTGTTATTTTAGCATTTTCAGGCAAAATTTCAAAATTTTTAACTCAAATTTTAAGCTAAACTATAAGTGGTCATAGTAATGAAATAATCTATCATGATGGGGGATAGAGATTTTCGAAGTACTATCGAAAATGCAATAAATTCCATTGGAAAAGAGCTAGAAATCAATATTGATTCAGCAGATATTCAAACTATACACCTACATGAGGTAGTACAATGCCTACGAAGATCATATTATGATAGAATAGATCCTCAAGAAGTTCAGAGAAAAGGATTCAATGAACTTCTTTCAGGGCTACTTAGAAAATTACAATACGGTAGTGATCCAAAGGATTTCAACATAGAAGATATCAAACTAAAAGGTCAAGTGGACATGTTAATTGATGACTCTATATTCTTATTCAGAGGAGCAACAGAAGAGTTAGAAAACCCTCTAGCAAATGATGTTCTTTATCTTAATGCATGTATGTGGATTTATGATAAACCAGATGGAATTATCATATACATAACTGGAGACAGAAAAGAGACATCATTTTCAATTTCACGAAACAAAAAAATGTTTGAGGAGATTATTCGCAGGATTAGAGTTCTAAATGATCTTCTAAAAGAGCAAAAAACCCCTATTTTAGAACCATCAAGTGAATGCTCTGATTGTCAATATTATGAAAGATGTTTCATGAAAAAGAAAAATGCAAAACAATTAGACCTAGCAGAAATGTTAGGATTTGGCAAAAAAGATTAGTGAAAAATTAGAAAAATGTTGTAAAGGAAAAATTCCTTTGTTTAATCGAGTGGTTCTGGATGTCCTTTACCACGTAGAGCGAAACACACTACTGCGAGTGCAATTGCGACTCCTGCTGCTGCGCCAAATGCGGCCATACCTGCTTCTGCCATTTGATAAAAAACAATGAAACGGGCTTTTATAACTTTGCCAATATTTTTGCTCTAAAAACATATTATCATAATTTTAGAATTTTATGATACTATCAAGTTTATTTTGTAAATTCAAAATTAAGTGTATTTTCTTGACCACTAGTCATTGAACTTAGATTGTAAAAGACAGTGCCGGAAACTCTCCAAGAGGGATTATCATCTTTGAGGGCTTGCCATAATTCAGGAGTATTGTCATTACCTTTCAAGTCAATAGTTTCCTTTAGAATTATTGAATTTTCACCAAGAAGAGTATAGTAGTTTGATCCAAATTCTACCATTCCTGTAGGTCTACTTCCAATTTCACCACCCGTAATTTGTTCAGATTCAGAGTAATTTGTTTCAAATAACTGATAATCCATTGTTTGTACAATTACGGCACGCGGATTAGGATTAGAGATTTTAAATGCAATATTGATTGTAGCTGTTCTTTCTGTAACTCTTTCAACAGAAAGATCATCTAATTCGATTTGAATAGCTTGAGCTTCTGGATTACTTTGAGTTCCAGGATTGTCTTGAGAAGGTATGGTAATAGTAGGTCCTACTAAAAGAATTCCACCTAAAATTAGAGCAAGTGTAGCAACTGCTATACCAACAAAAATTTTAGGATTCATGAATTTTGCATTTCCTCTTGATGTCTTAAATGTTAAGACAGTTATTATACCATTGCAGGAAGGAAAAATTATGCAGTATTTTCAAGCCGTACAGCAAGGAAAACAAAGAGCAGGAAAATCACAGATGAAAATGTTTGAAGTTGCGGGATTTGGCATGTTAACTTTGACTACAAAAAAGATCGATGGAAAATTTTACCCTGTCGGAGAAGAAGAATTTACTGCAGCGATTAGTTCTGAAGATGGTCATGTTGCTGTAATAGTAGATAAAGATGGATTTACCAAGGCTCAATCCAAGGCTGTAGAGAAAGAGGAAGCCTTATCAATTTATAAGAAATTGCGAGATACTGGAATTCCTGAATATCCAAAAAAAGATATTCAAATATGGTCTCAATCTAGACCTACAATTCAAAACGACTCTTCTGATTAATTATTTTGAAGGAAGAATAATTTCAGTACCAACATTGCCACCTTTTATTGCCTTTTCAATAATTTTTGTATCTGCTTTTAGAATTCGTGTTTTAATTTTTGAACGCTCAATAATTTTTAGGGCAACAATATCCATCAAGTCATATCCGCCTGCTATAGAATCTTCATGAACTAACATATTTTTTAAATTCTTTAATTCTATTTGTTTGAATTTTTTTGCTTTTTTGAATTTGTTTGGATCCATGTCATAAACTCCATCAACATCAGTAGCATTAAGAAATTGTTCAGCTTTGATTTTTTCTGCAATTAATGCTGCTGTTCCATTAGTGCTTTGACCAGGATGAAGACCTCCAGCTACAACAATTAATCCATCATCTACGGCATGTTTTACTTCTTGTAAAGTAGTTGGAGGATGTGAATATGCTTTATTTTTTAGAGCATAAATCAATAATTTTGCGTTTAATCTTGAAATTTCAATCCCCAATTCATCTAGTGTGGATTCATCTGCTCCAGAAGATCTTGCATGAGATATGTAATGGCGTGCAATAGTACCGCCTCCAGCAATTACAATAGGTTGACAAAATTTGCTAATTTTCACTAAAAATGCGGCATAATCTTTTAGGGCTTTGACGTTATCCATACCAAAAACTCGACCAGACAATTTGATCACAATTCGTTTTTTCATTTTAGAACACCAAGGATTGATTTTGCAGCAATTTCAACTTTTTTTCTGTTCTTTTGATGAGTGTATATTCTAAGTATGTTCATAAACCCAGAAATCGCTGAAACCACGGGTATATCAGAAATTGGCATCTCTTTTGCTGAAGATTTTGTACCCTCATTAGCTATCAAAATGATTGATTTTGACTCATTTTTTGATGGGGCAAGTGGGATAGATGGAGTAACAGAACTATCTACAAAAATTTCATTTTCATCAACTTTAGATTTTTTAGAAATTTCAATTCTGAGTTCATCTGTTCTAGTTTTCTTCAAATTTGTTTGATTTGTGAGAATTCTCTCATATACGCATTTTAACAATTTACGATTTTGATAATCTTCTGCAAATTGCCTTGCTCGTTTTAGTTTGGGGGATTTGGATGTGATCAAAGATGATAGGACATATTCATCAGTTAGTTTAACAAACTCATTTAGATTAAAAGAGGTAAAGCCGAATTCATCATCAGATATTCTTAATGCTTCAATAAGCATTACTTCTGCTGCACGTACTGTCTTGTGAAAATATACTGCTTTGAACATTTGATATCTAGAATGCATCATAGATTCAAAAGAATAAAGTGCTGAACGTTCCAAGGCAAGTTTATTTTTATGGATATCAAGTGATTGTGTAATTCTTTTATGATCTATTTTTGCATGTTCTGCTCCTGTAAAATAACCATCTCTTAGTAAATAATCCATCATATCTGCACTCAAAGCTCCTGAAACAATTTCATTTAGATATTGGAATTTAGATTCTCCAAATGCAATTTTAGTAATTAGTTTTTTATCAAATCCTGTTTTTGATAATATATCACCAATTTCAGATTCTAGAATAATTTTTTTTCCATAATCTTCATGTGAAATTTTTTTCTCTTGTATTACTTCTTCAAATAAATGAGAAAAAGGTCCATGACCAATATCATGTAATAAACCTGCAATGCGTAATAATTGAACATCATCAGAATTTAGAAATCCTTTTTCATTTAATGCAAATCCAGCTTGACTAGCAATGTGCATAACCCCTAGAGAATGTTCAAATCTACTATGTTGAGCAGAAGGATATGTCAAATGTGCACCAGAAAGCTGTTTGATTCGTCTTAATCTTTGAAAAAGAGGATTATCAATTATTGGAAGTTCATAATCATAAACACGAATAAAATCATGAATTGGATCAATAATATCTAGATAATTTTTTTTCATAATCCTAATTTCTTTGAAAATATTTTTAGAATTTCTTCATGTACTTCTTCTTTAGACTTGGTAGCATCAATTATTTTCCAATGTTTTTTCTTGGCAACAGTTCTGTAAAGATTAGAAATTTTAATAGAGAATTCTTTATTTTTTTCAAACTTGTCTCTTTTCATTTTCTTTCCACCAATTTTATTTCTTGGAGTTCTTGAAAATGATTCTTTTTGAGTAACATCAAGCAAAATAACAAGATCAGCCTTTGGAAGACCTTCATCAAGACTCTCAAGCCATTTTTGCTTTAAACCATTTGCTAATCCATAAACCAAGTTAGAATGATAATATCTATTCATGATTAAGACAGAATTTTTCTCCTCAGCTGCTAAAATGGTATCAAATTTTTCCCATCTGTTAGCTGCTAAGAGACAGTGAATAACTTGTGGAGGAAATTTTCGTTTTCCATCTAAATATCTTCTAATTTCTTTACCAATTGGTGTTTCATAGTCAGGAAAATGAAATAGTTTTGTTTTGATTTTTCGTTTTTTGAGGGCCTTTTCTAAAAGAATAGATTGTGTTAGCTTTCCTGCTTGATCTCCACCTTCAATTACAATAATCATGAGATATCAAAACTGAGAGATTGATTGATTAAAAATCTATCAAGATAGTGACAAGTCTGTTATTAACACTGAGGCACGAAATATGACTATGTCACTTATCTCTAAAGAAAAGAAAAACCAATCAATCTAACTGAAAATCTATACCAACGTGAGAAATTGATAACAAAATTAGTACAAACAGCAAAAAAAGATGGTGATTAGGTATATTCTACCCCTAACATGTATTTCAACAACAATTCAAATAGATCAGAATTCCTGTTGTTATATCTCCATTCCATCTCTTTGAGGTATAGTAAGTAGCTGTTTGTGTTCTGAAGCATCAGAGAATGTCCATACAATTCAAGCACACAGCAGGAAAAACTGGACTCGGACGTTAAAAAACTAGAAAAAATACAAGGGTCTAAAATAATCATTAAATACGATATGAAGACCAAGAAAGCTGTGACTCAACCAGAAAAGAAGCTGACAAAAGAGGAAAGAATGGAACGGAGCATAAAATGGCAGATGAAAAAATATCCAACATTGGACAGGGCATCGGCCATATACAACATCAATCATTGGAGTTAGAGAAGAAAATATTAAAAAAATAAAGAGGAATAAATCCTACTATTTTAACCTGAGTAGGCTTGTTTGTGTTCTGGAGCATCAGAGAATGTCCATACAATAGCACCATCATCAGTAGTAGATGGAAAAGTAATCCGTTTGGCTCAAAAAAATGATCAATTCCTCAAATTATCAAGATAAAAAGATCCAGATACAAGCATCATGTGCCTATTTTATTGAAATAATTGTTGTGAATCAGTTGAGACAGGGGAAAATAT
>JARPSM010000029.1 GCA_029782475.1 Nitrososphaerota archaeon
TGCATGACGTTGGCACCTGATAGGTCGTCTTTGATGCCTAAATATCCAAGATCGGTGTAAATTGTAACCTTGTCTTTTTTTTGTCTTTTTGTTCTTCATGCTGGCAGTAAGCGGTCCTAGTTTGATGTTGTCCTCACGGAACATGGTGATATCATGTATGGATCCTTGTGCGGATTTGCCTATGGCAAGAATCAATCCAGAAGTGGTGGTAACCACAGTTGTGTTTATGCTGTGTCTTTTCTTTTTGCCCGAATAGTATGTCTTTCTTGCCTTCTCATCTGTCGGGCGCTCTATCTGCACATGCGAACCATCGATGATCATCGTTTTGTCGGGAACCAATTCTTTGATGGTTCCTGGTGCGTTTTTTTGAATTAACTTGGTAATCTCTAGTGCCGTCGGGAGTATTTCTGCCAGTACTGAATCTGCAAATTTGTGATACCTTGATATCGTGCTTTGGTTCACGCCAAAGAAGATCATCAGTCCGTACTGGGACAGGCCCAATCTCTTCTTCATTAGCTCCAACAGTAATACATGCCTTATGTGCAGCTTGCATCTGTTTCCAGGATCAACTCTGTCCTCAAAGAACAGCGGTGCGTCAGATCGTTTCTTGATGGCGGCACTGAATTTGTCTAGTAAATATTTGAACTGTTTGGGGCTCTTTTTGGTAGCTTGGTACAGCAGGACCTAATCAGAGAGAATATTGTCGAGCGTCTCTAGCCTGTGCATGTGTGCTGCCTTTTCTTGCATGTTGGTTCTGTCAGAGTTTTCTTTTGTGTGCCACAGACTACTTTCCTGCCTTATCTTGTTTTTGAGCTGTTCGTTCTCCTGTTGCTGTCTGCGTGTGATCTGTTGCTGTCTGCGTATGATCTGATCTTTGGATTCTGACACAACATGTGCATCGATCATATGCGATCTAAATCTGTTGATGAAAAATGGTTGTAATTTTGGTCAAATATGTACCAACTCTTTTTGAGTTGTTACATGCAGAAGCTTTGTACATGCAGAATTAGACGGATCTCATGCAATGACGTTATGAGAAGATCGTTTACGCATCAACTCTAATATCTAATGTGGCGTATCCACGTGAAATTAATTTTTGTGCACTAGTTTCATAAACACAAATCGTCTTGTCTGTTGTTATTTTTTGCATCTCTATTTTATCATTATTACAATTCATTTCATTTATCATACTTTGTTGTATTGGATTGGCAGTGATGTTACGCCCTCTGAATCTGCTTTGATTAAAGTGGATGGAGATAACAAGTGGAAAACCATAATACAAAATGCCTCACTCTATAAGGAAAATTCAATCTAAACTCCCGAAGATATTACAGAACCAAAGACCGAAATGAACATACACTAGTAAAATGGAGTAAAAATGAAATGATTTCCTTTGATCACAGAGTATTAAGCGAATATAGAATCAAAATAGCAAAAATTGAGACACTTGCAAAGTCAATTTTATCTCATAAAGACCCAAAAAGTGAAGAAGCAAAAGGAGCGTCAGAATTTTTAGATGTTCTAATTAATGAGACAGACAAATTCTATGAAAATAACAGTACATTACTCTCAAACAACGGTAAAAGGCCACATGCCCGTTCTCGTCTTGCAGAAACCAAAGAATGGAATGACAATGTTGAGAAATACTATGAAAAGAACCCCAGAAGAAGACCAAGAAAATAGATTAAACTAGTTGAGATAATTTTTGAATATGAGTAAGGTTATTTTCTGCTGCCAAATTTAATGCTTTTTGCATTTCTTGTTTGTATGCCTCAATATTTTCCTCATCATTTTTGAGAATCTTGCATTCTTGTAATACAGGTAATTCTTTGAAATTTTTGTATTGATCATGAGTCAATACACATGTGTATAATTTTGGATCATCTTTGAATGCATATTGTATTTTAAATGGCATTGTAGTGTTTGTCTTCTCTAAAATTATTTCAACCAAAGTATTTACGCCAACTGGCTTGTGAATGAATCGGTTAGGCTGTAAAGTTTTCACATCTTCATTAGTCGATAATGATGACCTCTCCCACTAGCAATTAGTATGACACTTTCTGGATTAATTCTTCTAATCTCTTTTAATGCATATAGTCCATCATAATCAGGCATCATTAAATCAAGTAAAACTGCATCAGGGCAAAGTCTGTCGTAGTTCTGCACCTTCTAATCCATTGTAGCCTTTTCCAATTACATCAACTCCATAAATTTCTAAAAGTTCAGACATTGAATATACGACATCCTCGTTATCATCAACTACAATCACAGACGTCGATTTGATCCCATACCCATCTCTAATTTTGATCGATTATGAAATTAAGAGGTGTCTGTTCATTGACTAAATAACACAATATCATTAGTAAATCATGAACAGTATTTAAAATCATATTTTCATAAAAAATATGAAAATAGGAAATTTATTCATTAGTTAAAAATTATTTAAATGTATTAAAAGCGAGATTGAAAGAACTGAAGAGGTCCTTCCAATCTCATGAAGATTGGAGAGAATCCATTCTTCATAATTGCGTTTTGATTACCCGATTTGGTAATCACGATTTTTGGAATCACGCAACAAATTATCCGCATAGTAATGTAAAAACTAGATGATTTTTTAAAACAAATTTATATGTTCTTTAAAACTCTCACTATTAACTTTGGAAAGATTACCTAGATTTACTATTTATCTTGGAATTGCAATAGGGGTTATACTTTTCGGTATGTTTTTGTATTCCATTCTCCCCTACATGATTGAACATTCAAATAATTGGAATCGAATTGTTGGAGGTGATTCAGATTCTAAAGAAGAATTAATGGCCAAATTTACAGTACATCCAACATACATTGCATTTTATGAAACATACCCAGATGCAAAAGAGGAGTTTGAAAAACATAGTAGAGGAAATGGCAATCTCAATGTAGGCATAATGGATTTTGAGACAGGTGATCAAATTCTTTTAGATATGTATTATGACACATGGGATGATAGAATGAATGTCAATGTCAGATGTAACATGGTCAATGATGAGGGACGACATGAGGATAATTTACGTGCAGAGGGACTATTTGCAGAAGACTTTATCCGAAATGTGGATTGTCTAAATAAAATTGAAACAACCCCTCAATTAGAATCCATATCAGAATAAATTTTCACTAATCAAAATAATTAATAATCTAATTTTCATTTCATTATCCCAATATCCATGAAAATAAATTATCCAAGTTTGATTTATCCAATGTGAGAATTTGTGTTTGTTTAACGCTCATTTGATGAAATAGTCACGTTTATGACGGATAAACTTTCAACTGACAGTAATTGGTTTGCACGCCAAGGTATTCCATAGGGCTTCCGGCTTTATAGAATATCCCTAGGAAGGAACTAGTTTTCTTCCTAGGACATTACATTCTATCAGGGGATTGAATTCCTAAAAGATCCAGAGCCTTTTCTAAAACGATTTTAAATGAATTTACCAAGCAGAGACGAGAATTTTCCAATTCCACATCACCCAAATCAAGAACTTTGGATTTTTCATAAAATGAATTGAACGAAACTGCCAAATCATAGCAATAACGTGCAATTACTTTAGGGGATAGATTATTTGCAGCATCTCTAACTTGAAGATTAAAGAGACCAATGTTTTTAATCAAGTCCAATTCAGATTTCTCCTTCAATAAAGTAAAATCAACATCAATGGTCGGAGTACGTCCGGATTTCTCCAAGATTCGTGATGCTCTTGCATGAGTATATTGGATGTATGGTGAAGTGTCACCCTCCAAGCTAAGTGATTTTGTTAAATCAAATGTAATTATTTTATCCAGATCTTGTTTAATCATCTCATATCGAATGGTACCTACAGATACTGAATGAGCAATTATTTCAATTTCAGAGTCATCCATTTCAGGATGTCTTTTTTTAGTTTCTTCTTTTGTTTTCTCTTTTAAAATATCATATACTGAATCAGCTGAAACATACAGTCCTTTTCTACCAGACATTTGAGTTTGTTTGCCATCAGTTTCCAGCCCCAAAGTTTTTGCAGTATCCGAGCTCAGAGTTACTGATTCGTATCCCAGATGATTGTATGCATCAGGCGCAGACTTGAATTTATCCATTAAAGTTGTGATAATTTTTTGCAAGTTAGCTTGACGTGAATCAATTACAGTAACAACTTTCTCACCAGTAAAATCTTTAGAAATTTTATCAGTGTCTTTCAAAGAAGTTTGCCACAAAACTCGAGAGTTTGGTTGTTCATTTTCATATTGTTCGTAATTGAAAGGATCCTCCAATAATCCAAGTTTCCAGGCAGCATATGGGATATCTTTTGCAATGTATGTGGCAGTTCCATTACTACGAACAATCACCTTATCTTCTTCTTTGCCATCACCACGAATAACCCAGCATCCACCATTCTTCCCTTCATTTTCAAATTCAACTAGGTTCATCTCTTTAAGTTTCTCAAAAATTTTACTCCACAAACCTGAGCGAATAATTTGCGATTCAAAGTTTAGACAATCATAAGTTACTCCAAAATTCCAACAAGTTTCTAGTTGTCCGGCTAAAACTCGTCGAGTTATTTTATCACCAAACTTTGCAGTTTCAGAATTTCCATCTTCGAGTTCCTTGAGAACCTTCTTTCGAATTTCCTCCAAACTGGAATCTGCCTCATATTTTTCAGTAGTTTTGACATAAACATCATCACCACAGTAATGATCAAACTTTTTTCCATCCGGAGGCTCTTCTGCATATCCAAAGTGTTTGAATCCAACTATGATATCAGCAACCTGTAATCCTGAATCATCAATGTAGTTCAGTACATTCACTTTGTAACCAGATTTCTCTAAAATTCTAGATATAGTATCCCCAATTATGATATTTCTAATATGGCCAATGTGTAATGCCTTGTTTGGATTTACACTAGTATGCTCAACTACCATACTAGACCCATTACCAAGTTCAACATCACCACATGTGTCAAGATATGATTCAGATATAATTAACTGACTGAGTTTATCCCAGTTTGCAATAAAATTAAGATATCCAGATGGATGTGGTTCTGATTTTAAAACAAGGGTGGTGCTAGTGCATGAAGAATATTTCTCAGAAAGCATTTCAGCAATTTCTTTAGGGCTTTTCTTTAGAGACTTTGCAAGTAAAAATGAAACATTGGAACTAACATCACCAAAACCAGGTTTTGCAGGTTCAACAGAGAACTCTACATCAGATACAGATAGATCAGATAATATTTTTGTTAGATTATTTTCAATTTCATCAAGAATAGATTTGAAAGTCATATCTATTTTTCATACCGTGTAGGTGCTAATTTACCTTGTGCGTCCAGCTGAATCCAAGATAGGGTGCTGCTACTATCTGTTTCAATCCATTACCATATGTAGGAAAAACTACTGAATTTGTGGCAACTTTGTGAATGTCTATCATAGATGAGTTGCACAATTACAAATAAAATCTAACTTTTCATTCCGTTTGATTTGTAATTTTATGGAATCACAGCAAACTCTTGCTTCCATCTAATCTTGAAATTAACAATCTCACAAACAATTTCATTTATTCCATCGTATCGACATAATTTGTTCCCAAACACATCAGAATTTATCCTAAATTTCTTGATTTGAGCAATTACATACTCTCTACTCTTATTCGGATTTTTGATTGTATCTTCTTGTTCCACTCTTTTTGAGGAACAGTTAATTCTTTTCCTTTCTTTTTCTTGTATGGCAAAACGCCAATCTGATTTTCAAAATCTTTCTCAATTCCCAAATACCCAAGATCATAAACTGCAATAATTCTTCAGATAGTATCAGATGTTTTAATTTGTATATTTTGTAATCATGATGACTGCCAGGGCAATAGAGTTGATGCGTAATCAACCTTCTCATAACGTCATTGCATGAGATCCGTCTAATTCTGCATGTACAAAGCTTCTGCATGTAACAACTCAAAAAGAGTTGGTACATATTTGACCAAATTCACAACCATTTTTCATCA
>JARPSM010000038.1 GCA_029782475.1 Nitrososphaerota archaeon
ATATACACAATTTTGTTAATTTTGCAAATAAATCTTAGCGTAAAAGCAAGATTGGCCTATTGCTTAGGATATACTGTCGAGGAAAAGTTCATGAGAGATCAAATTAATCAATTAGCAATAGATATTGATCAAGATAACGCAGCTTTTGTATGACAACAGTAACTTTTAAAGATCTAAAGAAAGCATACAAGAAGGAAAAGGATCTCCACGTACGTGCCAGATACTTGCCGTAAACATGGTTTGTATGAACAATGTAAGCATTCAGTTTGCAGCCGATACACTCTTGCAGTGCCCCAACTGGGTCGCCATGTGGTAGGTGCAACGATTCAAAGAGGGCGGCATAGACGCCACCCTCGTGGATCTTCCCAAATCAGGCAGACCGCCAAAGATAGAACTTGAAAAGATTGCAAAGATTGTATCTGACGCAGACGGCATCATCACTCCAAAGAAACTCAAGTGTATAATACACAAAAAATTCAGAGTAAACTACCACATTACAAACATCAGAAAGATATTGCACAAGATTGGCATGTCTGCCAAGACTGTCAAGACTGTCAAGCGCATCTACATCAACAGGGCAGAGATAAAACAGATCAAAAGATGGCAACACAACGCAAAAAAGCAGATTTCACACCTAGAATCTAATAAATTTGCAGTTGTCGTCTTTGATGAGGCAATATTCATAGATGATCCTGCAAGCGGAGTAAAGTACTGGTCAAAGAAGGGAGAGCCGATTGTTCTTCCATACAAGGGACGGCACGGCAGGGTGGTGGTGGTGTGGTGGCATACGACCCCATTGCAACAGACGGCAGACAGTTCCTTGGGACGTATGACAAGTTTGACAAGGAGATGGTTCTGCAATACATCAAGGAGCTAGTCCGGCATTTCAAGAAAGTTGCAATAATCACAGATAACGCGCCGCAACACAAGGCACGCATTCTCCAAGAATTTCTGGATGGAAATTCAAATGTAAAGGTCATATGGATGATGCCCACTGCAACACCTGAGGTCAGTGTGACAGAGGAGGAGTATTGGCACCAGGCAAAGCGCGATGTCCTAGTATCCGAATACATGCCACAGTTGGGGAGATGCGTCATGGTACCATCAGAATATTTCAGGACAGCGCGTTCGGAACTTGACGCAATGAAGTTTATCAGTAAAAGCCCGCCTACACTCAAGAACTTTTGATCGACAGTATACATGATTGAGTTCCATGAAATTATTGGGATTATCTCCATCCATGTAAAAATATTGTATGGTCCAATCTTTAGTAAACTTTGATGATACGAGCATATCTGCAATCAAAATAACTAAATCTTCATAGTAGCTCCCGCCTTTAGATAATATATCTAGAGCATATCTTCCTTCATCGCCAAGATAAAAACCATCATTTCTATCTAAACTATAATCTGTTAATTGAGATACAATATACCAAACTTCAAAAATAAAATCCGAGTTAGATTCTGAATTATAATAAACATCAATTATTCGGGAACTATGACATTTAGTGTCATTGTACTTACGACTCTGGAGAGTTTTCTAATAGTTGCAATCACTTTTTCAAATCCATCTTGATTCCCAGTTTGAATTTCGGCAATTACATCATATGCCCCAAAAGTAAGGTATGCATTGGTAATATCCTGCATTTGTTTTAATTCATCTACGATGTATTCTTCTGCTCCTAAATCACAATTTAATAAAATGAATCCTTTGTGCATTGGTTTATCTTAAAATTATTAAGTAGTTCAAGTCTTTAAGTTTTACAGTATTACCATCTGCTGCGTCCGCCGTATCTGTTTTTGTTTCTATCTCTATCGCTACTTTTTCTTCTACCTCCTCTATCGTCTCTTGGATTTCCTCCTCCTCTAGAGCCTCCATATCCACCAGAACGACCGCCTCTAGAGTAATTGGATCTTGATTGTCCTCCGTATCTTCTTGATGGAGTTTGTCTTTTTAGTGGGTCTGGGATTGAGATTTGAATTCCCATTTCTTTGTTTAAATCAGTAATTGGAACTTTGATTTGGCGTTTGACTAGATTCCAATCCCCTACTGATGAATATGATACAAATGTGATTGCTCTTCCTTTTGCACCTGCTCTTGCGGTTCTTCCTATTCTATGGAAATATGCCATTTCTTGATTTGGTACATCATAATTTACTACTAGTTCTACTCTTGGAACATCAATTCCTCTTGAAGCTACGTCTGTTGCAACAAGAATATCTGCTTTACCGCTTCTAAATTTGCCCATGGATTGCTCTCTTCTATGTTGTGACATGTCTCCTTCAATAGCTACTGCATTGTATTTTTCTTGATGGAGGAATTTTGCGACATCTCTGGTTCTATATTTTGTTGAACAGAATACAATGATTTGTCCTTTAATTGGTTTTACAAAATCAATTAGATACTTGAATTTATCACGGTCTTTAATTACCAAATATGATTGGTCTATTCCTTCTCCGCTGAGATCATCTGCATCTAATAGGAATTGTTTTGGATTATTCAAATATTCTTCTGATAATCTTAAAATCTCCGTTGGCATTGTTGCTGAAAACAATGACATTACTCTATTTTCCGGTGCTAAATCTAAAATAAATGAAATATCATCTACAAATCCCATATCTAACATGGTATCTGCTTCATCAAGAACAATGTGAGAAATATCTCTTAGTTCAATTGATCCTCTTTTGAGATGGTCAATTAGTCTACCGGGGGTGGCTACTACAATTTCAACACCTCTGTGAAGTGCATCTAATTGAATTCCCATTCCTTGGCCTCCGTATACAGTTGCAGTTCTAATCCCTGTATGTTTTCCAAATTTTTTGATTTCTGTACTGATTTGCATAGCTAATTCTCTTGTTGGTGCCATGATCAAACCCTGAATTCCTTGTTTTGGTTGAATTTTTTCTAACATTGCTAATGCAAATGCTGCTGTTTTTCCAGAACCTGTATGTGCTTGTCCTACAACGTCTCTACCTGATAGTAAAACTGGAATTACTGCTTCTTGAATTGGAAATGCTTCCTCGAAACCTTCATCTGTAATTCCTTTCAGCACGTCGCCGCTTAATCCTAAATCTTGAAATTTTGTCATTTTATTTTTTTCTCTTTGGCAATGACGAAAAAGCTCATTGCCTACTCGTCATTATTATGATGCTTGGTGTCGATTATGGTCTAATAAACGCTTGTTATTTTTTTTATGAATTTAGTTGAGCATCAATTACTTTTTTGAAGCTCTCAAATGGTTGGGCTCCTTTTAATTCAACAAATCCAATTTGATCATTTCCTACAAAGAATCCCGGTGTGCCTGACACTCCATAATCTCTTCCATCATTAAGATCATTTTGAATTTCTGGAATGTGTTTCCCACTTGTGAGACATGAATCAAATAATTCTTGATCTAATTGCATATCTGATGCATATTGACTGAATAATGATAATGCATCATCGGTTTCCACTCTATTCCAACTGTTTTGTTTTTCAAATAATACGTCGTGCATTTCTCTAAACTTGTTTTGATCATTTGCACATTCAGCTGCAATTGATGCAGGTAATGCATTTGGGTGTATGCTTTGAATCGGGAAATCTCTGAAAACTATTTTCACTTTATCTTGTTCAATGTATTCTTCTAGTAGTAATGGTAATGTTTGAATGTGGAATCTTGCACAAAACGGACATTGAAAGTCTGAAAACTCTACTATGGTAATTGGGGCATCTGGATTTCCTATGATGGGATCATCATCCATTGAAATTTTTATTGGTTCTACTGCTTGTTTGGTGGGTAATTGATTTTGTAATAGTTTTAGCTCTAGTTTTGCCATTGCCTCATCAAGGTCTATAGTTGAAATTTGATTTGAATTTAGATTTGATGTATATGATCCTGCAAAGAATGCTGTAACTCCAACTAGAATTATTATTCCTATGAGCAACCCATTAAAAGTAGATTTTTTTACAGAAATTTTTTCATTGTTATTTTGGTTTATTTCTGAATCATCTGAACTCATTTTAATTAAATCCAAATCTAGTATACTTAATCGTTTGCCACATGTTGAATTTATACTGTTATGGAAATGAAAAGAGCCAATGACGGGATCTGAACCCATGACCTATTGATTACAAATCAATTGCTCTACCAGGCTGAGCTACATTGGCACGAAGTTGAATGAACTTTTTGAAGGTTTAAAGTGTTACCTGTTGCCAAAATGTCTGGAATAACAAAACAAAATCCCGTAAAAACCGTAATTTTGTTCTCTGTTTTATGGGAAAATCACGTAAGGGAGATTAGAAATGAGTAGTTTCCTTACAAAGAAAAAAGACAGTACATCTTTTGATGAAGTATGGTATGGGCCCCTCTCGAATAGGACCGGTAGCATACATACACTTTTCAGAGAATCCGGGAGGAGGCTTGATCTCATGGTAAAGAACAAATTCACATCAGCAGAAAAATCAAGGGTAGTTTTAGTCCCTGAACACAAACATCAGTACGGCAGAATTGTGCAGAAAATACAATATTCATCCACAGACATTTTACCCGTGGAAAGAGCGATTTGTAAAAGGTGGCAAGGCCTCACTTATGGTACGCCAAACGGCAACGTCTGCAAGAATCTGCAAAAAGAAAACGATTCACTGCAAAAAACTAATCGGTGAGATTACAATTGCAAATGACATTTTAAAAAAAACATTGGAGAATCAGAAAAGATGACTGCAGTAAAAGAATTGAACAAACATGTCAGTTTGAACAAATCGTTGTTATTCATCGGAGTATCTAAAACCCGGTGGTACTATTCCAAGTCACCAAGAAGCAAAAGGGCCGATCCTGTAGTAACTGATGTAGTTCGAAAGATTGGAAAACAAAGACCTACCTATGGAACCAGACGTATGGCGGCCCAAGTGTCAAGGGAACTAAACAAGTCAGTAAATAGAAAACAGATACAGAGAATATTTCACAAACTAGGCTGGATTGAGCCTAAAAAGACCAAAAGTAACATCACAAGTCTGCAAGAACACCCACCCAATATAGAATTAGGAGACAGAATTCTTATTTCTGATTTTCACGTACGATTTTGAAACACTTGTCTGTAATTTTGAAATTAGTTGTTTTATTTTTGCCAAAAATGTGACAAGTTGACGATTTCTACAAACCGAAATTTGTATTATCTATTACCTATCCAACCGTCTATCCTTATTGTATTTTCTTCTATGTTCTGTATTACAATGTGTGACCCCGGTGCAATATTGCATGTATTTGATTTGCTTTGCCAGATCTTGCCATACTCTTCACATGTGTAATACAAACCATCTCCATAATTCACAAAGTTTTCAACGTCTGTCTCCGGAGGTAATACGTGAATCATAAAACCGTACATCTCATCATTTGTAGAAAATGAGTAGGATATACCATTACTGCATATCTTCCAATATGAGTACCATCCAGATTCCAGTACTTTGTTTATTGCCCAGTCATAGTTGTCATAAACCTGATTGCAATACGATGTTGATTTTGTAGTTGGCGCAGGGTTTGGATTATCATAATTAGGATTACCTGAAGCAAATTTCTCTTCATATTGGACACGGTTATTGGGGTTGACGTATCCGTCAGAACCATAAATTTTGACAACAGCTTCAAGATTTAGACTGGAAGGCACTTTTGCTTTAGAGTTCAACCCATCACATGTTGGTCGTCCATCTTCCACACTGCACATATAATCACTTTTTTTGTTGAATGTATGACCAAGCCCGACTGCATGAATGAACTCATGGCCTGCTGTCCTTGCCACATCAACATCTGCCCTACGTTGGTCATTACTAGTTGAGCATACAGTTGTTTGAATGGGTTTTTTTGGATTTGAACTAATTAATGCCACACCATAGTAATCCGTACATCCTGCATGATCATCGTGTGTGTCTAGATTTACAATAATGTCAGGCTTTGAATTAAACCTGTCTCCAGGCTCTATTACTTCAAAAGTTACATCCCAATATCCACCATAATTCTTTTCAAGATAAGATTCCCATATCGCAATTCCGCTTTTGACAGAATGTATATGTCCTTTAACTTCGTTATATGAATCAGGATTTGGAACTATGGCAACATGAGGGGCCTTGGAGAAATCCAAAGAATAAAACAATTCCATATATTCACTTCCTGTAGGGATGTACTTTGGGGGCGTGGCAGGTATAGAGCCAGATATTTTCAATGGGATTGTGTTTGAACATCTTCCTCCAAATGACTTTGTGGGACCACTATCACATGTCGTCAGTCTATACAAAATATCATTTCCCTCATACACTGCGTAAACATCTACGATACTATCATTATCAGCATAGTTTGCAAACCAGTTTGTAGAAAAACGCCCACTACTATCAACATAGCCTGTTGCAAGCAGATCATCACCTGTGAACGTGTCTTCATCTTTGATATATACAACATTGCCTTCCGGACTAAATCCATCAAGAGTTAACGTTCCTGAAAACGTGATTACCTCACCAATTTTTGCACTTTTTGGAAATGAATCCAAAGTTATACTGCCGCCATGTTTTAGAACACTCATCACTTGATTAGACGACCTGTCTCTTTTGTATGCCGAATCGCCATCAAATACTGCATAAATATCAAAGTCTGTTTCTACTAGTCCCGCACTTGTTTTCCATGGAATTGAAAATTCTCCATTATGGTTTGTTCTTCCGGATCCCAATCGTTGATCAGGAGAAAATGGATCATCTTCTAAAACTTTCACAAATGCATTTGCAAGCGGCTGTCCACCAGATGTTAATTTACCGGTAAATGTGATTGACTCTCCTGCATAAACTGAGAATGGTATTCTGTAAAGTGTAATTTGTGTGGAATATTTAGTGGAACTAGAACTAGACGGGCTTGGGGAATTGTAAGATGAGCTCGAATCATAAGAGGAAACCTTAACACTGTATGCTGTGCTTCGTGCCTTGCTGATGTTTTTTGAGCCCTCATAAACTGCATAAAAATCCCATGCGCCACTATTTCGGGGCTGTGCAGTCCATGTTCCTGCAAATCTGCCGTTCTCATCTGTGGTAATAGTTCCAATTACTGTATCTCTTCCAAAGTTAACATCATCCTTGATGTAAATTGTCGCATCAGGAACAGTGTGTCCAGACGTTGTGGCAAGCTGTCCTGAGAAAGTTATTGTATTCCCTGTTTTTATCTTGGATGAAATCGGATCAAGTTTTAGAACACCTGTGTATGATTGTGCTTCAGCAGCAGTGATTGTAGATATGAAAATTATGCAGATTAAGTGTGGAATATATCTGAGAAACACAGGTAATTTAGATCCTGTCATTTTATAAAAAAGATCATAGTGCCAATAAAGGATATGAAAATTAATTCAAAGTTTGGATATTAGTCATCCTGCAATCTTTGCTAGTTTTTTGAGCTCTTCCTTGGTCAAAACCAGCCTGAATAACACGGCATCTGGATTCTTTGCATTTTTGGCCTGAGGGTAAAAGCTGAGCACAAATTTGGAGCCTTCTTTTTTGGCCTCATATGGACGCCCTCCTATGGTATCTCGCATGAATGGAGATGGAACTGACAGTTTATAGATTTATTGGGTTGTCTCAATAACAAATGCCTATTGGAGTCGCAAATAACCTGCAAGGGAATATGTAAGAAATTCAAAGCACTAAAACCAACGGGGGTCCATATTTTATGCAATACTAATTTTTACAAATTATGACAGCAAACAAGACAGTAATCATTGTACCAATAATTGCAATAATTATAATTGTTATAGCCGTAACAAGTTTTGCCGTACCTCCTGACTTTGATCAAATTATTGCTAATAGAGATTGTGATAAAGCAATGTCACTTACAGAGTCACAAATTGAATCTGCAAATACAGGACAGCAAATAAAACTTGGATTATTATTGGTTTCATGTACTTTGGGAGGATGACAATATCTTTAAAATAAAATGTTTGGCAAAGATAAAAAAATAGATGAAAAAGATTATCCAATTGATGATCGTGAGACTAATAAAATAATTGACCGTTTGGAGCCAGATGAGAAGGTTATGATGTCCGTACGACAATCCCGTGTAAAGCCTGGAGGAGCTGCTGGCTTGACACCAAACACAATATTTCTAACCGAGAAACGCGTGATAATTAGAAATCCTCAACGATTTGGACTAGGCGAGAATATTGAAGAGTATTTTTATCATCAGATTACAAACGTTCGATTAGAAAAAGGAATGTTTTCTGCCTCTTTGGTATTTGCCATTCCGGGAATGACCGAGTTGTCCAAGCTTAATCGTAGTCAGTTCTTGTGGGGACGAGACTCTGAAGGAACCATTGATGCAATACCAAAAGACAAGGCTGAAATTATGTACAATTTCATTCGCGATAAAATTCAAGAAGCAAAAGAAAAGAAAGAACAGGAAAGTAAATCCGGCGGTGCTGTCACTACAGATGATCCAATAACACTCCTTAAAACTAGATTTGTCAAAGGCGAGATAACCAGGGAAGAGTTTGAAGATATGAAAAAGGCTCTTGAATAGTCCATTAACTAGAGCAATCTTTATTCACTTTTTATTTTCCAGCAACCCTATCTTCCATTTCAGATATTTTGGATTCGGAGGATATTTTGCCTCCTTTTTAATATAGACTTCTGAAGGTATGTGCTTAATCCAAGATTTTACAATTGTTGATCTTTGATCACGCAGATATTCTGATATTATTATGCCCAAATCCCTCTCAACTCTTATGGAGCCTTTCTCAAATGCAACATCACAGAACCTACACAATAGTAAACCATTAACAGGATTCATTGCGTTTTCAGCGTCTTCTTCTCTCATTATAGCATAAGGAACAATATGTGCTCCAACCATATATTCTGGAATCTTAAATCCACAAAAGGCACATTTCCCATATTCTGCAAAGAGTTCATTACGAAAAGCGTCTTGTTTTCCTCTGACATATACCATGCACGCTGAGCCTGATGAATGAAAATTCTTATTTTTTATTTCTATTCTAGTACGCTTGCCTACAAGTACGTCAAGCTTTGTCTTGTCAAGTCGCCATATCCCCATACCCGTATCCCGAGTTTTACCATGACGCCAATCGATAAGGGCTCCTTCCTTACGAAGTTTTCCAACCTCGTTTGCAATCGCTTTGTAAAGCTGATTCTTCCCCTTGTCAT
>JARPSM010000042.1 GCA_029782475.1 Nitrososphaerota archaeon
ATCTATCAGGGGTCTATGCCCCACTTACACCGCAGCTCGGATTGCCCCATTCAAAGTTAAGGTATCAAGTACCATGTTTCCCTAGGGGTCAGCCAACAATACTATACAGTACGAACTAGAATTTACATGTGTTCAAAGTTACTAGTACGGCAAACGTTCATGATTCCCAAAAATTTATGAAAATAAAGAGCCATTATCAGGACTATTTCAAAACATTCTGGCAGATCCTGCATACTATGATGGATCACTGTATAATTCATGCACCAAGAAAAAGATTAGGTTAATCTGTCCAATCAAAATATATCATCAACTCCACCAGACAGAATTAAACTCACAGAATTTTACAATTCTGTAATTGGTCAAGAGTTGTATGCAGAAAGAAAAGTTTCAATTGAGCCCCCCTTCTTGAGTATCTCAAAGATATTTTTGACATCAGAGTGCTACCGGTAAAGGATTTGATAACGTCAAATCGTTTGTTTTGATTTGTGTTTTGGTGTACCAGTTGACAGTTTACTATAACTGTGTAATTGGTGCAGAGAATCCGAAGGTTGTAAAGAGAATGCTTTGCTGTTAGGGATAGTTTCAGAATTATTTTTGTAAATCATTATGCCCAGGTCTCAAGAATATATTCTTGTCTTCCTACTAAATTTATATCAAAATAATAAGTAAACAATTCAATGTCTGATGGATTGAAACCACAAAAATCAAAATCTCGACAGCGTGGTGATAAATCATATTTTCAATACAAAATCACATTACCAATTTGGGCATTAAAAGAAACAAAATGGGATGAGAACACAGAACTAGAACTAAAAGTAATTGATGGGAAAATTATAATTTCAAAAATTGAGGATCAAGAATAAAAATAACTGTTGAAAGCTATACTGCATACAAGCTTTCAAACATTTGGTTCCAGGTGCTTACACGTTGGACACCTGATAACATCACCTGTTTGTTTTTTCGGCATCCATTGGAATTTACATTTACGACATTCCCAACCTTTGACCATTTTTTGAGGCATATGTTATCACACGTTAAAAGTATTATTATGTCTTACGTTTATTGTAACGTTATATTATCAATCTGTATACTTGTATTTGTGGGCTTGAAGTTCAAGGCGAACAGTTCGGATGTCAACTGAACAGCCCGGGTTCAATTCCCGGCAAGTCCACATTTCATAACCTTTTTATTTTTGAATCATATCTAAAAAAATGGTTGACATCCGGCAAGAATTCACTATGAATTTGCTGTTTTTTATTTTCTTTAATTTCACAAAGTCCACTGATCATATTTCCACACCCGCATTAACCTCCCAACAAACAACATCCTAAAATCATTTATTGAAACAATTATTGGATTTGACAAACAAATTAGCATATTGCATATCACCCAAATCTAAATCATGTCCTCCATTTGCATCCTTCATAAACTGTGAAAACTCATCAGGACATCCTTCCAGGTTCATAATTCTTTGATCAGTATAGCGAAGAGACAAAGTTCGTGAACTAAAAATCATCGAAAAACTAGCGATTAGTGGATTTTACCAAGGTAAATGTGAATAATCAAACTGAAATGCATTGAAAATGATTCACAAACTTATGCTTCTCGCTATATGTTTAGTAAGTATTATTGATGGTTTCTCATTATCATATATTTAATTTGAAATTAGGCTTAACTAATAATCTATTTTTTGTGAGTGCAGCACAAGATATGGGAGATACCTAGTCATTCTATAATTCTTGAATGTGACTGTAGTGAATCTTAATTGGAAGTGTGATATTTGATGAATACCGTGCAATTTTATGTTGAAATTTTAGCATTTTGTGAATTTGTTAGTTTAAATTGTCTTTTAAATTTTGAAAAGTTGATTTCAATGTTAACTATTCAAAAGGAGTATGTGTAACCTTGGCTACTGATGATTATAACTCAGAAATTTTAATCAGCTGTAATCATGGAAATGAATTTTGTCCTAACGTTCCTGCTAAAATGGATTTGACAAATCATGGTGCTAAATACGAAGTAGTAAATGCTGAGGAAAAACTTAGAGGTGATGAAGGAACTAAAGTAACTTTAAAAGTTTCCAACAAACAAATTCTAGAAACTATCACTGATGAAATACTTGAAATCCAATGTGTGAATACTGTGCGTGGAATTCTTAAACGTAAAAAATAACTTCGCTTTAATTCACTTTAGATTAAATATGTGGTAATTTTCATATTCGATGTTGAATAGAACTATCACGGTTATTCATATTTTAGATCGAGATGATTCTATACTTGCTAGAAGTGTACGCAAAGAAATTCATGCGTTAGGCGGTAATCCAATTCGTGAAGATCATGTGTATAAAGTTGTAAAGTCTAAAAATAAAAAAAGTTCTGTAATTGATGCTCCTTTTGTTCGAGCAATTTACTCTAAACCTAGTAATGAATTAAGTGCCTTGTATGATAATTTACTTGATGTTTCAGGAGTGAAGGAAATTATTGGTTCTAGTAGATCTATTCCATTTGAAACATCTGAAGTATTGAAAACTATTATGTTACCTACTGTTGGTACTGGAGTTGCTACTATTGTGGCTGCTACTATTGTGGCTGCAGCTGCATTAGAATCAAACTTACGATATCTGAATGAATTATTACAAATTGTTCAAACATTAATTGGAATTTCAGGATTTATAATTTCTGGAATTGTTTTGACCTCAGTAGAGATCTATATGCATAGAGAAATAAAAGAAAATCGTGTTTTATCTATGAGTGGAAAAATGGAAAAAGGTGATTTTAGCCGATATTCTAATTTAATAAAACGTTCTCGCTAATTTTAGCATCATATTATTTCCAAATATGATCTAATTGAGCCTCAAATTTGAGATTATCTAATTAAAATACAATGGTTAAATGTAGATAATTTTTTAAACTGTATAGATAGTAATTTTGTCATGCTTTCTAAAAGAACCATTATTGGTTTAGTTATTGGTTCTGCCATTATTGCAATTGGAGGATACTCTTTACTTTTACATATTGGAATGATCACAATAAATGAAGATTATGTTGTAGGCGTTGGAGATTCAATGTCTTATACAATTCCTGCTCCTGCTTCTACACCGCAACATATGAAAATTATGGGTGATGCCTTTGATCTGAAACTTCAAAGCCCTGGGGAAGGATTACAAATACCAATAACTGCTCATAAGAAAGAAACTACTATTGATTGGGTTCATTTGATTGATGGTGAAACAAGAATTCAAATCCAAAATACTGGTGAGTCTGAATTAGAAATTACTGGAATCTTAATTCGTAGTTCTGATCCCGTTTGGTTCACCTTTGATCTTATGGTCATTACATCAGGAATGGTGATTATTGGATTTAGCATGGGTTTCACATTAAGAAAACCTAAAGGATTTTAGCTTAATTTTGCAGAAGGATAGGAACCTAAAATTTTCATAAATAATGTTTCTTGTTTTATTTTCTCTATCATTTCTAAAATCTTTGAATTGGCTTGATGCCCTTCAAAATCTACGTAGAAATTATATTCCCAAGTATTTGCCTTAGTTGGCCTTGATTCAATCTTTGTCAGATTAACATTGTTTTTGTGAAACTTTTCAATTATTCTAAATAATGAGCCTGGTTCATGTTTTATTGAAAAAATTATTGATGTCTTATCATTTCCTGTTTCAGAGATATTTTCTTTTGATAAAATCAAAAATCTTGTATAATTATTTAGATTATTTGCAATATTTTCTAAAATTATTGGCATGTTGTAAATCTCTGCAGCCTCTTTACTTGCAATACAAGCACAATTAGATTTGTTTTGCTCTTTTACCATTTTTACACTTCCTGCAGTATCATAAGCAGGAATTGTTTTCATGTTATGTTCTTCAATGAATTTTCTACATTGACCTAAAGCTTGTGGATGAGAATATACTGTATCTATTTCATCAATGTTACCAATTCCAATTAAACAATGTTCAATCCTATGATAGATTTCCCCTGTTACATGAAGAGAAGTTGAATATAGTAAATCATAACTTTCTCCAACACTTCCTTCTATAGAATTCTCCACTGGCAAAACGGAATATTGAGTTTTATCACTTGAGGTGCTTTCTAAAACTTCAGCAAATGTAGTTTTAGGAATTGCTTCAATTTGTTTATCAAAAAATGATCTTGCTGCTGCTTCACTATAAGCACCTCGTTCACCTTGGAACGAAACATTAGTCATTGTTTAATCTTGTAAATTTACGAAGTCAGTATTTCCAAAATTTGCAGAAAGTTTTCTCTCATCAATCCATGCACAATCTGTACATTTTATTGCATCACGCATTGGAATAACTTTACCTCCACATTTTCTACATTTTGTAAATAAGATTCCTAAATTAGGTTCGCTAATAGATGCATGAATAGTACCATTAAGATGATTGAGAATTTTTAGTGTAACTATATCATTAACCAAAGCAACATTTCTTATTCTTAAATTTCGTGTTCCACAAATACATTCAACTTTTGATGTTGTGGGTTTTCCATTAATGTAATCAATTGAAACTGCAATCATTGATGACATAACTGCAGCTACTGTTCCGATAATAATATCTCCTACTTTTGGAATTGATAGAATTTTTGGGTGTTTAACATTTACAGTTCGTGATTCTTTGTCGATGTCTTTTTCTCCAACAGTTGCTGCCCTGACCATATCTCCATCGTCAAAAGCATTGTGCCCAGCCTCATATTCTTCAATAGATGCTATTTTGTCTCCTGGAAATATTGCATTTTCAGACATATTGAGAATTTTGTATTTATGATTATAATTGTTTGTGGTTTGATGGATCTTGATAAATCATATATCTTCAAAAATTAGATGAAAATCATGAAAGCGCTGGTATATGATCAATATGCTGATGATGATGATTTTTCTAAAATCTTAAAAATTAAAGATATTTCTATACCTGAACCAAAATCTAATGAAGTCATAATCAAAGTGGAAACAGCTGCCCTCAACTATGATGATATCTGGGGAATGAGAGGTAAACCTTTGGCAATTCCATTACCGCATATTTCTGGAACTGACGCTGCTGGTGAGGTGACATCTATTGGCAGTGACGTGAAAAACATCAAAGTTGGTGATAGGGTTGTATCACACGGAAATATGTCATGCAGAGTTTGTAAAGCATGTACTGATGGTAGAGAGTTTGATTGTAGAAAACGAACCATTTGGGGTTTTGAAACTGGGCCCCTCTGGGGAGGATACTGTGAATTTACACATCTTCCAGAAGTTAATGTTGTAAAAATCCCTCAAGGCGTTTCATATGATGAAGCTGCTGCTGCATCGATGACATTGCTAACTTCATGGCATATGTTAATTGGAAGAGCAAAAATTCAACCAGGACAAGTTGTCTTGATAATGGGAGGTAGCTCTGGTGTTGGAAATTATGGAATACAAATTGCAAAACTTTTTGGATGTACTGTCATTTCTACTGCTAGTCCTGACAAATTAGATAAACTATTGGAACTGGGAGCTGATTATGCTGTGGATCATAGAAAAGAAGATTGGCATAAAGAAGTAAGATCAATTGCTAAAAAAATTCCTAAATCAATGGGAGATGTTTCTGGTGTTGATGTTATTTTTGAACATATTGGAGGCTCTCATTGGAATAAAGAACTAACTTTGTTAAATTACGGTGGAACTATAGTAACAACAGGTGCAACAACAGGATATGATGCTAAAACTGATTTACGTCATATTTTCTTTAAAGGAATCAATATTTTAGGTTCTACCCAAGGGACTAGGGCTGAATTAGAACAAGGTCTGTATTGGATGTCACAAGGTAAAATCAAGTCTGTTATTGATTCTGTATATTCACTAGAAGAAGCTGCTGATGCCCATACAAAAATGCTCAAGGGTAAAGGTCTCTTTGGAAAAATCTTAATCAAACCTGGGTCTTAATAATATGGAAGATCCAAAAACAAATTCAATTCTAGATGAAGCCAATAGGTTATTTTTAGCAGGTAAATTACGTGAAGCCATCGCATATTATGATAAAATTTTAGATGAAAACCCTCGACATGTAAGTTCTCTTAACAATAAGGGATATGCTCTTAGTAAACTAAAAGATTTTGATGGTGCGATAAAATGCTATGATTCTGCTTTAGTACGTTCTCCAAACGATCTTTCACTATTAGTAAACAAAGTATCTTCATTTCGTAAACAAGGAAAATTTGCAGATGCATTATCCATATGTAATGGCATACTGGAAAATAATTCAAAATATAACATTGCACTGTACCATAAAGAGAGAATTTTATTTTCTATGGAAAATTATGATGAATCTATTGAATGCTGTAATAGAATTTTAGATGAATATCCTGATAATGCTGATGTATTGTTTGATAAATCATGTAGTTTTGTAATGGTGTCCAAAAACGAAGAAGCTTTGGATTTACTTGAACGTGCTATTTCTCAAGGAACAAAATACAAAATAAAAGCTAAAAAATCAAAAATATTTGAAAAATTCTCTGATGATGTTAGATTCAAAAACTTGATTTTGTAATTATAACCAGTGTGGAATTTCTAGATATTCACCAATACTTTCTTTTCGTAAAACTTTTAGAAGTGCATTGGCCTGCGGGGTAGATAGTACAGGTTTGTCAAATTGATTATCTGTAGAAATTCTTGGGCAGGCAACTTGAATGAATGCATCAATTCCTCTAAGATTGTTTAATCGGTCATTTGTGATATCTGTAAGTGCAAACAACTGAACTGATTTTCCTTCTTTTTCTAATTCTTTTTTAAATTTTAAGCCAAACACTTTTGATAACTGCCCTTCTTTCAATCCAATAATTATCCCAAATGATTTTGCTTCTGCAGCTTTGAATATTGCCAGTGATGCTTTCTTTTTGAGCGAACGTGCAAATTCTGTTACTTCTCTTACCTCATTAAAATAAGGATCTAAAACAAATGTTGGCAAATTTGTTGACAATGCGATTCCTGCTGCATGAAAGTTACTTTGTCCTAAAAATACATAGGCATCAACTTCTTTTTTTAATTCTGTTGCAGGATAAAATTCACAACCAAATACCTGACCGTCATTTAACTGCCCTTTTCCCTTTCCGATCTTTACTCTAATTCCATTTTTTGTTAAAATTTTTTCGACTCTATCCATTTGGTGTAAATGTTGACTGTCTGTAACCAGTGAAACTAATTTTCCTTTTAAAATGTCTGTACACTGTTCTGCAACACTATCAAACCCTACATCATCAAAAGCGTCAATTAAAACCAGATTTTTTTCTAATGATTCAGTATTGATTGTATGTCCAATGTTAAATTGAATTTCTGCTCCCAGTATTTTTGAACCAGTTGTATTCAAATCACAGGTTCCCCATGTGGTATCTGCTAAAACATATGCTGGGATGTTATATTTTGTTGAAATTTTAATTGCCATATCTTGAATTTGAGGCAACATGCCATCTGGACCATTTAATGAAACTGATGCTGGCTTTTTTTCATCTATTTCTTTGAAGATTCTTGCTTCATCTACTATGATCAATTCAGCTTGGAATGACACGTTATTAATTTAAATCAACTGAAGCTTACGGCTTTTTAGAAATCATAATCAAACTAATGAAATGACACACATTCTGTGACAATTACAAGCCAACACTCGATACAACAACTCTTTTGTTTTCATGGAATCATCATCATACGATTTGATTTCAGAATCAAATCTTCTTTTTATCACGGAAAATATCGTCTCAGTTTTGTTTCTCTCATGATATAGCGTTTCATCAAATTCTCGTCTCATTAGTTTTCTGTACCTTCCTTTTGTTCTACTAATCAGACAGTCTCTATTTCTCACAGGAATCATAGAAATTACATTTTCATCTTGAATCATCTTGTGTATTGGTTCTGCATCGTATCCTTTGTCCAATGCCATAATCTGCATTGCAGTAACATCAAGCATTTGTGAAAATAGTTTTGGGAAATGCCTGATATCATGAGATACTGATGGTGCTGAATCACAACTGTACAAATTAGTTGGGATTCCATATCTGATCCTACTGAGCATTTTGTAAATGCATGCCTGAGATTGCATCTGTAGGAATAGTGAGGAGTTGCATGTCTGTTTTCAAATCTTGTGCATCAATTCCTGCAAATATGGAATCAGGTTATGCAATTTGGATGAATCATCCTTTGCAACATGTAATGTTCCTTCACTGATTCGAGCTGCTGCCTTTTGTAGTGTTGTAAAATGCGGGATTGTTTTAGTTGTAATTGTAAAACAATCTCAGTTGCAACATCCAGCCATTCAACAAATGACTCGTAGCTTTTGACTCGTACTCTCTAAGGACTAGTAAAATGATGTGTTGGTGTATTGAAAATGTATGCTTTGATTTTGGATGTAAAAACAATGGAACTGCATTTCTTTAGAATCTGGCGCATGAGGGAAATCATACGTTGGCATTTGTTTTTCATAAAATGAGAAATGTTTGAGGGTTCATGGATCTGAATGGCTAATTTGTTCTACAATATGCTAAAATCCTGATGATTTCTAGAAAGCC
>JARPSM010000043.1 GCA_029782475.1 Nitrososphaerota archaeon
ACACATTGGTCTTACAAATTTTGATACTGAGCAAGTCAAAATAATCAAAGAGCAGGGACACAACATTGTATCAAACCAGGTTCAGTATTCTATTTTAGATCAAAGACCAGACAAATTGATGGCTCTATTTTTTGCAAAACATGGAATAAAGATTCTATCTTATGGGACATTGCTTGGAGGGTTTTTCTCTGAGAAATATATCGGAGTTGATGAGCCGCATAGGGGTGATTTAACTACAGCCAGTCTTCAAAAATACAAAAACATGATCGATGCATGGGGAGGATGGAGTCTATTCCAAGAATTGCTATCTGTACTGAATGGCATTGCAGAAAAACACAATTGCAGTATTGCAAATATTGCAACTCGCTTTGTATTAGATAAACCGCAAGTTGCAGGTGTAATTATTGGTGCAAGGTTAGGCATTGCAGAACACAGAGAAGACAATGTCAAAGTCTTTGATGTAAAACTAGACACGCAAGATATTTCATTAATTGATTCAATAACTGCAAAATCAAATGATCTCTTTGATACAATTGGGGATTGTGGTGGAGAATACAGATGATTCGGGATATGGAAATTTATACGATAAAATCGTCATAGGGATTACTTGAATGAAGGAGCTTTACCAAAAGACGATTCTGATTCTAATCTTCCAGGAAGAGTAGATGAGAGCAATGCCGCATATTTTGAACCTGAAATAGAATCAAAATCAAAAGGCAAGTCACTTGCAATATTTAGCATAGTCTTTGTTTTAGTTACTGCAAGTGTATTTGCATATTATTTTCTAAATCAGAGTGAAATTGATTCACAAATTCTTGATAATACTGGTTTTAAGACACTGGAGGAAAAGATGGTAAATCATTATGGGGTTGGAGAATTTGGCAGTGAGCATGCACATGCAGCATTGGCAGTTTTTGTAAACGGTGATCAGTTAGATTTTTCGCATCCACAGTTTCAGATTCAAAGCAAGTACATTCATTTTGAAAATGATAATCCATACCTAATTCACAAGCATGCAACTAATGTGCCATTAGATATGCTATTTGCATCATTTGGATTAAAGATAACAGAGGATTGCATAGAGTTGAGCTATAAAATAGATGCAGAACAACACTGCGTTGATAGAGATAATTCTATTTCGTTTTTAGTAAATGGTGAATCAATTCCAAATATCAACCTCTATGAATTAAGACACAATGATAGAATTTTAATTTCATTTGGTGATTTAGAATTAATTTCAGAGCAGCTAGAACATTTAGAGGGATTAGAAATTCACGATGTTCCAAAAGTCAACAAGATAGTTCCTGGAAAAGATATTTTTATCTGAGTTTGCAAAATAAAGACTCAATGTATAGTGATCCTTTTAGAGCATTAATGAATTAAAAAATAAAATGGTTGATTATGCACACACCTGGAGAAGGAAACTACGATTGCAAGAACTAATGGTTGTTGCAAAACGTGAAATTGATGCAGGTGAGGAGATTGATCTAGTTTATGAAATACTAGAAGACGAAATGCAAGCACATTGGAGATTTGTAGGCAGTACAAAACGACAATACATTGAGGATATCAAGAAAATTTTAGCAAATCAGTATGTTTTGACAGTGTAAAATTAACTTTTAAGATATGAGGTGGTATCATACACATGGTACTTGCATACATTGGAATCGCAATAGGGGTTTTGATAGTAGTTATTTTGATTGTAAAAATTTCAAGGACCAGCCCACGTGAAGTTGCAGGAATTGATATGTTTTGCAAAAAATGTGGCCTTGAGACAAGAGGGATGAATTGTCCGAAATGTGAAAAAAAATCAAAATCATTTGGTATCTAGATTACATTGTGTAGTGATGCTTTAATGGAATGATTTTAAAATTTAGGCATGTCCGAGTTAATTACAGAATATTTTACCTGTAAGACTTGTCACCAAAATTATTCTACCTCACATGACCAAATGAAAGACAAGTCAGCTATGTGTAATGGTTGTTGGTTAAAGATGGATATTTGGAAAAAATATGCAGATCCTGATTTGAATAAATAATTTTTATTACAAATTTCACCTTACTCAAATGAAATAGAGAATATTCCAATGCAATATTATTGCCTAAAATGTGTCAAATAGAATATCATGAAGAATGAAAAATCAAAATCCCTAAAAGAATTAGAGAAAAAACTCAGCAGTCAAAGAAAACAGGCATCTGAGAATTTAATCAAGCAAAAACTAAACAAGAAAAATTTAGACTATGATACAATATCTATGATTCTTCAAGTTTTTGAGAAATCAAAGTTTCAATGGCAAAAAGAACATTTTGATAACTTTGATTCAGAGCCTGAAAATTTTCGAGGTAAAGAACTACCAAAAAATAACAGAGAATGTGTCATGTTGGGTGTTCGATTAGGAACAATGAGGGGAAAGATAATTTACAATTTACAAAACATGCAGCTTACAGATAAACACAGACAAGATATTGATGATTTAATCTGGAACTTTGTGTGGCATTCATGGCACGAAGCAAGAATACTTCATGATCATCGTATTAGTGAAAAAGCAGATTAGATTCCATATCAACTAGAACTATGAATGTTAGGTGATTTCGTATATACTAGGTTCAATCTTGGTAGATATGAAATATTGTAACGATTGTTTGACTCTAATAAACAGTAATTCGTTAGAAGAGTATTGTAATTTGTGTAAACGAGACAGGAAAGCAAAAATCCTAAAGGCTTAAGTTGATAATTCTTTAAGAAAACTCATGGAAGAGGAATATAGAGAAATTATGATAAAACAAAAAAAAGAGTATAAAGAATACAAAATGAAGGAAGGAGATTCGGATTTAATATTCAATAAAAAAGACAACAAGGACAAAAAATGAAACCAATAATAATTATTCCAATAATAGTAATTCCAGTTATTGTTACTGCAGTTTTTGCAGTATTTTTGGTACAGTCAATGCCGCAACAAAATCTTGATGAGACATCTGGAGAACAAAGTGATGGAGCTGCATGGCAATTACTACAAAAAACATACCTAGAGCAGGAATGCAGAGAACAATACATGGGTCAACCAGGCGAACTAGAGGATTGCTATGACAGAATTGATGAAGAGCAAAGGTTGAATCCGCCCACAAACCCCCAAGAATAGTAGAAAATCTTAAGTTCATATCTTTTAGAAAATCCTTGTGAGGCCAATATCCATTGCAGCACTAGTTGTTGTACCCTTTGTGTTATTCATTGCAGCAGGTTTGGTATATCAATCACAAACAGGAGCAGATATTGTTACAGGGGAAAAGACAGGCCTTGCAGCTAAAGAAGTTGGACAAGAACAATTTGAAAAAATTTACAAGAATGAACCAGTCCAATTAGAGCAGGATTTTGATTCTCATAGATGCATTGGAGATGCCAAATGTGCCTCAGAATTAATTACAGAAATTATTGATGGAGATACCATCTACACTGCAAATTACAAAATTAGATTATCTCTAGTGGATACACCAGAGATTAATGAGTCAGGGCATTCTCAAGCTACCTCATTTACTGCTAAAATGTGTCCTGTAGGAAGTTTTATCACAATTGATCAAGATGATTTGCAGCTATATGACCAATATGACAGATTGCTTGCAAATGTATTTTGTAATGGAAAATCACTAAACTCTGCTTTAGTGTATAATGGACATGCAGAAATTTCCACACGATATTGCAGTATCAGTGAGTTTTCAGACTATCCGTGGGCCCAAAGGTTTGGATGTGCAATTCCAGAACCAACTCAAAGTGATTGTGATGAATCATATCCTGACTTTTGTATTCCATCTAGTACACCTGACTTGAACTGTGAGGACATTGCACAGAAGAAATTCACAGTGATACAGCCTGATCCACATGGGTTTGATGTAGACAGAGACGGTATTGGTTGCGAATCCTAAATTTCTTTTCTGAAAATTAAAGATATACTTAATTTTGTAATTGTTTCAAAAAAGTAATGAAACTATACTGTCGAGAAAAAGTTTACGAGTTTGGAGATCTTTTAGAAGGTGTAAAAGCTGAAATTTTATCAACCCCAAATGATACAACACCAGCTCCTAACACAGCAGATACAATGCAAACTGGAAAAATTTATTCAGAGATTGCACATCTAAAAGCCTTTGATGAAATAACCAAATCACAAATTCTCCAAGTACTCGATAGTTTTCCCCTAGTGGAAACTAAGCTAAGAGTGCTTGGTTTTACATTAATTTTTTTTACCCCAAGTACTCTAACTCAATTTTTTTTAAATAAAAAAACCAAGAATAGTAAATGATTCAAAGAAAACAATCACTAGATTAATGTACTATAGATATTGAAAATCCATTCATGAGATTAAGCATTATTTCTGAATTATTAAAAAAACCAAATGTTGCATTTGAAAAAATTTCTCAAAACCCACAATATTTCAAACTAGCTGTTGTTATATTTTCAATATCAGTTTTTATTTCATCATTTCAACAAATATCTAGATTATTTTTTCATTCTTCACAAGATGTTGATGCTCTAAACATTGCATATATGATAATAGGTTTTGGAGGGATTATTTTGAGTCATATTCTAATGATTGTTATTATTTTTTATGTTGGAAAAATAGTAAAAGGTAACACCAATTTTAAACAGGTATTTTCAGTTTTATCATTTTGTTTAATTCCAATCATGATGGGAGCAATAATAATAGTATCAGGGAATTTATTTTTGCCTTATTTGATGGCAGAATCTACAGATGATTTGTCTCCGTCATATGCATTAGACTTTGCTGGATCTCCAATTGTATTGTTACAGATAGTCATATTGCCTTTTGGAATTTGGTCTCTAATACTATACATCAAGGCCATCAAAATTACAGACAATTTTTCCACTCTACAGGCAGTAATTCTAGTGATATTTACGATAATCCTAATACAATTGATAAGCATGCTGTACAGTCTTGGCACAAGTATTCCTCTTCAACTATTGTCATAATTCCAATTTAGATTAAAAAAAAGAAAAAGACTAGTTCAATGAACTATCTATCATGGTTTGAAATGATTCTTTTGTAGAAGTTTCCACTTTTTGGGAAACTACCTTTCACCATTTTTGAAAATAGCAAGTGTAGGAATACTAAAGACATTGTATTTTTGTGCAAGTTCACCGTTCTCATCAACGTTGATCTTGACAAAATTTACTTTGCCATCAGATTCAGCAGATAGCTCCTCGAGAACAGGCGATACGGCCCTACATGGACCACACCACTCTGCCCAAAAGTCTACAAAGACTGGATTGGCAGAGTTTAGAACCTCTTGCTCAGGTCAAGATATGCAGAAATTTGCTGAAATCATGTGGCATAAAGCTGCAATGGCTGTAATGTTTGAAGCCAAAAAAGATAGAATAAAATCAAGACTGGAAAAATCATTTGGACCAACACTAGACAAAGGTGCAGATGCAGTAGTTGAAGCAATATCAAAGAAAATCAAAAACTCAGTTCAAAGTTCAAAAACAGAACAAGAACTACGTAACAAGTTGTCTTCAATATTGAGTGAAGCAACAAACTAGAATTTTTTTAAAAACTAGTTTTTTATTTTTTTAAAGCGATAAATAGAGAGATGGAATTACAATCCACATGAATACATTTGATGCTATCAAAGAAAGACGTTCAGTAAAACACTATGATCCTAATCATAAAATGACAGAAGATGAAATTGATCAATTAATGTCATTAGCAGTTTTATCACCGACTTCATTTAACATGCAAAATTGGAGATTTGTTCTAGTCAAAGATTCTGAAATTAAAAAACAGATTCGTGCAGCAGCTTGGGATCAAGCTCAAGTAACTGATGCATCATTACTCATTGTTGTTTGTGCAAATTTAAAATCATGGAAAGAAAATCCAGGTCAATACTGGGTTAATGCACCCAAAGAAGCTCAGGACTTTCTAGTACCAGCAATGGGACCATTTTATGAAGGAAAAGACCAGCTACAAAGAGATGAAGCAATGAGGTCTTGTGGAATTGCAGCTCAAACAATAATGCTTGCTGCAAAGTCAATGGAATGTGATTCAAATCCAATGATTGGTTTTGATCCTGAAAAAATAGCTGAAATTATCAAATTACCAGATGAGCACATAATCTCAATGTTAATTGTAGTTGGAAAGCAAACAAAACCTGCAATGCTACGTGGAGGACAATTACCTTTGGACAAAGTTATTTTTACTGACAAATTTTCATAAAATTAGGAACAAATAATGGCAAAATCCCCCCTATACACTGACAAACATCTTTCAATTTATGAAGATAGACTACATTTCAAATCATGGGTATTGCCATGGGGCAAAAAAGATGTAATGTTTTCTCACATCAAAAAAATTTCAGAAAAAAAGATGGGGTTACTCTCAGGAAGACTGAGAATATCAGGATCAAATAACTTTAGAGATTGGTTTCACTTTGATGCAGCAAGACCAACAAAAAGTAAAGCAATTGTTTTAGAAACTGATTATAAAATTTACAAAAGACTTTGGGTTACTCCTGAAAAACACGCTACAGCATTAAAGATTTTAAAAAAACTTATCTAATTATAAAAAATGACTATGTCTACTAGATCAATCACATCATTAAACAAAAAAATTGCTAGCTGTAAAAAATGTCCAAGACTATCACAATACATTAGAGATGTTGCAAAAAACAAGGTAAGACGATTCAAGGACCAAAAATACTATGGTAAACCACTATCAGGATTTGGTGATGTAAATGCTAAATTACTAATTGTTGGTTTAGCACCTGCTGCTCACGGTGGAACCAGAACAGGTAGAATGTTTACAGGAGATTCATCAGGGGATTGGTTATTCAAAGTAATGCACAAATACAAATTTGCATCAATTCCAACTAGTCAAAGCATAGATGACGGATTAACATTGAATGATGCATACATTACAGCAGCTGTAAGATGTGCACCACCACAAAACAAACCAACAAGAGAAGAAATGGAAACATGCTTTAATTATTTAGAGCAAGAAAAAGAAATTCTAAAAAATGTTACAGTAATTCTTTGTCTTGGAAAAATAGGATATGATGCAGCATGTAAATTATACAAAGTAAAACCAGAAAAATTTGGGCATAACAAGCTATTCACATATGATGGATTCAAGATTCTGACATCATACCACCCATCAAGACAAAATACCCAGACAGGCAGACTAACCTGGGCTCAATGGTCAGCAGTATTTGCAAAAGCAAAGAAATTAACAAAATAGAAGACAGAAGTTTTCTGCGGGTTATCCTTTACAAATCAAGCAGTATGCGTTGACATGTAAAACGACAATAGGATATTGTGCTTGAATATCACTCATATTCTGTCTTCAATGACATTAGGCCATAATGAATAATAAAGCAGATCAATTAGATCATGAAAATTTGTACATATTTAATAGAAATTTTAAATGAATTTTAAGAATTTTACAAGAACCCTTTAAATTTTATTTTCACATACTATACTTGACGAGGACTATCATACCTGCTGAGATTCAGAGGATAAACTTTGAGGAAGTGGGCAGATAGAAAAAGGAAAACACGAAAAGGATAGGAGTATCTAAAATTCGTTAGTTTTCCAGCATACCTCGTTTCCTATTTCGTTTTCAAAAATAATTTTTAAATCTAAACAAATGAATTTGCAAATTGTATTCCATTAGAAATCATATTTTTAAATGAATTTGCTAAATTTACAATTACATTCATCTGTTCTCAAATTACCATGTTTTTGTTATCTAGGTCATCCTCCAAGGCAGCAACTTTTTTCTCCAAAGAATAGATTCTATCAACCTCATATTGTGAATTTTCTAGCAATTCATTAGAAGTGTTAGTCTTTACTGCCTGGTGTTTCCACTAGAATTGATTCTAGTTTTTCAGATAAAATTTCCATTCTATCCTCTCCTGTATGTGTCCATAAAGGATCATTGTATAATGCAATACAACTTTGGACCATCTGAGCATTTTTCTGAATCTTAAAGTTTGCCTCATCAAGGAATTTGTATTGTGAATACCAATCTTCACATTTTTGTAAATTTTGTAGTTTTATTTTCATCTCATCTTGACGCTCAAACGTTAGTGCAGTTTCTGCATATTTTTTTCGTATTTCAGATGAACATTCTCTTTTTTGTACAGTTTTGGATGCATCAGTCAAGGAATCATCCTCATGGATTTTATCTTCACATTCAGCAATTTCTGCTCTAATTTTTTCCTCACCCTCATCATATGGACATTTTGAGCAAAAGCTGGCATTATTGATACGGTAAACAAAAACATCATCAATAAGACAGTTTTCTTATTAATTGGATCAGAATGGCCTTTGCATATAACCAACACGTAGTATTCATCAGTGTGATCTAAATACTGTGTTTATATTATCATATTTAGTTGGAGCTTTCACCAAACAACTAATCGTTGCTGGTCTTAAGTTTCAATTTCTCAATATCAGTTAGCCTTAATTGTTAAAACAAAGTCAATTCATCAAATACAATGAATATCAAGATTGGATGTACAGGATGGAGTTATCAAGGATGGTCAGGTACATTTTATCCTAAAAATCTAAAGAGTTCAGAATGGCTGAAATACTATTCTCAAATTTTTGAGACTACAGAGATAAATTCAACATTTTATAAAATTCCTGCACAAGAAATTGTTCGAAGATGGAATGCAGATACTCCAAGACATTTTAGATTTACAGCAAAATTTCCATCAATGATTACCCATGAAAAGAGACTAGAGAGAGTAAATTCAGAGGTTTTTGCATTTTTGGCATCTCTTTCTCCAATTTATGAAAAAATTTCAGCCCTAGTTTTACAGCTCCCGCCATCATTGTCATTTGAAGAATCAAAACCAAGATTGGAAGAACTATTTGAATTACTTCCAGATGATTTTCTATATCCAATTGAAGGAAGGCATGAATCATGGTTTTCAGATGAAGCAATTGCATATCTCAAACAAAACAAACACTGTCTGGTATGGAATGAAGTTGCAGGAGTAACTAATCCAATGCCAATAACATCAGACCACTATCTCTACATTAGATTAATTGGTGATCGTTCAATTCCAGATTCTGAATTTGGTAAAGTTTCAAAAAATAAAGATATAGAGATTGAAAATTGGGCAACAAGACTTGAAGATATTAATGATATTCCAAATGCCATGGTAATGGCAAACAATCACTTTGAAGGGTTTGGTCCCCACACTGCAAACTCATTAAGAATGCAACTTGGAATGCGAGAATTGTTTTGGGAGCAAAAGAAACAAAAAACACTAGGTAGTTTTTAGATTAGATTATTTTTAAGGAATAACAGCATTTGAAGTAAGACCTATTGCCTCACCAAAATAATATCCAGACAAGATTGTAGCAGTAGACCAAACACAAGAACCTGCAAATGTGTATATTATAAATTTCGGAATTTTCATTTTTAATAATCCAGCAGGAACTGAAATCATTTCCCTCATTACTGGAACCATTCTTCCTAAAAATACTGTCTTGTCACCATATTTTTCAAACCAAATTTCTACTCGTGCTAATTTTTTCTCATTTACTTTGACATATTTTAAATATCGAAGTAAAACAACTCGTCCAAATTTTAAAGCAATAAAGTAAATTGCAGATGTTCCAATAGTTGCACCAATTCCACCCAGAATAATCATTGGGATTAAACCAAGTAAAGGAACTCCTTGTTGAGATGCTAAAAAACCGGCAGTTGGAAAAATTGCTAATGTAGGAATTGGAGGAATTATCGTTTCAAGTAACGCTGCTAAGAATATGCCTTCATACAGATGATCTCCTAAAAAATCTGCAATCCAGATTAAAAAAGAGTCAAAAGGTTCCATTTGCTTCTGACAATGAAATCTTACTAAATTACCTTACGAGTTAATCCATCAGGCATATTTTATGCCTAAAGATTGGGGTCTAAAGTGGAAAACGGACTATATACCAAAACTTTGTGGTTCTATCATGAACAAGCTGTTAGTAATTGCAGTTGCAGTAATAATAGTTGGAGGAGTTTCAACATTTGCATTATCCCCATACTTTACAGAATCAACTATTGATGAAGCAATTCCAACTGGGGCATTAGTTCAATCAGAAATCAAAGGTAGTGACACCATAGCAATTAATCAAGATGATACTATGATGGAAGAAGAAGAGATGAAAGATACTATGATGGAAGAAGAAGAAGAGATGATGAAAACTATTCCAATGTCATATGCAGGTAGATTTGTAGGAGTAGGTGATGGAATTCATGATGCACAAGGTGATGCATACACCATACCACTAGAGGACACTAGTAATGTACTAAGACTAGAGAATTTCAAATCAACTAATGGTCCAGACTTGTATGTTTACTTGTCAACTGATGAAAATGCATCAGACTTTGTTAATTTAGGGACACTAAAAGCAAATAGTGGAAATCAAAATTATGAAATTCCAGATGACACTGATTTAAGTAAATACAACAAAGTTTTGATTTGGTGTAAAGCATTTGGTGTTTTGTTTGGCAGTGCAGAATTATCTACTAAATGATACTAAAAATCCACAAAAGGAATTTTTTATAACCAGCACTAATTCTGAAAAGTCAGTGTTAACTGCAACAATCACATTACCAATATTTTTATTTTCAAGTTTAATTCCAAGAGGATTATTTTCCTTTTCAGGTACAGATAATGGCCAATCAAGCCTCAATCCTAGATTCAAAATGATACTGTGGTCAATCATTGCAAGTACAAGAGGAGGCATAAACAGGGCAAGAATCCTCAATCTAGTCAAAGATACCCCAATGAATGCAAACAAAATTGCAACTGTGTTAAACTTGGACCACAAAACAGTAATTCATCATGTAAAAATTCTTGCAAAAAATGAGCTTGTAACTAAAGCCAAAAAAGACTATGGTGCAGAATATCATTTAACAAAAATTATGAAAGACAATCAAAGTGTTTTAGAGGAGATAATGGTAAAAATTGGAACAAAGTAAATTAAAGAATCAAAGGAGAAATATACATTGGTAGACTTTATGCTAGCAGCAGTTGTATCTGCATTTCTCAACATTGGTTTGTTGTTAATTGTAATTGCAACTTATGTTCAAAACATGAGAGTGATCAGATCATACTATACCTCAGGCCTAGTACTGGTTGCAGCACTACTAATGATTCAAAATATTGTCATTGTATTGTTTTGGTCAACACTGTACATAGATGACAAAGCATTGATGATGTCAGCTGACATGGTATCTCACTATTTGTTTGCAATTAATATAATTCAAACAATTGGATTATCAGTTCTTGTTTGGATTACCAGAAGATAATTACAAAAAAGATTGGGGTCTAAAGTGGGCAAATGCTTATAGTGATTTTTCTAAATTATTAGTTTAATGAAAACAAAAAAGACAAGTATTCTTGCTCTAAGTGCAATAGTTGCAATATTAGCTGTTGCAAGCATGGCAGGTATACCTGAATCTAGTGCAGCAAAAACAAAGATGTACGAGGTTACCATAACAAATCTCACACCAGGACAACCAATTACACCGCCCCTACTAGTAACTCATTCTGCAAATGCAGGATTTTTTAGCGTAGGTGAAATGGCAAGTAATGAAGTTCAGCAATTATCTGAAAACGGAAATCCAGAACCTCTAGTCAAGATGCTACAAGGTAAATCTGGCGTTTTGAGTATTGTTCAAGGTGAAAAACCAATAGTTCCAGGGAATGATCCAGGAAATACAGGCTTGAGTCATTCAGAGACGTTTGTTGTGTCATCTGAAGGTAACAATAGATATCTTTCATTTGCAAGCATGTTGGTTTGTACAAATGATGGCTTTACAGGAATAGACTCTGTAAAACTTCCATTCTATCAACAAAAAACAGTTTACGCAATGGCATATGATGCAAGAACTGAAATGAATACAGAAGACTTTGCAGACATAGTTCCTCCTTGCCAAGGAGCCATCGGTGTTTCTTCAGATGATGAAGGAACAGGTGAAAGTAACTCAGCAATTTCTGAAGAAGGAGTAATTATTTCTCATCCAGGAATTATGGGTGGAGACGATCTTCTTGAAAGTGTTCATGCATGGGGTAACCCAGTAGTCAAAATTGATATTGTACGAATGAAATAATCTCCAACTCTAGTTGGGATTTTTTTATTTTTTTATGGTTTTAGAAATACCTTCAGAGTATCAGGTTTCTTTGCATGCTCAATTGCCTCTGAATATTTTTCCAATGGAAATGTAGAATCAATCATAGAATCAACTGAAACAATTCCAGTAGCTAGTGCATCTATTGCGGGTTTAAACAACCCACAGCGAGAACCAATCAAAGTAATTTCATTTACCACAGTTGGAGTCAAGTCAAGGCTTTCCCTTGATGCAATAGTTGATTTCAAAATTACAGTGCCACGAGGTTTAATCAACTTCATAGTGTCTGCAAATCCAGAATTACTTCCAGTTGCCTCCACTACCAAATCAAAGGATTGCTCATCAGAGGATTCAATGCCAATTTTTATCTTAATTCCACTATTCACTAAACTTTCAAGCTTGCTTGAATGTCTACCAAAGCATGTCAAATTTGAGCAAGTTAATTTTAAAACTTGAATAATTAGTTGGGCCAATCGTCCATCCCCAACTACTGCTACACTCCATTGTGGTTGCAGTGTTACTTGTTCTTTAATTTCAAAAGCAGCAGCTAGAGGTTCAACAAATACTGCCTGCTCATCAGTTATACTATCAGGAATAACATGTAGATTTTTCTCAGGTAATGAAAGAAATTCTGCAAATGCGCCATCTCTTTTTAAAATTCCAAGAACTGTTCTGTTGGGACAATGTCTAGCCATTCCTTTTTCACAAGACTTACATTCTCCACAACCCGCATTAATTTCACCTACAACACGTTTTCCAATCAAACCAGAATTTTCAGATGTTACTACAGTTCCAACAAACTCATGGCCCAGTATACCATCATATGCCATGTATCCATCTAAAATTTCTAAATCAGTTCCACAAATTCCAGCCAAATCTACTCTAACCAGTACTTCTCCAGATTTTGGATTTGGATAATTATTATCATAATTCATATTTTTTCCATCAAAACAGGCAGCCTTCATGAACTGATCATGTATAATTCCAATTTTAAAAGTTGAGATTTGGACTATTTTGCAATGTAATAGTAATTCATTGCGCCATGTGGCAACTGTTTAACTTTAACATCTGCAAATGCTTTGTCGACTTCTTCTTTGGAAAGGTGATGCCATCTCATCATTGATTTTTTAGCAATTTTCTCATCCCCCTGGAAGAATTTCAACGTTTTTTTTTGCAGTTTCACTCCAACTCAATCTATTTCAACCTTACCTAATTTCGGAACTGGGACATCTATGAGTAGTAATTCTTCTTGGGACAAGTTGAGGGGTGTTTTTGAGAATATTTACTGTGCCATATAGCCATGTTTTTTATTCTCGCCTCTTAGACCTGATAATGTATAATAATGTCTTTTGAGCTTGTTGCATGGACTGCATAGTAAGATTCTGTTTGAGATATGATTGATACCTCCATCAGCTCTAGGTGTATTATGATCCAGTTCTAAATACCTAGAATCGTCAAATATTCTATTACATCCTTGACATTTTGAGCCTTCTTGTTTTAACAGATATTCCACCATTTCGGCTCTGTTCATTTTATTATCATGTGGTTCTAGGACATTGTGTTTTACCTTTAGGAATGGTGTGGCCATCTGTCCATCATCTGTTCTTTTTGGTAGTGTCGTACTGAAAATGATATTTTCCTCAAACAACTGTGCCTGTCTGATTTGTTTTTTACCGCCTATTGCAATTAATCCCTCATTTTTCATTCTCTCTATTACGACCTCATGTGCCTTGTTCCAGATATCAATGCCAACCCACTGGCGATTTAGACGTTCAGCTCCTACACAAGTAGTAGCACAGCCTGCAAACGGGTCAAGGACAATATCGCCTTCCTGTGATGAGGCCATGATTATTCTCTCATACAGTTCCAGTGGTTTTTGAGTTGGATAACCCATACGTTCTTTTCCTGATACATTAGATATATCCGTCCAGATATTCTGTAATGGATTACCTTTAGCGTTATCTAAATAAATTTTGTAACGTGGTATACCGCCCTCTTTTTTTGGCAAATATATCAAACCATTATCCTCTAATGTTTTCATAGAATCTTTAGGGCGTTTCCATATTCTAGTATGACCATGAAAATTATACTTGTAACCCCCGCCAGATAGACTTTCAGCAGTTAATGGTCTGTGTGTAAAATAACCTTTTTCATCTTTGTTATTGTAATTTTCTTTTATGTATTCTTTAGAGTATGGCGTGTAAATTTTATTCCAAGTGTATGTTTTTGATTTAGTATAAAATAATATACTATCTGAAATATTGCCATATCTATTACCGTCATTATGAGAGCTAAACCTTTTCCAAATAATCTCATTCCTAAAGTTATCCTTTCCAAAAACAGCATCCATCAATTCCTTGAGATAATGACTTGCAGTAGGATCACAGTGCAGATAGATTGAGCCAGTATCTTTTAGAACACACGCCTCATAGCCAATAATCTAACTGCCATAAAACACAGAAACGCACCCATATCATCGCCATAGCTTGACCTTGAACCCTCAATGACATTCATTACATTTGGAAAATCATCTGTAATCTGGTCTACCCATTCCTGATGCACATCTTTTTCCCATGACCATCTGTCCTGAAATGATGCACCCTTGGATAGACTGTCAGGAGTTGCATGAAAATCCCTGCCTTTGTTAAATGGTGGATCTGTAGCAATCAAATCAACAGTATTTGAGTTCATTGCACGTAAGAAATCTAGATTATCGCCATGAAATAAGGTGCGGTTTTTCCAGTTGGGTTTGGATGAACCCAACCCCCCGGTCGAAAGCGACAGTTTGAAAAGCTGTAAATCGTTCCCTCGATTCGTGGGTTCAAATCCCACTCCTGTCGCTATTTTTGATTCTCTTTATTCTATATTAAATTTTGAGGTGAACCACGCATGAATCAAAGACAAATCAGAGGAAAACAGATAGCAGATAAACAAAACCAGATAATCAGAATGGATCAAACCCATTACAAGGTAAATTCTCAAAGCAGAAACAAGCAACATGGCGTTATTGCTTTAGAATCTGGTTAGTCTTGTTCATGTGAAGACAGATTTTTCAAAAAGACTTGTTGCAAGCATATCCATGCAGTAGAAATCTCATTAAAAATTCATCAAAAAGTCAAAGATGACGTCATAATCTCCGAAGTAATAATGGACAGGTGCAGGTTTTGTAACTCCAAACAAATCTCAAAGTGGGGAATTAGACACAACAAGAACTATGACTTACAGATATTCAAGTGCAAGGATTGTTCCAAACAGTTCTCTACAAATCTAGGATTTAAGGGAATGAGTGCCACACCTGATCAAATAACAATGGCAATGAATCTGTATTTCAATGGAGAATCCTCACGTAAAGTGGCACAGTCAATAGCCCTCACAGGAATCAAGGTATCTTACAAGACAATTCAGAGATGGAACAAGAAATACGTCTCACTAATGGAAAAATATCTAGACAAGATAACACCACTGGTAGGGGAGCAATGGCGAACAGATGAGTTATATCTGAAAATCAAGGGTGACAGAAAATACCTCTTTGCAATGCTGGATTCAGAAACTAGATTTTGGTTATCTCAAATGGTATCAGAACACAAGGGAAATGATGATGTATCTCCAATGTTTGACAATGCCAAAAAACGAGCAAGAAAAATACCAAAAACACTGATCTCTGACGGAGCTGCCAACTTTCACCATGCATGGAAGGATCAATACAAAGCCAAGAACTTTCTTCATAAGAACACAGAACACATCAATGAGGTAGGCCTTTGATGGCATACATCATAATAACCAGATGGAATCATTCAACGGTAACACATTAAGATTTCGTGAAAAAGTCGTTAGAGGAATCAAAAAAGACGATTCTTCAGTCTTGAAAGGTATGCAGATTCACCACAATTTCATAAGACCGCATCAAAGTCTAAACGGAAATACCCAGCAGACAGAGCTGGAATCAGAATTGAAGGCAATAACAAGTGGAAGACCATCATACAAAATGCCTCAAAACACCCCTCGACTTGTCCCAAGAAGAATTACCACTCATAGATGTCCCAGTTACCTAATTTCTCGTAAGATTAAATCTTTTCGGGGTTGTGTCTTGCAAAAAAGCTATCAACCCTAATTGTCATTTTTATGTCTTTTATTGGTGCTTTTTTTAATGCAATTCTTACCTCATATTCTTCAAAATACTTTGAATTATTAGGATTTGTTGAGAAGTCATTTGAGAAGAATCTTTCATAGATTCAAAAAGTTTTGTTCTATGTCCAACTGATAGCATTAAAGATAATGCAGATTTGTTCATAACATCAGTCATGTATTCTTCAAAGTTTCCCATAGTTATTCAAAAAGAGCCAAGATCATTTTAAATAATTTACGGATTTAATATAACCATGCCAAGAGTTTCATGGTTTGATATCCCAGCTGATGATCCAGAAAGAGCACAAAAATTCTACAATAAAGTATTTGATTGGGAATTTGAGAAATGGGATGGGCCAATGGATTACTGGATGGCAAAGACAGGAAATGAACAACCAGGAATTGATGGAGGTATGTCAAAAAGAATGCCAGGACAGATGGGAATGACAAATACAATTACAGTTACATCAGTTGATGAGTTTGCAAAAAAAATTATTGAAAATGGTGGACAAATTATAGTTCCCAAAATGGCAATACCAAAAGTAGGTTGGATTTCAAATGCAATGGACACTGAGGGAAATATCTTTGGATTTATAGAGATGGATGAGAAAGCAGAGTAAACCACCTAGATTAATAATTAGATAAATCACAAATTTGTAATTGAGTTACAAGTTTTTAGATCACGCAACTGATGCAATTATCGAAGTTAACGCAAAAAATCTCAAAGAGGCATTTGCAGTAGCAGCTGATGCGGAAATCAATCTAACATTAGATCAAGATAAAGTTGAAGAAAAAGACAAGATGGAATTTACTGCAAAGGGAAAAGACTTGTGTTATCTTTTGTTTAGCTGGTTAGAAGAAATTCCATTTATTCTAATTACTGAAGGATTTGCAATTAAAAGAATAGAATTCGATATTGAAGAAAACAAAGGATTCAAAATCAATGCAACAGCATATGGTGAAACACTAGATGTGAAAAAACATAATTTCAAAGTTGAAATCAAGGCCCCAACATTTTACGATATGGAAATCAGAGAAAATAAGGATAATTTCTACATGCGATTTTTACTAGATCTCTAAATGTTGTGAATAATTATTTGCAATACCCTAGAACAAATTATACATATTTTTTAAAAGACTAGAGAATAAAACAACCATTGTGAGGACAAATCTAGGACTATTTTCCATATTTTCATTAATTCTACTAATGATCATACCAGTTCATGCAGATGTAACATCTGCAATAATTGATAAAGAAGCATTCTCCATTGATGATAAATTTACTATTTCAGGAGAAATAGATGATGAAGGCATAGTTTTCCTAGTTGCATCTATGAAAGGACCAAAAGGTGAATCATTAAACAGAAATGCACATGGCAGTGGAGGAACATTTACTTTTACTCCAGTTGATGCAGATGCTTTGTTTGATAGAGAAGGAACATACACAATTACTATATTCACAGAATATCAACAACCAACAAATGGAACAGTGCTTAAAGTTGAATATGATAATGGAGTTATCTCTACACTCCCAGACTTTGAACTAATTTTAAAATCAATTGGAAATAAACAAGTTGATGAAACAGAAAGATTATCTTTTACTGCAAGCCTAACAGATTCTCAAATTAAAGATGAAGAATATTCATTAGATAAACATCCTAGTGGTGCAACCATTAACAAAGATACAGGTGCATTCACTTGGACTCCAACTAATTCTCAATCTGGAGGATATATTTTTGATGTCATAGTAAAAACAGGCGTATTTGAAGATAGAGAAACAATTACTGTAACAGTTACTGATAAACCAGTAGTTACAACTACACCTCAAACACAAACTCCATCAGAACCAGAACCTCAACCAAAAGAATTAGGACTAGCATCATTTGTTGATGAGACAAAAGATCCGCAGAGTTATGTTGACAGATACAACAATGAGGCAAGCTACAAGAAATGGTTTGATGATAACTTTTCAATGTATGATTC
>JARPSM010000044.1 GCA_029782475.1 Nitrososphaerota archaeon
AACAGGGCAGAGATAAAACAGATCAAAAGATGGCAACACAACGCAAAAAGGCGGATTTCACGCCTAGAATCTAATAAATTTGCAGTTGTCGTCTTTGATGAGGCAATATTCATAGATGATCCTGCAAGCGGAGTAAAGTACTGGTCAAAAAAAGGAGAGCCAATTGTTCTTCCATACAAGGGACGGCACGGCAAGGTGGTGGCATACGGCTCCATTGCAACAGACGGCAGACAGTTCTTTAGGACGTATGACCGGTTTGACAAGGAGACGGTTCTGTAATACATCAAGGAGCTGGCTTGCCATTTCAAGAAAGTTGCAATAATTATGGATAACGCGCCGCAACACAAGGCAAGCATTGTCCAAGAATTTCTGGATGGAAATTCAAATGTAAAGGTCATATGGATGCCCACTGCAACACCTGAGATCAGTGTGACAGAGGAGGAGTATTGGCACCAGGCAAAGCGCGATGTCCTAGTGTCCGAATACATGCCACAGTTGGGGAGATGCGTATGATACCATCAGAATATTTCAGGACAGCGCGTCTGGAACCGGACGTGATAAAGTTTATCAGTAAAAGCCCGCTTACACTCTAGAACTTTTGATCGACAGTATAGATAATGGTTCACCGATTCTCGGGGATACTAATGCCCCAATTACATTAATTGAATTTGGAGATTATCAATGTCATTTTTGTAATGTATTTTTTCATTCAACTGAAGATAGTATTTTGAAAAACTATGTTGAAACAGGTAAAGTCAAAATGATATTCAAAGATTACAACATAATTGGCCCTGATTCAATTAACGCATCACACGGAGCCCACTGTGCAAAAGATCAAGGTATGTTTTGGGAATATCATGATATTTTGTACTCTAATTGGACTGGAGAAAATAATGGTTGGGCATCATCATCATCATCATCAAATCTAGGAATATTTGCTCAAAAAATAGGATTAGATATGGATATGTGGTCTGAATGCATGCTAAATGGAGTTCATTCACAGACAATTCTTGCAAGTAATGAGGATGCAAAAAGTTTAGAATTAACTGGAACTCCTGCATTTTTTGTGATAGGTCCTGATGGAAAAACAACAAGATTGTTTGGTGCACAGCCATTTGAAACATTTGAGAAAGTTTTTGAAAATGAACTAGAAAAATAGTGTTTTGCGATCAATTTGTGAATTGATTGTCAAAAATTTACAAAAACTTCCTTCCTAGTTACTTAGAATTTACCCAATATCCTTATTAATGAAATTCCGGGAGCTAGCTTATGGCAGCTGGAATAGACGACATTGCAACATACATTCCAAGATTGTATATCGATGCATCTGATTTTGCAGATAACCGAGGACTAGACCCAATAAAATTACAAAAAGGTCTAGGTATTTCACAGATGGCAATGGTTGATTCTAATCAAGACCCGGCATGTCTTGCAGCTAATGCATGTTTACGAATTATGCAAAAAAATAAACTTTCACCAGAAGATATAGGAAGATTATACGTTTCAACTGAATCAGCATTTGACGAATCAAAGGCAATGAATTCTTACGTCATTGGAATGTTGGAGCAAGTTTACGGTCAAGGTGCATTTGAACACTGCGGTGGAGTTGAAACTAAATTTGCATGTGTGAGTGGTTCTTACGCCCTTTATGACAATGCAAATTGGATTAGAGCTGATGAAGCAGATGGAAAGGCAGCACTTGTAGTAGTTTCAGATATTGCAAAATATGATATGGGTTCTAGTGGTGAAATGACCCAAGGTGCAGGAGCAGTTGCAATGCTTCTAAATGACAAGCCAAGATTATTAGCATTTGATCCTAAAGTAACTTCAACATCAATTAAAGATGAATATGATTTCTACAGACCTTTTGGAAAAGAAACTCCTATTGTTCACGGACAGTATTCTAATTTACTCTACATGATTCAAGTAAGAAAAGCACTTGAAGCATACAAGAAGAAAGTTGTCTCATCAGGATTAATCAAAATGGAACAAGATGAGACGATTTTAGATCATATGGACTATATCAACATGCACTTACCTTACAGTAACATGGGAAAGAAAGCATTAGCATATCTTGTTAGGCATGAATGGAGACAATTACCCAGATGGAAGAAAATATTACAAGAAATTGGAATTGAAGAACCAATTCCAAAAGATCCTCGTGGAACTATTGAATCAGTGTTAGGTGATGAAGAATTTATGGCCAAAGACCATGAATTTACTAAACTATTTACAAAAACTCAAACATATCAAGAAGTTTATGAATCAAAATTATCTAGTTCACTAATTGCATCAAGTATGATAGGTAATTTGTATACGGCATCACTTTACTTGGGATTCAGAAGTAGTTTAGAATTTGAATACCAAAAAGGAGTAGATCTGGAAGGAAAGAGAATAGGATTTGGCTCATATGGAAGTGGAAGTAGTGCAATGGTGTTTAGTGGAGTAGTTCAACCGGCTTACAAAGAAATTGTAAAGGATATGAATTTAGAAACAGAGATTGGAGATAGAAGGAGACTCACATGGGGCGAATACGAAGAACTGCACGAAAACAAAGTATCTCCAGAAAAATCAATGGTGCATTCAAAGAAAGAATTTGTTTTGGTTCATGTTGATACTGAAAAAGAATCTAGAGGCGAAAGACGCTATATTTACAACGAATAAACACATCATTCGTTAAGAAAAAATTTGGTTTTTAGAATTTTCAACAGGTATAGTAGAATTCATGAATAGTCAAAATTATAAGCAACGTTAAATTTTATCAAACCATGGATGAAGACACCCGATTCTGGGTAATCCCAGTCATCTGTTTTATTTCAGTAGGATTTCTTCTAGTTATTGCAGCAGATGAAAGAATGAATACACCAGAGAGATACATAGAACCAGAAGTAATAGTAGAAAAGAAATCATCAGATTCAGGTCTTAATCCATACGTTGAATATTGTATTCCAGATGGTTTTGCTCCAGATAAAAAAATCGACAACAGTACGCATTCATTTAATCATGACACGTGTATTTGGGACACGAAATAAATCTAGAAAGGAATTAAAAGTAATTTTAAAACTGTTGATTTTTAGGATATTTTGAATTAAATTCATCCAATTTTTCTAAAATGTTTTTCATACAAGGTTCAGAAAATTTGAAATTTTTTGTTAATACTTTTAAAACAGGATTAGAAGATAAGGTGTTAAAAAAATCACTTGTTGGAACAAATCCAAAATGAACAAATTCAAATTCATTGACTCCGGTTTCAATGGCAAATTCAAAAAACAATACAAACATCTCTTCATATTTATCCATATGAACAAAAACATGACTAAATTCAGATTTTTTTATTTGATCAAATATATCAAAATTTATATCATTAATTGTAACTGTTCCAGAATTAGTATAGTATAATGAAAAAATCTCAACAGGTACTTTGGCGTCTTCTTGAATAGTCCATGGGATATTTTTTAAATTTTTATGAACTTGAACATCATCAGAATTATGTTCCTACTATAGCGAAGAGACAAAGTTCGTGAACTAAAAATCATCGAAAAACTAGCGATTAGTGGATTTTACCAAGGTAAATGTGAATAAGCAAACTGAAATGCACTGAAAATGACTCACGAACTTGTGCTTCTCGCTATAGTTAATTCAATTAAATCTCCAATGATTACCATTAAACAGCACTATACAATCGGCTTTTTAAAATAACCTAACAAGGATTTTATTAAAAAGGATTACAGATATTGTTAAGATATGGAGGAGGAGAAGGAGGAAGTAAATCCAATCAAAGATTATTTGTTTGATTATATAGAAAATTCAGAAACAATTCCAAAACTAGTTACTGAAAAAAAATTTGATCAAGTTATCGAGGATGTGACAAAGAACTGTTATGATCACATTCTATCAATGGGGAGAAAAGATAAAGTGGTGGGAGTATTAGCAACAGGGTTATTGCATTATTTACTCACTAATGCATTAATTACAAGTCAAAGAAAAGTGCAGTATGATGATAATGAGTTAGACATTGTAATTCCGAATACAAAAACATTGGAAAAAGATCCAAAAAAAACATTGTTAATTGCCATACCAAAATCATCAGACATCAAAGTTATTAAAGAAAAGATTGCTAAATTAGATAAAATTCAATCGGTAAAAGAGAATATTTGGATAGTGTTATCCGAAAATATCATTACAAATAAGAAAACATTTGTTTTATCTAAAGAAGAAAATTCATTTTCAAAAATAATTTTTGAAATTGCACAGTTTAGTAATGTTCACGGTACAAGTAAGTTCAAAATTTTAAGAATTTAATTATTTTAATAATAATTTTAAATTAATATTTTTTTTAAAAATTCTATTCAAAGAAGAATTACTCATATCTTTGATGAATGGAATTGAACCTAAAACAGGTACACCAGTGAGACTTTCTAAATCACTTGTCAAATCTTTAACTGCATAGCCCTTGTCAAAATGATTAATAATTATTCCTTTGATTGGAATTTTATATTTTTCACACATCTTTACTGTCATTATGGTGTGGTTTACAGTTCCAACTTTACTTCTAGTTACAATTACAGTAGGGATTTTCATTTCTTTAATTAAATTTGTAATGTAATAGTTTTTGAGAATAGGAGTCATTATTCCACCCATCCCCTCCACCAGCATCACATCATGGAGTTTTGATAATTTTTTAAAACTAGATAGTACTGTTGAAATTTGCGGTTTTGTTTTTAGTTTCTTCCATGCAGTGTAGGGGGATGCAGGGATTGGAAAGAATTGAGGATTTACTAAATTTTCAGGATCAGTTACTTTTGCTGCACGAGATAAAATCTCAACGTCTTCAGATTTAAAGCCTTTTTTTTGAGCAGAACCTGCCGCAAAGGGTTTCATCACACCGACATCCACACCCATTTTTTGAAGTACAACTGCAAGCCCTGCAGTAATGTATGTTTTACCAACGTCAGTGTCAGTTCCCGTAATAAAGAGTGATTTCAACAAAAATATTCAAAAGAGTTCATTGATTAATTCATCGGTCAATATACATCGATTCTAAATTATACCATAATCATACACAAGAAAGGTTCAAGCATTTACGGATTCTTTCCAATTTTTGATAAAACATGGAAAAACACTTTATGAGGTTCGTACACAAAAATAGTAACATGAGGCCAGTCTGGGCGTTAATTCCATTGGTTTTGATTGGGATTATAGGAATCGATGAATCTTTTGCAAATGATTCAACAGTATCAAAAAATGGATTAATCCTAACACTGTCTACGGATAAATCAACATACAGTCCAAATGAATCAATTCGCTTTACAATTAATATGGAAAATTCAAATTTGTATTCATATTGGTATCAAGGAAGTGATGGATGTCAAGATACTAATGAATCAAATATGAATTTTCAAATTAAAGAATTAGGAGGTTTTGTAAGATTACATCCAACAAACCCAATTGATCATGAAATGGTATGTACTACGGCTCATGTTGATGTATTATTTGAGCCACTAGAAAAAATAACAAAAGAATTTGTTTGGAATCAAAGTTATTCATCCAACAGAGAAACTCTGAAAATTTCTCCAGGAACATACACACTAGAAGGAAGCCTATTGGATGTTACAGATGATGGTTTTGACAATCCACTAATTACGGAGATAAAATTTGAAATTCTAGATTCAGCCGTATTTGAACCAGAACCTATGTTTAAAAAAGAATTTGTGATAAATTCTGGAAAAGATGAATCAAGACACAAAGAGAGTGTTTTTGAAAGTCCTAAAACACAATTAGAAAAAGGCTTAGAATCTAGAGATGTCATATGCAATGGATCTTTGTATCTAGTTTACAAAACATCTGATGGGTCACCAACCTGTGTGAATGAATATTTTTCAGCACCAAAACTTGTTGCACGAGGATGGGCAACACTTGGCGATACCAAAATTATAATTGATACTGATAAGGACAAATATCTTCTGGGAGAACATATCAAAATATCTATGAAAAATATGGGAGATACAAGAGTACTCTTTTCAGGTAGTCCAACATTTAGCCTATCTAATGAATTTAACAGGGGAATAGATTTCCCACTTGACATCATCACCCCTCCTGTTGAGAGAATTTCTTCATTTGATACACTCTCAAGTACGGAGTATGTTTGGAATCAGCATCACAGAAATGGAGAATCAGTAAAACATGGAACATATACAATTTCTGCAAATTATCTAAAGCCAATTCTTGGAAATGATATGGGTCAATTTAATCAAATGTCTGAAAAAGTGACTAGGACTTTTGAGATTGTAGAGGAGTTAGATAATCCATGAATTTTCTAATTTTAGCCTCAATTATTGCAATTTCTAGGATATGAATTGATTTGTTATGAAAGGAGTCAATGTTTTATTTGTAATCAGTTGCATATTTGTTCCACTATTACTAATTTCAGTAAATTATTCTTCATACATGACTTCTATGAATATTCTGTTCCATTAAATAATTTCAAAGTTCTTGAAAATAAAGTTGATGAAAATGATAATCTAATTGATAGAGGGCCATTTTCAAGGTTCTCGTTTTGCAGATATTATGGATAAAGACGGAACAAAATGTGTCACTACTGTGAATTATCTGTAATATTCAAAACCACGATTTCATGAACCTATCGTTGGCGAAGTTTCACAACTGGCAAGTAGTGACAACAGACTTTGTGGAGAAGTACATTTTGACCCTGTTGATAATGGCGTTTTCTATTTTACAATAAAAAGTATGGAAATTATTCAAGATGATACTGTATCTATCGTACTTTCAAATGACAAGTATTTTGTAGATGGTAAATAGAAGTCTAATCCAAAATTTGGTTTTACAGAAACATTTGAGGTTTCTGCAGATATTGAAAAGTTTGATACTTTTATTGGAATGTGTAATAAAGAGGATGGGTCAAGTGTAACTTTGACACAGTATCTCGGAATTAAAACAATAGATGACATTAATTATTTTGTCACTTGGCATACTAATGCAATTTCAGATTTAGGTATCAAATGTGATTATCCTCAATTAATACAACATAGTATGGAGCATGACTTTGGACTGTAGATTCTTCATTCTAGCCTCAGTTATTGCATTTTTCATGTTTGGAATGCTTGGAATTGAAGAATCTTTTTCACAATATCATATAGGTTATGGGAATATATGAGAACAATACAAAAATGATTGGGCGCCATGGGAGTTCGAATGTTATACTTCTAACAGTAAATTGATTTTCAAGTATACTAACAACTTACCGTCATGTGTTACAGAAAAAACTGGAGAAAAATTAATTCAAAGAGATGATGGATACATTTAAAATAATAAAATACCATTCATTTTATCCACAAACACTCCAAGAAATCAAAATTCTTGATAATGAATTAATGATCAAAATTAATTCCACATTAGGAGGGCCACATAGTCCAATCTCAACATTAATTCCAACTGAAACATTTGATTTGAATTGTGTTGATATTACAAATAATTATCTCACAACATCACCATACATGTTAGAAAATTACAAAGAGGGTGAAAGAATTAGAATTAAGCAGATTCCAACAGAGACAAACAACCAATTAATTGAGTTTTCATTTGTGTTTGGAATTCAAGAAGTAATAATTCGTGAATCTACAATATGTGATCCTATCTCAGATGAATATCAAAAAATATTTAGTAATAATTCTGAATAAAAATGAAAAATAAAAAAATAATAATTCTTCTTATCATTATCTTATCTGCAATAATATTTGTGCAGAGACTGAACGTTATTCTAGTTGTATGGCAGAACTTGTCAATGGAACCAAGGTGGGAGGAAGAATTTCTCCAGAATGATTGATTTTCACACATATCTGCGTCCATTTTTATCCCCAATTTGGTGGCTGACTCCCCGTGAGCCCATGTTTATTTCTAAAAAATAAAATAAGAATTAATAAGATGTAGTCAAGATTCATCGGTTAATTATTAAGATCTGAAACCATACAAAATCAGTTGAAAAGTTCTGTTTGGCATCCAAATACTCAGATGAAAGAATGGGATAAGTTTACAAAAATTACCAGTGCAAAAGGAGTTTGGTTAACTGACTCTAAAGGTAACAAAATGATAGACGGCGTAGCCTCAATGTGGTGCAATGTATGGGGTCATTCAAACCCACAATTAATCAAAACGATACGAAATCAAAGCAAAAAATTACAACATTCATCAATGTTTAACCTGACAAATGAACCTGCGGAAAAATTAGCAGAATCTCTAGTAAAAATATCTCCTGGAATGTACAAGGTATTTTATTCAGATAATGGTTCATCTGCAATGGAAATTTCATTAAAACTGGCATTACAATATTGGAAAAATATAGGAAACAAAAAGAAAACAAAGATTGCAACAGTAGAAAACGGATATCATGGAGATACTTTTGGAGCAATGTCTGTAGGATATGTTCCAGAATTCTTTGGTAAATTTAAGAAACAATTGTTTTCAACCATTCAATTTCCAGTACCAAACAAATACAGAATTCCTAAAGGATACACAATATCAGATTATCAAAATTATTGCTTAGAAAAAATTGAAAAAAGATTTGCCAAAAAAGATGATATTGCAGCTTTTGTAATGGAAAGTGGCGCACAAGTAGCTGGGGGAGTGATCATCTATCCAAAAGGATTTCAGAAAAAAATTAGTCAGATATGTAAAAAATATGATGTTTTGTTTGTCTTAGATGAGATAGCTACTGGGTTTGGAAGACTAGGATCAATGATACAGTATGAAGAACAACAAAGTAAGCCAGATATTGTTGCATATGGAAAAATGCTAACGGGAGGATACATGACCATGGCAACTACACTTGCAAATAAAAAAATCTACAATTCTTTCTTGGGAGAATTTAATGAATGGAAACATCTTTTCCACGGTCACACATATACAGGAAACCCAATTGCTGCAGCAGTTGCATATGAAAATCTCAAGATGTACAAAGAAAATAAGTTAATAGAAAGAATTCAAAAAACATCCAAAATATTTGAAAATTTCTATGATAAAATATCTGAAATAGATATCGTGGGAGATATCAGACATAAAGGGATGCTAATGGGAATTGAGCTAGTCAAAGATAAATCAAAAAAAATACCAATCTCATCTAAAAAATCTATAAATAAAATATTCTTTGAAGAGGGTAAAAAAAATGGAATTTATCTTAGAACTCTAGGAAACATAGTCATGTTAGTTCCACCTCTAGCAATATCTGAATCAGATCTAGATTCACTGTTAAACAGAACAATATCTACAATCCAGAGTGCCAAACTAAAGGCAATCTAATTCTAAATAATCAAGGCTTGGGCATATGATTCACAAAAATAATTCCCAATAATTTCTCAACAGCAAAGCATTCTCTTTACAATCCTCGGATTCTCTGCACCAATTACACAGTTGTAGTAAACTGTCAACTGGTACACCAAAACACAAATCAAAACAAATGATTTGATGTTATCAGATCCTTTTACCGGTAGCACTCTGATGTCAAAAATATCTTTGAGATACTCAAAGAGGGGCTCAATTGAAACTTTTCTTTCTGCATACAACTCTGGACCAATTACAGAATTGTAAAATTCTGCGAGTTTAATTCTGTCTGGTGGAGTTGATGGATATATTTTGATTGGACAGATTAACCTAATCTTTTTCTTGGTGCATGAATCATACAGTGATCCATCATCGTATGCAGGATCTGTCAGGATGTTTTGGAATAGTCCTGATAATGGCTCTTTAGTTCCTTAAATTTTTGAGAATCATGAACGTTTGCCGTACTAGTACAAGCTGACAGTGGAACTATTAATTTTCCAACTGAACAACTCATGTGCAGTTTGTACCCAAATATCTGACCCTTGGATTTGGAGAAACCCCATTGGCATCAGTATCAATTCCTGAGATTGGTAAACGATTCTTTTTGTTCTCTGACTTGTGCCATATTGGACCTGCAGCTTTTAGCATGGAACTATCAACTGATGCAGATTTATTCTCGACTAGTTTCTCTGATACAAACAGATTTCCATTGTACCAATGATTGTATCAATTGGCAGAACTTGGAATCGTCTGTCAATGGTTCTACGGTCTGGGATTTG
>JARPSM010000045.1 GCA_029782475.1 Nitrososphaerota archaeon
AGATCAATTGCGTAATTGAAATGGTTTTTGACAACATTTTGAATTTTAGTCAAATTTGTGCCTACAAATTCAATATAAGCGAATTTTTGGAAATTTACCTACTCAAAACCCATGCCTAAAAATAATTACACAACTCATCTATTTATTCCATTGGTTAAGAAATAGGAATAATATCTTCGTAAAGTATGTAATCTAGGCATATTTTGCCAAAAATCTAATCTTAAATTTCTAGATATTTCTGATAAAAATGGCACTAGGAGCAATTGTGTTTTCTAGCCCTAATCTCATCTAATGGAAGTTTATCTCCACAATATTGGCAATGCCAACCCCCATGTTTGATTATGGCAAGTAATCTCTCACCGTGTTTTCGTTGATGTTTCATTCCATCTTTGTATGACGAATGATTTTTCTTTCCACAAATTTGACAAAATTTTTGATATTTTTCATATTCTTCTTGTTTTTTCTTTTCTTCAAGTCTTTTTTGTTTAGTAATTTCTTTTTGTGTAGGCACATAGGTCTTCTTCTTGTATTCATCTAATGACTCTGGCATTTCATACACATCAAATAATGAATTTAGTATGTTTTTCTTGAGTTTTCTTCTAAACGTAAAAGAATACTTTGCATATTTTCCCATATTTTAGCTTTTGATGCTTTGATAATCTCTATTCTTTTATTATCAATTTGAATATTCTCTGCAAACAATAAAGATACATCATGATTATGATAATGATGTAAAGCCATTTTCAAATAATTTCCAATTAAAAACAATTTTTCATCTTCAGAAAGATTTTTTCTATACATTTGAGTTTCCAATTTCACCAAACTTGGTATTTTTTAATTGTTTTGTAAACAATTCATTTGATCTTGCCAATTCATGTATAATAGAATTTTCAATTACATTTTTGATCATTTCTCTAACGCAATAATGCTTCTGTTATTTTTAGATGAACGATTATGCACAAAACTGTTGTTAAAAATTTAGAATCATTATTCCAGTAAATCTTGAGCCTATCCCTAATTGATTACAATCTCAATATCATCGGAATTGTTTTTGATACTTCCAGTTTCTGTAAAGTCATGTTTTTGCCAAGATGCAAAAGCTTCTGCTCCAATCCTATGTCTGCCTTTTCCCAAATCTGATGCTTTGAATACAAATTTCTCATTAAAGTCAAATAATTCCTGTCTAACTTCCTCTTCTGATAATCTGATAAATGGTTCAAAATTTTTGGATATCTGTACCCAAATTCGTCTATCTTTCATTGGATTGACTAATTTTGGATTTCGAGTCCAAAATATTGCTGCCTTTCTATAGCTATCAATTGTTCGTCCTAATTCCTTCTTTCTCAAACCACCTGATGTCAATTTTATACCATGTTTCACTTTGAATGAAACATCGTTGTTGTTGTAGGCTTTGGTCCAATTTGCCTCATTGAAGGCATTTCTAATGTCTCCTTCTACTGAA
>JARPSM010000013.1 GCA_029782475.1 Nitrososphaerota archaeon
TTTTTTTGTCTTTTCCATTCAAGAGAATTCTTTGATGGTGGAGAGTGTGGATTTTCATAGTAGGCTTGGCTTTTTTTCTAAATCTTTGTTTACCTTGACTATATTCTCAATGATTAATTTTGTCTGTATTGACTCCTCTTGTAATTGCATGATGATCTTCTCATGGCCGCAAGCTGACATGTATTGTATTCTGGTTTAGTTGATCTTTGATCTTTTTGTCTAATGTTATTGATTTGTGCGTGAAGGTTGATACATACATACATACGCCCAAACTGTGTCTCGGCTTTGTAGTAGATGTCACGTCATGAGAGTGATCCAAGTGATACATCATCAGGCATGTCTTTCCAGTCTGGAAGGTCTGAACGCACTGCTACCAGGGATTCGTTATCAGGCATTCTACCCACCGACCACCGCTGAAACGCCAACGAGGGCTCCGGACTTTGCACGCATCAGGGTTGCCTCTGCTGGAATCATCGCGTGTGCAGGTACTGTATAAAACTGCTCTTGGAACTGTATCATGAAGAGTATTCCTCTCTTTGATACCTGCTCTCTCTCCTCTTAGCAGTGTATCTGCATGTACTGCCGGAACCGGCGGAAATGCAATGCTGGCAGTTTGTTTGGTGCATCGTTCCACCTGTATTTGTGAATTGTTTAGATTGGTTTCATTTACACTGTATGAATCATTTGAATTCATTTGGTTTCCTCCTTAAAGGACTGTACCGCACACCCATCCGCTGAGTCGGTTTCCAGCTTGCGCTAAAAATAAAATGGGTTTGGGCCAGCAGGCTCAGTCAGGAAAAAAATTATTCTAGAGTTTTGACTCTATCTTTTTGAGAATGTCTATCATCTCTGTGTGGTTTTGTTTCTGCGATGATATCATCTCCTTCTGCGATGATATCATCTCCTTCTGCGATGATGCTATCTCCTTGAGAATCTCTGTCTGTTTGCCTGAGCGTTCATCAAGATGTTTCAGGATTGTATTTTGCTCGTTGAATCGCTCATGCAGCTTCTTTGCCACATTGTCTGTTGCAAGCATCATGTATATTCCTACGGCACCGGCAATAATAGATGAGTTGTGTAATTATTTTTAAGTATGGGTTTTGAGTAGGTTAATTTCCAGAAATTCGCCTATATTGAATTTGTAGGCACAAATTTGACTAAAATTCAAAATGTTGTCAAAAACCATTTCAATTACGCAATTGATCTAAAGAATGCAGGGCACAGATCGGCTGTACATCCAAGAAAAAAGGCGATTCTATGGCAAAAATCGTGCGTAAATTGCTGTTGGATTGCATCAGAAATGGTATCCAGACAGGTTTGGTTGGTAGATAGAGAATTTTTTTCAACTGGTGTGATTCATGAATTGAAACTAACAAAAAAAATATTTCTAATGCCTGCAGTAAAGACTTTGGTAGTCAAAAATGCAATAATGGAATACGTTGCAGGGACAAGGGCAGCGATATCTGAATGTAAAATTCATTCTGCATCAGGGCATGTTGAATCATACACTCTGGTGATCATTCCGAATCCAAATCCAAAACTTGCCAAGTCCGAGATTACAGACCAACCTGGTATTTGCAACAAACATGCCAAAAGGAAAAATATTTGGAGATCTCCATTCTCTGCCAGAAGAATATCGTGCAAGATGGGGGATTGAGACAGGCTATTATGCATGTGTGGAAAAGTTTAGGCCTAGAACGACAAGCAGGAATCATTCTGTAATATATTTCTATTTTCTCTATTCGTTAATTTTGTTTAATACATGGATAATTGCAAACACTATGTTTGCAAAGGGAAATTCTTACAACAACGACAAGCCGATTTTAAACATCGCAATGCTGAAATGTATTATGGAGATGATTGTCGTGGATTGGTTTAGAGACCGAGGAAAGTATCATTTGGAATGCAAAAGATGAGTCACTTTTCCATCTACTAGTTATGGATATGATTACAGTAGATTGGTTTAGAGACCGTGGAAAATATCATTTGGGATGCAAAGAATGAGTCACTTTTCCATCTACTGATTATCAGGTTATTTTACTGAAAATGAATCATCATTGTTTGGATTTCCAAATGCCATGTTACTCTATGCGTTAATGCCCTTTGCATTAATCTGGTTTGGTACTAGAAAAGATGGATGTGGAAGTTGTAATCAAACATATAATATTTCAGAAACAGAGCATGAAAAAAATAAAAAATGATATTTAATTTTTTATCAAAGCAGATAAAATTATAGCAGTTCAAATAATGATTTTCATGAAATATAGAAAGATTTGACTTGGAAACCTGTCTGTTCAAACTGAAATAACAATTGGATAAATGAATTTAAAATAAAGTATATTCAGTTTAAATGGAAAATAGGATTTGAAATGACTGAACAAGATGAATATCATCAAAAAGATATGTATGAATTACTAGATGAAATTAATACAAAAACTAAATTTTGGTTCCAAAAATTAAAAGAACAATCAAAAAATACAAGTATGAAAATGCAAGTAATCATAATTAAGAATCTATTTTTTTGCAATGACTAAATCTACATCATAATTCAAAGTTGCACGTGGATTGAGTTTTAAATTCCAAGGTATGTGAGAAAAAGTATTTGTTTGTAAAGTAATTTTAAAGTCTAAATTCTGTAAATTTGTGCGTAATAATTTTTCATTAAGAGGATTTTTTACAGAATTAATTCCCCTATCAAAATCATATGGATCACTAATAACAAAATACCCCTTATGGATTTGTTTTGAAACATGTTTTAAAAAGTCCATAGGTTCAACAAGTTCTAAAACATTTAGTGCCAGAATAAGATCAAAAGATAATTTTCCAAATATAGGAGATAAAAAGTCGGCTACAACATAATCAAGATTATTTTTGGATAATTTTTTTGCAATTTTTAAAGCGAAAAAGGATCTATCAACACCAAACACCATCTTGTGATATTTAGCTAAAAAGGAAGTGGTAATACCAATAGAGCACCCATACTCCAAAACAAGATTAGACTTTTGTAAAGAATTAAGATTTTTTTGTATTTCAGAATAGAATTTTGAAGATTTACTGTTTTGATATATCAGTGACCATCGTTCTTCAAGGGCAGTTCTATCTTCATGGGTTTGAGAAATATTTGATAATGAAGATTTACAAAATTTCTTGAGTTTTATACTTTCAATTAATCGATAGAGTTTGCCTCCTAGTTTTTTACGTGATGAAAGATAAAGAGAAAAATCATTCCATAGAATAGGTATTTTTTCAATTATAGGGTATTGTCCATTACATTTGGGACATTCTAAAATTCCTTCAACTATTTCCTTGTCTTGTTTGAATGAATCTAATTCTAATTTTGAGCCGCAATTTATGCATTTTAAAAATTCAAGGCTAGATTCTAACATGTTAGATGACAAATCAATAGGTTTTGAATTAATAATTCTTTGATAGTAAAAATCAAGGTAATCTTAAATGGAGTAATTCGGAATTTTATTCAAATTGGGAGAATTTCAAGAATTTGCAGATGCTTTGTTTGGACAATTATCAGTTGAAATTAATGAAGAAAAAGAAATTGTAGAACTAGCAACCAAGGCTAGGGACGATATTGCAGACAAAGTACAATTCAAAGAATTAGATGTTATTGCGACTGAAATATTACCTGATTTTAAAAATAAAATAAAAGAATTTGTAGGAATACAAATTCCAGAAAATATTTCGTTAAAATTTCCAGAATTAGAAGAGTTGAAAAGAATCAAGGGAAACAAAGTATTTGCAGATAAAGAATCAAAAGAATTTGTCAGAGAATTATTTAATGCAGTTGCAAAAGAAAACCTAACAAAGATTGCAGAATTGATGCAACAAGATACTGCAAAATATTTAGTATATTCTACATATGCTATTCAATACATTTCAAAAATTACAACAACATATGGAGATTATTTAGACTCTGAAATTTATTTGAATAAATTCATTTTGTCAAGATATCCACAAATAATTTTACATAAACAAGGTGAACCATATGATTCAAGATTTCAAAATGTTAACTCAGGATATTTAGGAGCAGTGAAAATGACAGTTCTTGAAGAATTAATTCATTCAACGCAAGAAAATCTTCAACAAGTAAACAAAAGAGCAGCAATGGAAGTAAATAAAATAAATGAAGAGTTGGCCAAAATCATCTTATCATTAGATACTGAAACAATCAATAAATTATCAGAGTATTGTCAATTACAAGCAGTTCCAGATGATTTTCCATTTGCAAAAAAAGCTAATTTATTTTTCTTTTTGAATCCAGATCACTTCTTAATTGAACAAATTGGACCAGATGTAATGACATTCACTCATGTAAAAATAGATCCTAAAATTGGAGAATCAATTCCAGAGTTACTAGATATTTACAAAAGATGGTTAGTTCCAATCCAACAACATCATGCTGCATTTACTGCAATGGAGGGAATGGCAGCATTTGTTATTGAAAAAATCCTAAAAGATGATCAAGATTTTCAAAATTATTTATCAACATTCATGGGAACTGACTTTTCATCATATCAAGTAAGGAAAAGTATGGGTAAGGACTTTACAAAAATACTATATGAAAAACTAGGTAAAGATACGTTCAAAAAAATGATAGAAATCCCTCCAAATACCAGAGAACTCAAGGAGCCACAACTATATCTTAAAAAACTGAGTTTGTAATAATTGGAAGAAAAATTTGATCCATTAGTTGCAGAGTGGCTTGCATTTGTAAAGAATCCAAATTTCAACTTGGTCGAAAAATGTCTCAAGTTTTCACAAATTTTAGAATATCCAGATCTAAATGTGGATGATTATATTCAAAAAATCAATCATATTGGAAAATCACTAAAAGAATCAATCAGTGATGTGAAAAATCCAACGTATTTGATTTCAATGTTAAACGAATATCTTTTTGAAAATTTAGCTTTTAGTGGAGATGATGATGACTACTATAACCCAAAAAATAATTTTCTAAATGAAGTAATTGATAAAAAAACAGGACTTCCGATCACCATTTCAATTCTATATGTGGAAATTGCAAAATTTATTGGATTAGAATTAAAGATAGTGGGATTTCCCAGTCATGTTTTGGTAAAATACAATGAAGAGATGATTTTGGATCCATTTTATGATGGGCGTTTGCTAGATATAGATGACTTGCAAGATATTCTTGATGTAAATTATGGAGGACAATTAGAATTTAAACCAGAATTTCTTGATGAAGTCGAACCAGAACAAATACTTGTAAGACTAACTAGAAATTTAAAAAATTCTTACGTCCAATCATTTGTTTATGAAAAAGCTTTACGATGTGTAAACATGGTATTATCTATTGAACCAGAATCACCTGAAGATATCAGAGACAAAGGGATTTTAGAAGACAGATTAAAAAATTATGAAATTGCTTTAAAATATTTGAATAAATATTTAGAAATAAACCCAAATGCAGAAGATGTAGATTTTATTTTAGAATTAATTAGAAGTATAAAGACAAAAAATTAATCAATAATTGAATCTACATCAGTTCCTTTTTTGATCATAGAGATTTCATGACGAGCAATTTTGTTTCTTAGTGCTTGTTTGAGGATATCAACTTCACTTCTAAGTAATGCAATTTCGTCTTCAAGTTTTGCAACTCTCTCATAGATGGTTTCAGCTTCTGAACTCATAATTATCTATCAGCAAAAATTTGTCTTAAAAAGTTATGGGTAAATGTTTTGATGGACAGGTGGGTTTTTTTGAACTATAATTCAGACTAGGAAATATTGACTTTTTCTTTTAAAGACTGACTATTTTAGGCATAATTTTCATTCAAAAAAGGTCTCAATCATACTCTTTCTAGATTTAATTTAATCATAAATTGTAATTTTAAAAAGATTTTTGTATTCTTGTTTTGAAGAAAATGAATTGGATTACTTGCCATTTGTCAAATTCTTAAAATCTCAAATTTCTGATGATGTTTCTTGCAGTTTTGAACAAATTGAGCAAATTTTAGGAAAGCCTATGCCTAGTTCTGCATACAAATATCCCGCATGGTGGGCAAATTCCCCTACTCATACACTGATGAATGCCGTTTTACATGCTGGATGGATGTCAAAAAAAACAAATTTACAAAAAAAGACTGTTTCATTTTACAAGGATTCTTTGGCAATACAAAAGGCAGTATTAACTAAAGGTAAAAAAATAAAAAAACATACAATCGATTTGGAAAAAGAAAAAGAATTTAGAAGAAATAGAGATACTCAATTGGAAAAAGAAAAACCCGATTTTGTTGTTGGTGGTAAAAATATCTATTTTGAACAGTTGATTGATGAATTTGTTTCCCATATTACTAAAGGTAAAACCGAAATTTACAATGAAGCAAGTGTTCAGTATGAACTTGCAATGTTTCTTAGAGAGAAAATTCCAGATTATAAAATTCAACTAGAACGAAATGTAAAATTCTTTAATTTAGAAAAAAAGAATTTTGTGAAAAAAGAGATCGATATTGTATTGTTTATCAAGTCTCAAAATAAGAAATTTGCAATTGAAATAAAATTTCCAGTAAATGGTGAAATACCAATTCAAATGTTTCATTTTTGCAAAGATGTTAAATTCTTAGAACAATTAAAAGAATCAGGCTTTACTGACAATTTCTTTTTAGCTCTTACCCCTCATAGATCTTTTTGGAACGATAATGGGAAACAAGGTACAATATATGAAAAATTTAGAAAAGAAAAAGAATTGTATGGAAAAATCAAAAATGACATCGGCGATAGTACAGAAAAAGTGAATCTCAATGGCAGGCACAAAATTAATTGGCTTTCAATAAATGATACTGTAAGATACTTTGTAATGAGAGTCTAGATTTTGATCAAAATCAACAAAGAATCAGACATCACATATCTTAATGCATCAGTTACGGATTTTGCAGATTCTCTAGGGTACTGTGAGTACAAAATCCCACTATCAATTCAAGGGATTAAACCCAAACCTTCCCAGGCATTGATTCAAGGAACTAAAGCTCATTCTGCTGAAGAAAAATATGAAGCAGAACATGTTGAACTAGAACCAGTATCAGTTGAGCAAATTGAGGATAAAGAAGAAGACATTGAGTTTGCTCGAGAAAACATTCACTCTACCTTGATGATGCCCTTTGAATTTCCAAAAGAGAATGTATTGCTAACACTATCAGGCAGAATCGATAAAATTCTTAGAATTGATGAAACTCTAGTAGTTCAAGATGACAAGTTTGCAGGTAGGCCTCAAGTGTATGATGGCAAGACACAGCCTTATCCTAGTCAACTACTGCAAGTGTTAGCATATCTCAATTCCAGTTTTTCAGCAAAAAGAAAACCAGATGTGGACGATTTTTTTGAAATGCCTCATACTCAGAAAAAATGGCAGATTAGAATTTGTGACAGAAAGACTAGAGAACCATACAAAGTATTCTCAGAAATACAAGATGCTTTCTCACTCCATTATCTACACACATCATTGCAGAAATTTACAACCATTTCACTTGGTATGGATGAACCTGAACACCACAATAGTGTAAACAAGTGTAATGCGTGTAATTTGAAATCTTTTTGTGATTATAAAATTTAGAATCTAATTTGTTTCTGCATTATCTGCCACCATTCGAGCAAATGCGCTATTTAGTTCACTAACAATTCTTAATGAAATTTTGGATAATTTTTGCATTGTTTCAAAACTATCCCATGTAGGATTCAGCCCTTTCAGTATTGATGTAACTTCCATATTTTCAATAATGGGATCAATCCTTTCAGGAATGATGTACAATGCATTGTATGTCCATTTGATCACGAATATCTTCAATTCTTGTCAAGTCATCAAATAGTGCTTTATTGATAATTCCCCTTTCCAATAGAAATTGCTTTGTAAATTACAGCTAAATTTGCTTCTAGAGTATTTTTTCGTGTAGTGAATTCGTTGCGATGTTCTTCAACAAACTGATTTGAATTGATTTTATCGCCTATTTTCATTACTGCCAAACATCTGGCAAATTGTGGACGTATATCAAAACCATAATTTTTATCAAAATCAAATTCTTTGAGAACTTTGCAAGCCTTCACGACGGCCTGTTAGTCGTTTTAGGTTATTTAGTGTAATTGTGTAAAAAACCTATAATTCAAATTCCTGACGGCATTTTTCACATTTTGCTCTCTCTTCTCCAGGAGACCCAAGAATGAAAATTTTACCAATTGTTTTACAAAGAGGACACATACCAGTGGTTGCATTTTTTGGACCAGTACGAATGATTTTTTGTGATTTTCTTCGTCCCATGAAAAAACTTTGTGAATCGGTCTATTAAGTTTTAATGGCGCGGGGAGATAGTCAGACGCTTGAATTTTGCACTAGATACGAATTTTTGCTCTAGGAACAAATGGCATTATAGAGAAATTTTGAATTCCCATGGCCCTTCCAAAACAGAGAGTTTGTGGTGGGATGCAGACATGGTCCCCATGTTTGGAGGAACTGATGGAGGATGATCTCGCAGGCGTTCTCTTTTTGCCCATGCTATCTCATTTACAACAATTGTAATTTCTTTTGCATTGGGATCCAATGTAGAAAAAAACACATAGCCACCAGAATAGTTAGATATCATTTCATGAGATGTTGGATCAGGACCGCTACTTCCTCCTCCTCCGCCAGAATATCCATCTGAATATACATTACCTAGATCATCCTTGATTTGAATTGTCAGTTCCGGACTATCCATACGTATAGGCATATCATTAAATTTTGATGGGTTTGATAGAAGATCTTCTGAAAGCTTGATTCGCTGGTGAGTATACCAACTCAACTTCATGTTGTTTTCAAAGACTTCAAGTGAAGAAAATGCAATGTCAGTGTCATGCAAATGTAATTTTTTTACTATTGGGATCACCCTGAGAAGAGACAAGGATTCTGGTTTTGGAAGTTTGTCTTTAAACTCACTGAATGGAATATTTTGAAATTCAAATTTTGTATTTTTTGTGACAATCCAAAACTCTTTGTCTTCAGGCTTTGCATCAACAATCAAAGATGAAAACTTTGGAGTGTGAGAATGTCCGCCCCTGGAAGTTTGTTGATGCTTTTGTGCAAAGTCATGTTGAAATGATGTGTGTATTCTTTCTTTCTTTTTTACCAGTCTGCCAAACAGTGGTGAGAAATCAATATTGTCTTTGTAGTTGGGCATTGTTTTCTCTGTAAATTCCACCGTACCCAAGGTAATCACATCTGCTTCTGGAATTGCATCCTTGAAGTTTTCAGTCAGTTTTTCTAATTTTGCCAGCCTCATGCGTTTGGAAGGGCAAGCATTACTAAATACAAGACTACTCATTATCATCTTGGGATATTCTATCTCTTTGTGGGATGGATTGAGATACTCAATTTGGATATCCTGTTGTTTTGTTTTTTCAAGATCTATCTGGCTTGATGAAAAGCAAAAGGCAACTGCCTTGTCCGTGCCTGAAACCTGTACAATGTCACCCTCGTTTATTCCGAGTTTTTCCATGTATTGTGGCTCTATTTTGATTATAGTTTTACAGTGATCTTCGTTTTCAAGCAGATATGAGCTAAACGTGATGGAATTATCAGTGTCACTTGACATTAAAACAATGAGGATATACAGTGTTTTTTAGGTTTCCTCAAGAGATTATTCTTCATCAAGTATCATCCAAGACAATCCATAGAGTTGTTCCCAAGATTCAGTTTTATCATTTGGCATGTTATAGTGTTACAAAATTTGCTTAAAACCCTAATGAACAAATCGTTCATAGAAATCATCAGTGTTCACTAAAGATTATTTTATAAAATCAAATTATAATTTAAACACTCACCAAACACTCAATCTACTTTGTTCTAAATTTCAGCTTTTGAAATGTTGGCCCACATGTTTTGACCAAGGATACAGTATTCATCAGAGTTTGGGAAGAGTGTTATAGCAAAGAGACAAAGTTCGTGAACTAAAAATCATCGAAAAACTAGCGATTAGTGGATTTTATTAAGGTAAATGTGAATAAGCGAACTGAAATGCATGAAAAATGACTCACGAACTTTTGCTTCTCGCTATAGTTTTTGCCATTTGCAGAGATTGTTGTTAATGTAATGTGGGTCATTAAGGTATTCAAGACCAATCAGATTCATCTCAAAAGTATCGTTACAACAATCTAAAACCATTTGGAGTTGTTCTGGGCCGGATTTGTATGGTTCATCATTTTGTAAAACCTCATTTGAATCAAAATACACGCACTTGACGACTCTGTCAAAACCTTCATGGTTAATCTCACAAAATTTTTCATCATCCCAAGTAAACAAATGACTTGAGAAATACCACATAGGAATAATTGAAACCAGTAAGATAGATGAAATTATTATTATTATTATTATTTTGTTTCTAATTTTTATTTTCTCTCCCACCACTTTGCATCATCATTTAACGCACACAATGACGGAAATTCAGAGTCCAACCCATAGTCTTTGACATAACTATCAACTATGGCACCACTGAAAAAACTAATTCTGTAACCACTAGGTAGTTCACCACAGTATCCAACTGCATCAGGATCAGTAAAGTTGAGATTCAGTTTTCCAATTTTGAATTTTTGCTCAATGTTTTTCATTCCAGCATTGTTTTTGATGTAATCAAGCAAGATGTTTGCATATTTTTCCTCTTCATCTTCAGTAAAATAAGACAATTTCTCAAGTGTTAATACAGTCAAGTTGGTTTGTGCATTACAAAAACATGAAGTTGTGTTTACCTCACAAGGATGGGGGTTTTCTGGAAATAGCGTCATCGTCTTGGGGTTGGATATAGAATCTATTTTGAACCAGTGAGTTACATCATCTGTATCAATTACTGCGCCGCACCCAGGACCACCTGAAAATGGTGGGCCTCTTGTTACCACCAGAGTGTTTTGAAGATAGTCTATTTGGTTTACAGATAGCAAGTAATCCATACCTGATGGAGGTACAGGGACTCTTAGTTCTTGTATGTACTCAGAAGCACATCCTTGCTTGCTTAGAATATTCTCAGTTACACAGTTATCTGATATGATCTTGAAAATTTGCACTTGTATTTTGTCTATAGATTCATGCTCTGCAAATGAGGTCATCAGATAATATCGATTGCCGTCATCTGCAATAGACTCTGCCATGAAAAATTCATTTTCCCATTTGAAACCGTCAACAACTGTCAGCTGTTTAGAATTGATTCTATATTTTTCCAACGTCATATCAAATACAGTAGTTGCTTTTTGCTTTAGGAATTCCTCAAACGGCGCATCAGATCCAGAAAAACTGCAAGACAAGTCCCATTGTAATCCTTCTGAGCACTGCATATATGCAGGAACGTAAAGACATAACAAAAATAATGCGACTAGACAAATTGCAGATATCAAAATAATATGATTTTTGGTAATCATTTTTTTTTTCTTCTTCTTCTTCCTCATCTTGGCCTTTGTAATGTTCCTTAATCTCTTTTGCTCATCAATGTCTTTTGTAGTTGCACTCCATCCTCAAACTTTGCCATGATGTCTTTTTCCTTTTCAGTCATTACTCCCATGTAGTCAAGTGACTTTTCCTTGATGAAAGACACCAAATCCTCGTAGTCAATTACAAACCCCAGTATTACATGTCCAGTCTTGGCATCATCAAGGAGAGATGTTTTTGTTTTTTACATCCTCAATGATGCTACGGTATAATGTTTGGTGTAGATTGATTGCAGTCAATATTTCAGGGAATATGTATGAGTTGTTGGAATAAATCACTGCCAAGATAATACCATTTTTGCATTAAAATAAATAAAAAATAAAATCATAATTTGAAAATTCACTTTTTATCTATCTTTTATTTTTTAAAATATCTCTTTTTTAAAATAAGATAGATTTTAGAAAATATCTTTTATTTCAATAAAAGATAGACATTTACATATTTTCAGAATGAATTAGCGCAAAATCGTAAGCTCCAGCTATACACACGTTTTAATGGCGCGGGGAGAGGGATTCGAACCCACGAGTTCTTGCGAACATGAAATTAGCAATCTCACGCCCTACCGGGCTAGGCGACCCCCGCATAGTATGCCTAAAATGATTCTGTAAATAAATTCATACGTCCCCAAATTGACTGTAATTATTCACAATATCCTCAATTGGGAGTCGTTTTCCACCTACAATTTTTAGATCAACTTGTACTGTTTTGTTAGCGATGGTAAGAATATTGTAAGTATTTTCAAAGAATCCACGAACTCTCTCAGATGTAGCAGTTCCAGCATTAACTACAGTAAGTGCTCCAAAAGTCCATGCCCATGGCCTATGCTTATGTCCACATAATACTACATCAACTTTAGAATTTAAAACAGTTCGTAGCACGTCACCTGCATCAACTACTGTAAGTTGATCAGAACCAGTATCAGGAATTGCAATTAAATGATGATGCATTGCAACAATCTTTACTTTGTCTTTGTATTTTTTCATAGTTCGTTCTAACCATAAATTTTGTCTGTATCCCACTTCACCCTCATTTCTATCAGGTCTAGCAGTTCCAACTGTAACTAAAACAACATCATCACTTAGTTCATTTACAGTTTCAAAAGGAAAAAATTTTTTGAATAAAAGATATCCAGTATTCCTATAATCATGATTTCCACTTATAGTAATAATTTTTTTAGTATTGAATTTTCTTAAAAAAGATGTACATTGTTCATATTCTTTCATCAATCCTTCATTAGTTAAATCACCAGTAATTATGATAACATCAGGATTTAGTTTATTCACTTCATCGACCAAAATATCAAATTTTTCTTGCAAAAATTGAGAGCCCACATGTAGATCAGAGATTTGTACAATCTGCATTTGAGTATTATTTTTTAAATTAGGTATTAAATCATCTCTATAGAAATCATATAGGGAACATTTCAATTTCAAGGTAGAATTAAATAATAATCACCTCAAAATCTTGCAGTTTTGAGTAAAAAAGCCGCTGTAATGAAAGGGGATGGGATCGGACCTGAAGTTGTAGATTCAATGTTAAAGGTGTTAAATGAATGTAATTTTCAATCAGAACTAATTCTTTGCGAGGTAGGCTCAGAACAATGGGAAAAAAATGGAAGAAAAGACGCATCATACATTCCAGATGCAACGATGAAAATTTTAGAAGATTCAGACTGTTGTTTCAAGGGTCCAACTACTACAATTCCAGTTCCAGGTGCACCGAAAAGTGTTGCAGTTACATTAAGACAAAAATTTGATCTTTATGCAAATATCAGACCAACTAAAACTTATGATAGGTTAACTCCAAATAGAAAACTTGACTGTGTATGTTTCAGAGAAGCTACAGAAGGACTGTACACGGGTGTAGAGGCAAAAATTACAGATGATGCTGCAATAGCAATTAGAAAAATAACAAGACAGGGGAGCAGGAGACTAGTGGATTCTGCAGTAGATTGGGCAAATAAATTCAATATGAAAAAAATGGTTGCAATAACAAAAAGAAATATCCTAAAACAAACAGATGGGATATTTTGGGATGAAACACAAAAGGCAGTTGAAGGAACCGGAATTGAATTATCTGAAATTTACATAGACAACATGGCACAACAGATGGTAATTGCAACGGAACAGTTTAACGGTTCAGTATTGGTCAGCACCAACTTATTCATGGATATTATTTCTGAATTAGCATCAGCACTTGTAGGTTCAATTGGATTAATCTATTCTGCAAATATTGGAAATAATTATGCAATGTTTGAAGCAGCGCATGGAAGTGCCCCACAATTTGCAGGACAAAATAAAGTTAATCCTACTGCAACTGTCTTATCAGGAGCTTGGATGGCAGATTATCTAGGTGAAAGGGAAATTAGAGATGCAATCTTTGATGCAACTGATAAAGTAATCAATGAAGGAAAAGCAGTAACATGGGATATTGGCGGTAATGCTACAACTACACAAATGACTGATGCAATTATCACATATGCCAAAGAGAATCTAAGAAAATAATCACTTGATAGTTTCTACAAGAATTAGTTCTTCAAAAAATAGTTTCTTTTTTGCCATAATTCGTGTTTTCAAGCCTAATTTTTGAACATATTCAATTAATTTTGGATAATTGGAAAGCGACGATGTTACAAAGATAAATTTCCCATTTTCAGCCAGATTATCAATCACAGAATCAAAAATTTTTTTAGGAATTTCAAATCCATCTGTACCCCCATCTGTTGCAATGTCTATAATTTCGTCAGTTGCAAGATAAGGTAAATTACATACGATAAAATCAAATTTTATTTTCAATGCATCTGAGCCATTGCAACAAATTAGATTTTTTGTTTTGTACAAAGTTTGATTTTGCAATACATCACAATTAATATCAGTTCCAACAACTAATGAAAAATGTTCACAAAGTAATTTTGTAAGATATCCAGAACCACTTCCAACATCTAAAGCACAATTACCTTTTTCATTTTCAATATTATTTGCAATGAAAAAAGTATCCTCAGAAGGAGGATATTCATCATTTTTCAAGGATTTGATTTGCAAGACGGATTATTTCTTCTCCAGATAGATCATCTACTCGTTTATCTATTTCAGATTCCTTGTTAAATTGTTTTAAAATATTTTTAACTGTTTTTCTTCGATATGAAAATATTTTATTAATTGTTTGAATAAGTTCTTTAGATAAATTATTTTTTTTAATTATTTTTAGAACCATAGAATCAATTTTTGGGGGTGGAGAAAAATTATTTTTTCCTACTTTTAATACGACTGTTATTTCAAATGCAGATGTGGCAATAATGCTTATAGCTTTTCTATTCTTGGATGATTTTGCAAGTAATTTATCAGCAAATTCTTTTTGAACCATGATTACTCCGTGTGAAAAAGAAGTCTGCGCCAACCATTCAATTGCATCCTTACTCCTAGAATAAGGCAAATTAGAAACAAAAATTGTGAAAAGATCTTTTTTCTTGAAACCATCACCGGATTTTAATACAAGGTTGTCTATATCAGAAAATTTTGATTTAGCATTTCTAATTAGATCCTCATCCATATCAACTGAAATTACCTTGTTAGACTTTTGACATAAAAGAGGAGTTAAAATTCCCTGCCCAGTTCCAATTTCAAAAACAATATCATTTTTTGTGATTTTAGCCTCAGAAACTATGGATTTTGCTATAGAATTTGATGTTAGAAAGTGTTGGCCAAGGCGTTTTCGTTTTATCATCTCTTTACAAAGAGATTCATTCTACTTTCTCCTGTAATTTCATCCAGGATTCGCTCTGAAATATGTCTGATTGGTTCTTTAAATCCAACACGGTCTTGTAAATCCTGATAGCTTTCAAATTTTTGTTTCTCTCTTTCTTCCAACATAGTTTTCATGTATGTTTTTCCGATTCCTGGAATCAATTCTAATGCATGAATTCTTGGCGTTAGAGGTTGTGCATTGTTTAGATATGTAACAAATTTTTGTTCATTTGCAGTTACAATAGTTTCAACTACTAAATCTAATTCGTTTTGAGCAGATAATGAAATTTTATCATATTCCATCTTTCCTAAAACAGAGAGAATCTTTGTTCTTCCCTCTTTTCCGATATAGATTTTTTCGCCAACCTCAAATGTAGAATTTGGAATTCCAAGAACTTCTAGAAGAGTTAATCTGTCTTCCCCAATAGCAGTGACGATAATTCCATCTCTACCTCTTACAGTTGATGATTTACCTCTAGAATTAAAATCCAATACGTATGCATACTCTTCATACTTTCTAACTGGGGGTTGTGCCCGATACAAAATAGAATACACCCAAAAACTTACGAATGCTCCTTGATTATTTTGAGCATTTTTTCTAGGGTTTCAGCAAGAATTAATTTTTTCCAACCAAATGTAAAAGAACGTAATTCAGCTAAACTTGTAGGTCTGATGTTAACTATTTCAACAGCCTCGTCTTCAGTTAATTCACATTCTTTGATGAGTAGTTTCTTCATATCTTTTGCTTCTTTTGGTTCAGTTGTTACAAATTTTGAAACATAATCATATGTCCAACGTTGAATTTGATCCATTTCTTCAACATCAACTTTACCTAAAATTTCTTTAACTTCTGCAAGAGAAATAGCTTGTTTCTTTTTTACTTCTTCCATATCATACACCAAATGGTTTAATGTGATCTAATCTAGTGATTAAGGTTTTTGTTTTATCACCTAATTTTACAGCAAGTGTAACTGAACGTCTACCAACATTTGTAACTAGACCAACTTTTCCGTGGTATCGTCTGTGTGGTAATCCTTTGTGCTGTCTTGGATCAATAATGACAAGTGCCTGTTCACCTTCTCGGTATTCACGTAACAAAAATGAGACTCCTCTAGGGGCTTTTTTTGTCATAATATTTCTAGATTTATGCTTAAATCCATGTGAACGGCCAGAGGATTTCTTAGTTGCCATGTGTGTAAAATCTTCAAAAGCCCTATTTTAAGACTTAGAAAAGATAGATGCGTTTAATCAGCAAGATCAGTTCTAAGTTGACCACACGCAGCTGAAATCTCAGTGCCTTTTTCGATTCTAATTGTACAATTTACTCCTGCCTTGGACAAAATTTGTTCAAATTCTTTGACATTTTTTTCTGATGGACGCTTGAAATCACCAGCAGTAGGATTAATCGGTATCAAATTCACATGAGAGCCATTTCCATCTAAAAGCATAGCTAATTCTGTTGCAATTTCAGGTGAATCATTTATCCCCTCCATAAGAGCATACTCAAAAGTCACACGACGACCAGTTTTTTTAAAATAATTTCTCCCAATTTCAATAATTTCTTCTACAGAATTAGGAGTGGCTGTGGGAACTAATTTTTTTCTCAATTCATTGTTTGGAGCATGTAAAGAAATTGCTAAACCTATCTGTAGGTTTTCTTCAGCTAGTTTTTCAATTCTAGATTTAATTCCAATTGTAGAAATGGTAATGTGTCTCTGACCTAAACCAAATCCCCTATCATGTGTTAAAATTTTTACCGCTCGAATCATTTCATCATAATTTGCCATAGGTTCCCCCATACCCATAAAAACTAAATTTGTTACATGTTCCCCTCTTTGTTGTAATATTTCTGCAAAATGAATTACTTGTGATACAATATGTTCAGCATTCAAATTAGTTTCAAATCCCATTTGGCCTGTTGCACAAAATACACACCCCATTGCACAACCAATTTGAGTAGAAACACAAATGGTAGAACGTGGATGACCACCAATTTTCGAGGGGTCATATTGCATCAAAACAGTCTCTACAGAATTATCATTGGTCAGATTTAACAATAATTTTGTCGTATCTCCATCATCACTTACAATACGATGTGTTTCTTTTGCAGAACCAATTGTATATCCTGCCATAGTCAAATCTTCTCTTAGTTTTTTTGGAAGTTGTGGGATATCATTGAGATCCTTTGGGAATTTGTAATAAAGGGGAAGTAGGATTTGATCTGCTCGATACCTAGGATATCCCATATCTATTACAAGTTGCTCCATCTCTTCTGGAAGTAATCGATAAAGATCTGTCATGATGTATTTACAGATTCATGTAAGATATTTCATAATTTAATGATTCCATTCAGATGTAATCAAAAAATAATAAAAAGATGAAGAAAGAGGTATTACTCTTCTTTCGGATCGAAATCATCAGATTCGATTTCTACTGTAGCCTCTACCTCAGGTGTTTCTACTGTAGCCTCTACCTCAGACTTTTTTGTCTTTTTAGCAGTTGCTTTCTTGGTTGCCTTTTTGGCAGTCTTTTTCTCAGCTTCTTCAGGATCTACTACACCTGCTTCTGCTAGAGCAAAGATTACTTCTTCCTCAGGATGGTGAGGACTATCCACCATTCTGGCAATTCGTTTCTTACCTGATTTCTTAAAGTAGATTCTGTAGGTACTTGTATGTGCAACTACGTTTCCACCGATGGGTCTAGTTGGATCTCCAAAGAAAACATCAGGTGATGCCATAACTTGGTTGGTTGCAATTGCAGCACAGTTGTATGTTTCTGCAATTCTAGACAACAAATGAACAAAGTGATTTAGTTTTTGTTGTCTTACAGATAATGTTCCTCTTCCAAGATATTCAGCACGGAATAGACCGACTGCAGAATCTGCAACAATTAATTTGACATTGTTTTCTTCAATTACAGGGCCAGCTTCTTCTAAAATCAATATTTGGTGTGAGCTGTTATATGCACGAGCTACGATGATATTGTCTAAAACTTTTTCAGGATCCATATCATGGGCTTTAGCAATAGATACAATTCTTTCAGGTCTGAAAGTATTTTCAGTGTCAATGTATAAGACAGAACCTTCAAGTCCACCTTCTTCTTTGCTTTTTTGAACCATCACAGACATGGTATGTGCAAATTGTGTTTTACCACAACCAAACTCTCCATAAACTTCAGTTAAAGCTTGAGTCTCAATACCACCATCAAATAAAGTATCAAGACAATTAGTACCAGTTGTAATTCTACCAATGCTTTGTCTATTTTTGTAAATTTCAGTTGCACTTGTAAAATGATTGGCAAGTAATCCACCATCAACTAAATGTTGTCGGGCTTTATTGACAATTTTTTCAGCAGTGTCCTTTTCCATTCCAGTGATGGAGGCAATTTCAACAGGACCCCTAACGATGAGGTCCATGACGTTGTGGACACCTGCATCGGATAATTTTCTTGTAGTTACAGGACCTACGCCCTCTAAACTATCTAATCTTAAATCTTCTACCATACCGTATAGTACGGTACTAGTACTTTATAAACATTGTTTTTTTAGGTTCTGTTAATTTGTTAACACATAGTTCAATTAATCATAGATTAGGTATATGGATCTGGGAAAGATCAAAATAATACTAGATGAGTTGTGTAATTATTTTTAGGCATGGGTTTTGAGTAGGTAAATTTCCAAAAATTCGCTTATATTGAATTTGTAGGCACAAATTTGACTAAAATTCAAAATGTTGTCAAAAACCATTTCAATTACTAAACCAATCTATTATAGCGTGTTGTCCACTTGTTTTTTCCATATTTTTGTAATTTGGCTTCATAATATTACCAGAAAAATGATTCAGGCGATCAAAATATCACACATTTTAATCCTAATTGACTGTACTGGAGAAAATAAGATCACTTCTCATATCATAAAATATTCTAATTTGAAAAATCATATTTTTATTCAAAAAATGAAGTAATTCATTTAAAGAAATTAAAATTTTCTTGATTATTGCTTGTTGAATTTTGTTTTACATCCAAACTAACAACTTGACATATTCCGTTTAATGATTCTGTTTCTTTTCCACATTTTAGCTCTGGTGCAGAGCTTGATTCTGGCGTTGGTTCTGGTGATGGACACTCATCCACATCTCCATTATGGCGTGTTTTCCATGTTTTTTTTAACTTTAATACTGTAATTTTGTTTAGAAATATTACTGAAAAATAATGTTCTTTGAGCACATAGTTCCCGTAAATCAGAATTATCTTTTTAATTTGTTTATCATGATGTTTGGTTAAAGATCTAAAATTAATTTAGAATAATTTGCTGTCACATTTCAGAATCAAGCTTTTGAATTTTATCCGTGGTTTTTTTCTTTTTTATCTTTTTAGCTTTTGGTTTTTCAGACATAGTTTTTTCCTTGTCTTCTGTCTTGAATCCTAGATCTGGCTGTGGGCCCCATTCCATTTTTTCGAGTTTTTCACGTAATTCCATGGTTTTTAGGGAAACTGTTGTAACTTTTTTTAGCAGAGATATGACATGCTCTTTGTGGTCTGCAAAGTTGTATGTGTTGAATTTTTCTCTTACTTTTGGGTCATTTGATGATTTATCTGATATTTGATTCTTGGTTTCTCTATAGAATTCCAGTATCCATTCCAATGCACATTTTGAGCCTAACATGTATTGGGTAGCTGTTGGCGGAATACCTTTGAGGGTGGTGTTCTCATCAATAATTATTTTGTAATCATTCTCTTTTGTTTGCTTTAGTTGTAGTTTTACGTTGTTATGCTTTGATTTTTTTGTGCTAGATTCCAATCCATATTCTTTTTGATTGTCAAATTCTGTATGGATAAGAAATAATTCTTGTCCTATCTTTCTAAATAATTCAAAATTTTCTACTAGTGGAATTCGTGGAAATGTTCGTTGGAGATTAAATCTGTATATTTTTTCATACTTTGGATCATTTAGAATTGCATATACATAATAGAAAATATCCTCAATAGAAATTATGTTGTTTTTATAATACAAGCAGAATAACTCTTGACCATATTTTGTAATGTTAGTTTTACCATTAATGTACAATGGTATGCATTGAGCATTATTGATACAATCATAACACATCATTTTTTCTGTCGCCAATACACTAAATTCTCTTGAAGGTTTAGGGTTTGTAAAACCTATTATTTTATTTTCTTTAAAATTTTGAAAAATACGATCAAATTTTCTTTTTCTATGAGTAATTATTTCATCAAAATATTGAAATTTATTACAAAATGGTCTATATGTGGATATTCTTATATTATTATTTGAAAATTTTATTATTTTCTTTCTTTTTATATTATTAATTAGATTATCTGTTAGTTTTATTTTATAAATATTTCTATTATCTTTATTTTGATTTTTTATAAATTTGTTATAATATTCAATGAAATATTTAATTTTTTGAACAAGTTTTTTCTTATCAAAGTCATGTGTCCAATCATCTCTACCTGTCATATATCCCATAGACAATTCTTTGAAAAGTGATTTTCCGTCATTAGAAATGATGGGCATTAGTTCTTCAAAATTATTATTTGTCTGATTAAGCCATACATGATTCTTGTCTGGTAGAATAACTGTCTGACATAAGATCTCTCTCTCTCTCTCTCTCTCTCTCTAAGTATACCGCGCAAATTATTCTTTAGCCATTGGAGTTTCTCTTCTGTTTTTAGATAATCTGGAACTTCACTATAATGAATCTGGGCCAATTCATCAGGTTTCTTTTTTCCTGTCTTTACAAAAAATGATATTGATATTCCAACGCGTGCTTTTTGTCCAAATATTTTCCCTCCTTGTCTACGCCAAGCCTCTCCTGCAAGCCTAGCATTTCCTTTTAGATTAACAATGTGAATATGATCAAACTCTTCTGCTACAACTTTTCTAAAGCCATCATCGGATGTTGCTTCTAAAAAAGAATTGTTACTGATAAATGCAACAATACCCGAATTACCTATTCTATCAGTAGACCATCTCAAAAAACGTTTATACATATCATATTGAGCATTTTTACTTTTAGATATACTGCTTTCAACATAAGTATCTTTTATTCTCTCATCCACTTTTGGATAATCTTTTGCTGCATTGTTATCATTGTAGCTAACTTGAATTGCATTGTATGGAGGATTGCCAATAATTACCGATATCAATGTATTTCTTTGCTTTGTAATTCTCTTAATATTGTCATAGTTGCCAAACCATGCATCCATCTTGCTGAGATCTTTTACACCTGCATCTAATGTATCCATCCAACAAATGTTTTCAAATTCTTTTGGTTTTCCTGTTCTCTTTTTGTATGTATTTTCAATGTTGAGAGCTGCAATATAATAAGCTAGAATAGATATGTCATCAGCAAAGATATCGTTTTTGTACTTTGATTCAAGACTGTCTTTATCAAAATATTCTAACATGTGTGAAACAAATGCTCCTGTACCTGTTGCAGGGTCAAGTATCTTTACGTTCTTTTCAGATATTGAACTATCAAAATATCGTTTTAGTAAAATGTCAGTTGACTCTATCATAAAGTCAACTACCTCAGAAGGTGTGTATACTATACCCTGTGTATCTGCTGCATCTCTGTTGTATTTTTCATAAAATGTCTCATATACCTTTTTTAGTAGTTCTTGCCTGTCTTTGTTCTCAGTAATTGATTCTGCAACAAGCTCAATAGTAGTATAGTTTACGTTCATGGAATCGGCAGTTAGTCCAAGCAGTTCTATGAGATGATTAAGATTTCGGGCAACAACATTTGTCTTGTGAAATTCATGCTCATCATAGACTAGTGCAAATATTCTAAATGTTAGAATATGCTGAATTAGCATCTCTGTTACATCATCAGAAGTTATCTTATCACTGATCACATTTTTGCACATTTCAAGAAATTCCTGCTTGTCTTTTTCATATTCTGGATTTGCCTTGCCTGATGCCTCAATAGCATCTCGGGTATCAAGTATTACCTCTTCTAGGTTATCTGCAAACTCATCTATTGCCTGCTGATATGTGTTAAATTGAGCAAATGCCTCTTTCATCTTGAGAATTGTTTTGACATCAGTATCTTCCTGTTTGACTCCAATCTTTGCCATGAATTTTGTTAGAATGTTTTGCTGTGTGGAATCATTAATTACAATATGTGAGGGTTTTTGTTTACCGTCCTCGTATATTGGTGTGGAAAACACATAGTGATTTCCAGTAACATGCGTAACTATAAGGCACATGTTATTGTTTTTTGTGATTAGTTCAGTTGCAATGGAACGCCAGTTTGATTTTGCATCAACATGTATAACTACAAAATTTTCCTTTCTCGCAATTATATAACATGAACCAATAAATTTATTTTTTGAAATATTTCGTGTATCATACAAGTCATCAGCATATGTATATCCCTTATTGACAAACAATATTCGCAGATCTTTGGCATTACTAGGCAGACTCATACTAATCCACCATGATACTGTACAGAATTCTGGGTTTTATTATTTCATCTCTTCTCGTTTCTCTAATGTCATCAATGTGTTCATCATAAATTGATTCCAATTCCGCCAAAAATTCCATATCTCCAATTCCTTTTTGAGCTGACTTGTGAAGATTCTTCATTTTTGTATCAAGTGTTCTATCAAGTATTGGATTACTGGAAAACTTTACCAAACGTGATATGTCTTTTTCTGTGTGTGGGTTTCTCTGTACAATCTCTATTAGTTTTGTAGAGAACCATTTCTGATATGCCTTTATTGAGGGCTGTCTTATCTTTACATGATTCATATCTGAAATGAATTGCTCCCATGCAGCTTTGATTCTTTTATTATAATCAACTGCATCGTCTTTTGACTCTGTATTTGTGTATTCTTTGATTTTAGATAGTACAATTCCAGATGTTGTCTTTTTTGGATTCAAATCAGAGCCAACTTCATAATATCTTCTAAATGCAGTACCATTGGGATTTGTTGCCTCACAGCTAATCAACAGCATTTTATTTCCAACAGTAGATCTTATCCCGTATGGAAGGGATTCTATGTCCTGCCATTTTTCAGTATTTCGTATCTGTCTTACATCAGTCTCAAATTTTGATGCTTGAAATGACAATATATCATCAGTATCCAAGATATCATCATTTCTTTCATCGTAAACTGCATACATTGCATCAGTATTGACCTGTTCTGTATTGGTAAGAATTGGATTTCCCATACCGATTATAGCATGTATTTTACCAATCTTTGACTCTACAATCTTTTTTAGATTCAGGGAATCTTCTAGTTTTGGATTTGGTAAAAAGTTGATTATCTCTATTTTCTCATGATTACTTCCAATTCTATCGATTCTTCCCACTCTTTGAACTAGCTTTGTAGGATTCCAGTGAAAATCATAATTAATAACCATCTGTCCAGTCTGAAGATTAACACCTTCAGCTAGAACATCAGTAGATATCAAAAGAGAAATCGGATTATCTATGCTTTCTTTGCCTGGATTATGTTCAGGATCAAAACGCCTTACAATATTCATCTTTTTTTCCGAGCTAGATGAAACAACAGCCATTTTGTCAGAAAGTTCCTTGATCTCTTTTTTTATGTATCTTCCAATATATTCTGCTGTAACTTTTGATTCTGTAAATACCAGAATTTTTTTGTCAATATTTTTTTGAATTAGTTCCTTTAGTTTGTGAAGCTTTTCATCATCTTTTTCTTTGTTTTTTGGTATTCGTGATTCTATTTCGTTGAATTTTGCAATGTCATTTATGATATCCTCTTGAAGTAGGTCTATATCAAATGCCTTGATATCATATTTTGATGTAATGTCAGGTATCTCAAAATCAATATCCTCTTCACCTTCTGATATGTCAATTATGGTGTCATAGATTTCTTTGGAGAATTCTTTTCCTATTGGCATCTTGCCTTCCCTGAGATACTCTATAAATCGATCACAGCCAAGCTTGTAGTGCTTTATGCTGTCTGCAAATGCAGCGACACTACTCTCCATTCTTTTTAGCAGGGATGTACGTATCAGTCCTTCTAGCGATGCAGATGATTTGAAGAGATTAACATATTTTTCATCATTTTGATACTCTGGTAGCAAGTATTTCCCTGGAACATATCTTGCAAGTTTCAGACTTTGATTTCCAAGTAATTGTTCTATTGAATCATATTTTCCAATGTATACCTTGTCAATGTCATACTGTTCGGGATTTGACATGTCTCGTTTTGGGAAATATTGTCTTTTTTCATTTACAGTGATGTATGGTTTGTTATTCTCATCTTTGTCTGCATAGTTTTCAATGATATATTTTCGTGTCCTGCGTATCATGACATGATGGAGAAAATCTCTAAATTCTTCTTTGTTGTTATCCAGTTTTTCCCTGCTGAATCTCTTGAAGAACTCGTCTAATCCAACCTCGTCAGCAGGAGGTATGCTTGTTTCATTGCCATTTGGGAATAGTTTCAATTGATGCTTGATTTCTAGTAGATCATTTGAAAGCGGTGTTGCAGTAAGCAGTATGACCTTGGGATTATTTTTTATCATAAATGACTCTAGCATGTTGTATGATTTTGTATTGGTATTTCTGAAATTATGGCTCTCGTCAATTAAAACCAGATTGCAATTACTGTACTTTTCCATACTAAAATTATCTCGACCTAACTTTCCTCTGGATATTATCTTTGCATTGATATTGTTTGCATCACTGTATTCTTCCCACATTGGAATCAGATGAGGCGGACATATTATCAGAGCATTTGTCTTATCACGCTCTTGCAGATATTTTAGTATTGTAGATCCAATGTATGATTTTCCAAGACCAACAACATCAGCTACAATTATCCCACCATATTTTTCAAGTGATGATATCGAATCAATTACGGCATCTTTTTGGAAATCAAACAGTTTCATGGTGTTTACTTTGATAATCTCTCGTTCTGTCTTTTGATCAAACTTGTGTTTGAATTCATGTGCAAGTGCCTTGTGATAGACATCTATTGGCTGGTATTTTTTTCCAGTCCATGAATTTGCCATAATATCTGCTAGTTCTTTAGTAAAAGGTTCGCTTTCGTTCCAGTGTTCCTCAAACCATTCAAGAAGTTTTACAGCATCACTTGGTTCTCGTGTCTTTAGATTAAGCTCACTATGCTCACGTATTCCCGATATGGACATGTTACTAGAGCCAACTATTGCTACTGCAGGAAGCTGATTATTATCTAGCTCAAATATGTACACCTTTGCATGAAGTTTTTCTTTGGTGTATACTCTGACTTGTAACTTTTCATTCTTAACCATTAATAGTAATTTACTCACAACGTCTTGATCAGAATCAGTCTGTGGCATGTATTCTAGAGATTGTTTGACTTTGGTGTTTGTATCTGATATCTTTTCATTGATGCTATCTTGTGACGGATAGCCGTTTTGGGATATCTTCTTTTCAATACTTTGTAGATGTTCGTTGCTTTCAATTAATACCTCTGCTGTACGCTGATCTGTAGTTGGAGACATGAGTATTCGAACTGTATGATTTTTGTCAGAACTATTGTTTATCTTTTCAAAATAATCTACAATATTTGAAAATCCAGATATGAAAAAATATCCCACTGCAATGCTTGCCTTTTTTGTATCTGGAAGAATGTGTACTAGCTGATCCTCAAGTATGATGTTTTTATTATCAATTACCCTATCGTCAGTTATAGTCATGTACGGGATATTTTCTAATACATTATTTAACCCATGTTAAATTTGAGAAATAAAAACCACCATTCATTGCAGATATTGATTCTGGATGCACTTCTCTGATGATTTCGTTTGTGACAACACCGTACCAATTCTCATTTGTATACTGTCGATCAAAAGTTCTTGAATGTAGGCGGGCATCTACTGATAAACTTCATCACGTCAAGTTCCGGTGAGGTGTACGTTTGCACACATCTTCTAATAATTGATGTTTTGTGATAATTTTGCATTGACTAATACGATACAATCAACGATCAAAAAATGATTATAATGATATTTACAAAAAAGGAATAGATTTGTCATCCAACGCAACACAAAACCCAAAATTATTCTTTGACAAGGGCACCATTCGTATTGAAGATAGTAAACTAATCAGAATTCCAGGTACAAAATTCGATGAAAGATCCAAAGCTCTCCGATCTTATGGTTTGAACTATTCAGAAATTGTGGAATATCTGAAAAAAAGCGGTTTGGATTTTACTGATAATGTGCCTGATTTCATACCATCGCCTGTTTTTCAAATGAGAAATTTGGAACTAAGAGACTATCAACTGCAAGCCATACAAAATTGGGAAAAATCATCCATGAGAGGTTGTGTCATTTTACCTACAGGTGCTGGAAAAACTGCCATAGGAATCAAAGCAATTCAAAAAGTAAATGCATCTACACTGATAGTAGTTCCAACAATTGATTTAATGGAACAGTGGACAAACAACATTACCAAGTATCTCTCAACCGATAGTCAAAATCCTCAAGGTATTTTTGTTGGACAATTAGGGGGAGGAGAAGATAACCTTCAGGCAATCACGGTAACAACATATGATTCTGCGTATCTTCGAGCATCAACCATAGGAAATCAATTTAAATTGATAATCTTTGATGAAGTGCATCATCTGCCCGCATCTGGATACCGTTCAATTGCAGAACAATTCATTTCACCATATAGACTAGGTCTCACTGCAACAATAGAACGAGAAGATGAATTACATGAGTTAATCCCATACCTTACTGGAGGAGTTGTGTTTCGTCTGGGGTCTCAAGAGCTCTCAGACCAAAAACACCTAGCAGAATATAGCATAAATAGAATTCAGGTTAACCTCACTCCAGAAGAACAAAAAGAATATGAGACAAACCACACAAAATTTCTAACAAATCTCAGACAGTTAGGATTCAAGGTTCCATCAATGTATAATCTCAAACGATTAATCATGATGTCCAACAAAAACAAGATTGCAAGAGAAGCAATGCTTGCAAGAAACAAAGCAAATGAGATTGCACTAAACAGTCAATCAAAGATAGATGAATTGCAAAAAATATTACAACAAAATAAAAACACAAAGACAATAATCTTTACCCAGAATAACAAAATGGTCTATGATCTCTCAAACAGATTTCTTATTCCATACATTACCTACAAGACAATAAAGGAAGAAAGACGAGATGTTTTAGAGGGATTCAAGTCTGGCAGATACAATGCAGTTGTCACCTCGCGAGTCCTAGATGAAGGAGTAGACGTTCCTGATGCAGAATTGGGCATAATTATGAGCGGAACAGGCAGTGGACGAGAACTGATACAGAGGTTAGGCAGAATTCTAAGGCCAAAACAAGATGGCAGAAAGGCAAGGTTAGTTGAACTGGTTTCAAAACACACACGAGAAACAAACACCAGTGCAAAAAGAATAACTGCACTGAACAAAAATTCTACTAATCAAAATTCATCGTCCTACGGAGTGTAATATGTGGTATAACAAAATAATAAAAATAATTGGGAGACAGTTCTAATGCTTTCATCTGAACTGTTACGTACTAAAATTAGCAGAGGTAAGATAACACCATTATTTTGTACTACTAACTTTGGAAATGGTACTGATTACGAACTTGCAAACAAACTCATTGTATTTTTTACAAATGCACAAAAAAATAAACAGTGTAAAGGGAATTTACTACAAAATATTGGATTGCTTGAATCTGAATATGATTACAAACTAGTACGTGGATTCTTTGCATTGTTAGAGAGACGTTCTATTTTTAGGCGATTAAACACATCATCGTCTATTGCAACTCCAATACTAATTAGACAGAAATTGTTTGAGGAATCCTCAAAGCAAGGTTTGGCTTTGTCGGATTCCCAGAGACAAGACATCATACAAAAAGTTGCAGATCAGATGCATATTTCATCAGAAAATGTTGAAACGATAATGTGGAGTGATAAAGATGAGAATCTGTTATTGACACAATTTGACACCATCAGTCCCAAAGATCTAATTTTATGGTATAATCTTTCATTGTTTCAAACACTTCTTTTCAAATGCACTAGGTTGGAATTTTATGTAAAGGGTGGGTTGTATTGGAAACAAGTTCTGCGAAATGTCAAAAGATATGGTCTGATGTATAATTTGGAATATTATTCAAAGGGTATTTCAGATGATGATGGTGATGGTGGTGATGGTAGTGGTGGTTCCATCAAATGTACTCTAGAAGGCCCTTTCAGTCTCTTCAAAATGACTGATAGGTATGGTACATCAATGGCCAAATTATTGCCCTCGATTGTAGGCACACCAACCTGGAAAATCAATGGTTCCATAATGAAAAAAACAGATGATGGTCAAAAAATCTATTCATTTGAATTATCAAATGAAAGTACCAAAGAATTTCTTCGCTCAACAATAGAATCTCCGTACCAAAATGAGGATGATTATGTTTATGACAGTTCTACAGAAGCCACATTTGCAAAAAGGTTCCATCAGCACTTTGATCAAAATGACAAGTTTGGATGGAAAATTTCTAGAGAACCTGACCCATTAATTGCAGATGGTAAAGCAATGATTCCTGATTTTCTTTTTGAGAGGTTTGGACGTAAAGTATATTTTGAAATTGTGGGGTTTTGGACAAAAGAATATCTTGATAGAAAAGCTGCCAAGCTAAAAGTGTTATTTGATGATGATAATAAAAGTGCGGATTTGTTGGTAGCAGTAAATTCTGAATTGGCATGTTCACAGATTGAAACAATTTCTAAAGATAAGATTTTTACTTTTCAAAAAGATGTTTCAATCAAGCCAATTTTAGAACATTTAAAAAAAATTGATGCTGAAATAATTGAAGAAAAGATTCATACCAAAATAAAACTGGATGAAAAAAACCTAGATTTAATTTCTATAAAGCAAGTTGCTCTTGAAAATTCTCTTCCAGAGGCGGCAACATTAAAGATTCTTCTGGCTGATTATCCAGATGAGTATGTTATAGCAGGAGGATATTTGGTTTCAAATAAGAAAATCAACATAATGAAGAATAATCTTGATGGAATCTCAAAGTTTGTAGAGGCTTGTAAAATCTTGACATTACAAAAAATTCCCGATTCATGTCATGCTGATTTATTATCAAAAATGGATTACGATGTAGTTTGGGAGGATTTGGATCCCAATCATGCTAAAATATCAAAACGTGCAGCATAATCCATTATCGTATGATTGGAAGATTGAAAAGCAACCGAATTTTACAGTATAAAAGCAACCCTGGACTTTACAGAACCTGTTTAGGTACTGTTTAAGAAATTGATCGTAAAGTTATAAAATATTCTAAAATTGACTAACGTCTCTTTCTTCTTTGTCCAGGTTTGTTTTGACCTGGGTATCTACCTAGAACAAATCGTTTATTGTAGTTACTTTTGTTTCCAACACTAGAACTAGTACCTACAATCTTTCTACCTTCAACTTTAGGAGTTTGTCCTCGTACTTTACCTGCTTTGGTAAGTGAACCGTGTGTTGCCATGATTGGAATGAGGAATTAGTGAATTTATGTATTTGGATGACTACCAGTACTTGGCCTTTACAGTCTCTATGACTTTTTCGTGTTCCTTACTCTTTCTGCGTGCATATTTCTCCATAGCGCCAAGTGGAATACCTCCAAGAGATCTTGCAAGTGCGTTGAAGGCATATCTTTGTGGACCTTTTGAACCAGTCTTAGTCATGAATTTTTGAATACCATATTTGAAATTGTGTTGCCATGTCTTGTATAGAACACCCAATTGTGCAGGAGTCATTTCGCTTCCAATGTTAAAGAACTGTGATTGTTCTAGTAATCCAATTGGAACGAATGTAAGTGCAGTAGCTGTAAACATGGATTCAGGTTGTTCGTGTTCTAATTCACTGATTAATTGAATAGTTTCCCATGAATCTTCAGGAGTTTCATCATTATCAAGACCCATAATCAAAGTAAATGCTGGAATCCAATAGTTTTCATTCATTGCCTTTACACCTTCTTTTACAACCCAATGCCATTCAGATGGATCATATGGTGCAAGTTTTCTATCAGCATATTTACCAATTAATCTAAGACTGCCAGTTTCAAGTCCCGCTTGAACACCAATCATGTTGTCAGGACCAGCTTTCATTATTTTTGAAAGGTTTGGAAGAAGTTTTTCATCGGCTATTGCACCTGCCAATGTTCCATGTGTTGGATTTGTATGTTCAACCCCAGTAGACATGATTGCAGTGAATAGTTCTTCCAATGCTTCTCTGTTTGGCTCCATTCCTTTTGCAGTTCTAGGATCCATTCCATAAACGAAAATATCATCACTGTGAATCCATGCAGATTTAGAACCACCTTTCTTTATGTTAACTTCAATTTCCTGTTTGACTTTTTCTGGAGAATAGTATCTTAAAGATCTTAATGTGACATCACAAAATTTACAACCCCTACCACAACCACGCATTACTTCAACCATTCCATGCATGCTAGGCTCTACAATATTTGGAATATCTTCTAAATCAGGTCTATCCCAAAAATTTACAAATCTTCCATGTATTTTTTTCCCTTCTCTTTCAAATTCCTTAATGTTAACTTTGAAATCAGCTCTCTTTCTAAAAGGATCCATATTTTCAAAATCGCCATTAATCAAATAGTTAAAGAAGCGACCTGCATGTCCGTCAATCTCAGGTGCAATACCACCTAGCTCTCCTTCTAAAATTGCATAAATTCCAAACTCTTCAATTTTTGCCGGATCATAGTTGTATTGCCACGTTCCAGAAGCACCAGAAATTACTTTTGCTTTACTTCCAGTTCTTGCTTTTGCAGCTTTAATTCGATGATGTAATTCTGCATTGTAAAATTCATCGTAAGAAGTTTGTTTTCGCCCATAAGTAAATGTCATAGTCACTGGACCCATTCCAAGTGGATCCATTTCATAAGTTCCAATAACTTCAGTTTCAGGACCAATGAATTTTTCAATGTGATTTGGATGAGCTACAACTACATCTTTTCGAGCAAAGCCATCACGTAGCAAACCAGCTTCTAATTTTCTCAATCCATATGGAGCATATTTTGCTGCACCATCAATATCAGGTGACCAATTACAAATAAAATCAAATAGAACTTTTGGAGTTACTTGATTTCCAAGAATTTTATACCAAAAACTCTTCTTATCTCTATTAGGATCTATTGCTGGAGCACATCCAAAAAATGTTGCAAGAGACAATCCCCTATAAGGAGACATCAAAGTTCTATCAGCTGTTAAAACTATTTTTGGAGTACCCATACCCTTCACGGAAAGAATTTTGTGATTTATTTTAAACCTTGCTAGTCAAACTTGGTAATTTTCTAAAATTCCAGCCTTGTTTCTATGTAAATGGCCAAATTCCTTGTTTGTAGATAAATGGTCCCCATCAAACACAGTTCCGTCCCTACATGCAAGATCCTCACCCACACAACAACTACCACATATTCCAACACCACATTTCATCATTCTCTCAAGGCTCGCCTGAACAAAGATATTTCTTGAATGTGCAGATTGTACAGTTTTGTACATCATTACTTCAGGACCGCAAACATATACAGCATCATAATGGGTTTCATTGACTAATTTTTCAACTAAATCAGTTACAAATCCTTTTTCACCATAACTACCATCATCAGTTGACACCAATACACGATGTGAATTATGTTGTAAGAGATCGTTTGCTAAATCTTCAAAGAAAACTTCATCTTTTGATTTTGCACCCATTAGAACAGTAACATCATCTGAAGGTTTTACAAAAGTAAGTAATCGCATCATAGGAACAAGACCAGTTCCACCTCCAACTAACAATAATTTCCCATTTTTAACATCAAACGAATTTCCATACGGACCTCTAATTCCAATTTGTCCCCCCACTGGAATATTGAATAAACCAGTAGATGAAGGTCCATGTTTTCTAACAGTAAATGCTGCTTTTCCAGATTCTTTTGAAATCATTACACTCATTGGTAATTCATTAACACCAGGAATCCACACCATAGCAAATTGACCCGGAAGAACATTTGGCATTATATCATCAGAAAAAATTAATGTTCTCACTGTTGGTGTTTCATCAATTACTTTTTCAATTGTGACAATTGTAGGATGATTAAGATTTCTTTGCAAGACCTGCCATCTCCTTTATTGTACTGAAACCTTTTCTTTCCATGTATTGTATAATGCCTTTGTTAATTTCATCAAAAACTCCAACCCAATTATCACCTATTGCACTTCCAAGTTGAACAGCAGATGCCCCAGCTAAGAAAAATTCAATTGCATCTTCCCATGAAGATATTCCACCACAGCCAATGATTGGAATATCATATTGTGAAGAAATCTCATAAACACATCTTAATGCAATAGGTTTAATCGGAGTTCCAGATAATCCTCCAAATTTATTGCTAAGTATAGGACGCTGTATTTCCACATCAATGGCCATTGCTCTAACTGTGTTAATTGCAGTAATAGCATCAATTCCAGAATCTATTGCAGTGTTAACGGTATTAAGATAATTACTAGTCCCTAATCCAACTTTGGCAATTACAGGAACATTAGTAGTACTTTTTACAGTGGATACAATGGCCTTAACTAATCCAGGATCATCGCCAACTTCTAAGCCGACTTTAGCAACATGAGGGCAAGATAAATTCAACTCAAATGCTTTGACTTTACAATTTTCAAATTCTTTTATCATAATTTCAAAATCTTCAGGCACAGAGCCAACCAAACTTACAACTATTGGAACATCTTGATTAGGTTCAATCATTTTTGCAAAGTTTGATGCACCAGGATTTGAGAGACCTACAGCGTTAATCCATCCGCCACCTTTTACACTAAAGATAGTAGGGTTTGGATATCCTTCCCAAGGAGCAGTACTAAGAGATTTTGTAACGACGGCACCAGCTCCAGATGCATAAAGTCGATTAAACACATCCAATGATATGCCTAAGATTCCAGATGCCAGCATGACAGGTTTATCTAATTGAATTTGACCTATGGAAGTTGCAATACTAGGTTCCACTTTGATTAATGAACCAAGTTTCGAATATAACAGTTGATTCTGGTACCTTTTTTAAAGGTCATTTAGGATCAACTAGTCATGTATTCTGTAGTTTTAACAGAGTTAGGAATCTCAGTTTTCAATGATGGAAAATTAGACAAGGCATTTTCATTCTCAAATCCTGTAAAAGAGTACCTATCAGTTAAAAACAAAGAATCAAAATTAAATGAACTTGTAAATTATCTAGCATCAACTCAAAGAGGGTTTTCTGTAAGTGATGAATCATTACTTGCAATTCTAAAAAAATACTCAATTGATTGTCATTTAATGGAAGAATCTGAATTAAATGAAATTCAAACAAACAAACCACAGATTATTGTAGATTCGGGTTTTGCATCAAATCTACAAGATACACTTGGAAAATTAAGAGAGTTTGCATTAGGATTATCATCATCAAAAGTTACCAAAGTTTCAGAAAGTCCAGATCTTCACATTATTCAAGCAATTAACTCTCTAGATGAAATTGATAAAATTGCAAATGGACTAAGTTCAAGACTTAGAGAATGGTATGGGTTACATTTTCCAGAGCTAGACAACATAATAGATAGTATTAACGGATATGCACAAATAGTTATTGCAGGAAAACGAGAATCATTAACTAAACAAATTTTTGAAGAAGCTGGTTTTCCAGAATCAAAAGTAGAGATGCTGTCATTAATTTCATCAAAGAGCATAGGTGGAGGTATTTCAGATATTAATTTATCAATAGTTCAATCAATTGCAAAACAAGTTTTAGATTTTCACGAGTTACGTAAAAAACTCGAAGAACATGTTGAGTCAGAAATGCAAGAGATTGCACCAAATACTTCAGCAATACTTGGTACAGCAGTCGGTGCAAGGGTTTTAGGAAGAGCAGGAAGTCTCAAAAAAATGGCATCATTACCAGCTAGTACAATACAAGTTTTAGGAGCTGAAAAAGCATTATTCAGATCATTGAAGACAGGTTCACAACCACCTAAACATGGATTATTATTCCAACATGCAATGGTTCATGCAGCTCCACGATGGCAAAGAGGGAAAATTGCTAGAGCAGTAGCTGCAAAAGCTGTAATTGCTGCAAGAGTAGATGTGTATGGAGAGGGATTAAACCAAACTTTACTTGACAAGCTCAACATCAGAGTTGATGAAATAGGCAAAAAATATGAAAATCCTACTGAGAAAGATATGAGACCACCACCATCATTTAGAAGAGAAGGAGGCTTTAGAGATAATCCAAGAAGAGGTGGAGACCGAAACAGAGGTGGAGACCGAAGAGAAGGAGGCTTTAGAGATAATCCAAGAAGAGGTGGAGACCGAAGAGAAGGAGGCTTTAGAGATAATCCAAGAAGAGGTGGAGACCGAAACAGAGGTGGAGACCGAAACAGAGGTGGAGACCGAAGAGAAGGAGGCTTTAGAGATAATCCAAGAAGAGACAGTGGAGACCGAAGAGAAGGAGGCTTTAGAGATAATCCAAGAAGAGACAGTGGAGACCGAAGAGAAGGAGGCTTTAGAGATAATCCAAGAAGAGACAGTGGAGACCGAAG
>JARPSM010000050.1 GCA_029782475.1 Nitrososphaerota archaeon
TTTCTTTCATGTTTTGAGGATTTTCTGTTATAATCCTGCTACTTTTCTTATTTTTTCTGATATCTCTGGTTTTTCATTTTGTTCTAGTAAGAATTTGAGATCCTCCATATTGTCCACATCCCACATTATCCTTTTCACAAACACCATTGCAACATTGAGTGTATGCTCTTTTGCAGTGTTCATGTGGATTTTGTAACTGTCTTCATCATAATGGGTTTCCATCAAATCTATTGGCATTCTAATCAATGCATTGGTGCCATCAAATCTTCTTGAAGGGACAATTATTGCAAAATTGGGGTGCATCTTATAGTTTAACATAAAATCAATATCTTGGGTTTTGATAAATGGAATATCTTGTGGAACTACCATTGATACGTCAAAGTTATTCTCTAAAAGATATTTGTCAGCTAAAGCCACTGCACTGTTAACGCTTTCTTCTTTTTCATCAATTATTGTAACTGTGTTGAATTTTTTTCCAATTTCAATTGCTTTTGCTTCTTTAGTTACCATTATTGTTTTTTCAATTTGTGGTGAAATTGACAAAGTATGTAGAATTTCCTCTAACATTATTTTACATAATTCTTCTACTTGTTGTTGAGATAAATCTAAACGAGTTTTAGCATTTGAAAAAGTCTTTACTGGAATAATTGCAGCTATTTTCAAATTACACGTGTACTTGTTTTAAAATGAAATTTGCTAATGCGTCTTCAGCGATTTTATTTTTCATAGTTATCTTTGTTTCAAACACTTTCATATCTAAACTCTGGATTTTCTTTACCAGTGCTTTGTCTTTTGTATCCACAATAATATTTGAACATACGTCTGAATACATTTTTGCTAATCCATAAGCATTTGATTCAATCCCTGCAGCCTGCATGTATTTTGCTGCAGGTCCACTAATTGCATTATCTCCAATCAATGGGCTGACTGCAACTACTTTTTTCTTTATTTTTGATAGTTCTTTTCTAATTCCTTTAATCTGAAGCATTGGTCCAATTGATGTTAATGGATTACCTGGTGCTAAAATCACCATTTCAGCATCATGAATTGCATTTATTGCCTCTGGATTTGGACGAGCTTTATCTGCTCCAATATACTGAATCCCTTCAATTGGATCTTTACCTCTATGTTTGACATGATATTCTTGTAAATGCAATTCTCCTTTGTTTGTAGTAATTCTTGTTTCAATACTGTTGTCTGTAACTGGTATGATGTTTGCAGTTACTGCAAATTTCTCACACATCCATTTTGTAATGTCACTTAGATTCTTTCCATTTTTCAACATGTTGGTTCTGATTAAATGGGTGGCTGCATCTCTGTCTCCTACTCCAAACCATGTCTCTTCTCCGAAAACTTCCATTTGACGTAAAAAGTTGAATGTGTCTTTCTTCACTCCCCATCCTTTTTCTTGATCAAGTAAATCTGCTAATCCGTATACTATGGTATCAATATCAGGACAAACATATAGTCCGTATAACCAATAATTATCTCCAACATTACTAATTACATTAACTTTGGATTCTTGAGCAACTAATCCTCGAACTAGCTTGACTGAACCTGTTCCACCTGCTAAGACTGTTATCATATCATATCCCTTTAAAACCATAATTACAGAGTTTGTCACTCAATATTACTTTTTCAAACATTGCCGATCTAGGTAATTAGGATAAGTTTATTACCGTAATTTCAGGGATTTTACTCGTGTCTAGGACTGTAATATTGTCTATTCTGCTAGCAACTCTTATCGTTGTTGGTACTAGTACTCCTGTTTGGGCAGCACAATTAGATGCTAGAATTAATCCTAATGCTGAAACTTCTCCATTCAAAATCAGTTATTTGAAAACTGTCTTCATTGAATATCCAAATGGCGGAAGTCTTTTTGATGAATTACAAGGAAAAGAATGGACTGTAGATGGCTCTGCTGATTCTTCAAATCCTGGTGTTCAATTACTTATAGAAGAATTAAATCGTGGAATTGCAAATGATGGCAGTCAAGCACAAATCAGTGACTTGAATGTATCTTATGACTTTCATCTTAAAGCTAGAGATATCACCACTTCAATTGATTACCGCGTAATTTTAGAAGGAACTTTGAGTGACTATGTAATCACTGGTGATGGTGTAAGAACTTTAGTTGATATGGGTTGGAGAGCAATGTCCACAGATAAAGAAATTATGATTAACGATGTTGAAATCAATATCCCAATCAACATTTTACGAGACAATGAACCTAAAGTATACACGTACTTTGCTGGAACTGAAGCTGAAAGTGTTTTAGGTAAACACCTTATCAATGCTGATCCTATTTTAGAACAACCATTGACTAACTGGCATTTTCTATTTGATCCAACTGGAATTACTGTGGATGCTGGAACCTTTGGACTAGATGACGAAATCGCTGGATTTGTTATCTCATCTTGGACAATGGGTGAAAGTAGTATTAGAGAAGGAAGACAAGTTGAAGACGTTTTCGAAGCTGAGGTGATGGCAGACCAACTATATGTTGTTAGAAGTGTCCAGTCTACTGACACTGCACACTTGTCAACAGTTGGCTTTGGGAATTTGGATAATTTGGATGGGGTTGAAATTGTAGGTGTAACCCCAACTTCTCCTGACGATTATATGACTACGGCCACTGGTGATTTTCCTGTAATGATCATTTATGGCATGGCTGCAATAGCAGCTATTGCCGGTATTGGATTCTTCTTTATCAGTAGTCGTTCCCTTAAAACTACTGCAACTGAACAGTCTGGAATTGATCCTAGTAGATTACAAGGTTATGAGACCAGTGATTCATCTGGAGGTTACAAGACCAATAGAGGTGAGGCTCAACTAAAAGATGATTCTGATTATCAACAAACAAGAAGTCATTATGATGAACCTTCGCAACAAAGTTCACCTCCACAAGCAACTCCTTCTTCTCAGGATGATGCAGCATGTGGATGTGCAGCATCTGTTGAAATGGGTTCAGAATGTGATTGTGCAATGCAAGGTGCATGCCTCTGTGATGGAACATGTAGATGTGGTGCAGATATCTGTAAAGAACAAGTTAACTTGATGAGTTAATCCTAGTTCTCTGAATTCTTACATAATTACATATTTCCACAAATGGAAATATTCTATGTTCTTTGATGTTTTTGTAAACAAATAATTTGTGTTTATTGGAAATAGTAGATATTTCATAAGTTTGGTATGTCTGATGGACTTACTATTATGCTCAATGGCGATATTGCAAAAAAACTCCGATCTTTACAAGCAAAGAAAATTAATGAAACCTCGTCAACTGTGAGTTTCTCCAGAATTGTAAATGAAGTGTTGGAAAAGGCTTGAAATAATTTTAGTTTTTTTCTTTTTTATGAATTGTCCTGACATGTCTGTCTAAGTGACCCTCTCCTGCAAGGTGTTTTTTACAATGAGGGCATTGGATTCTTTTTACCATTTCTTATATTCATATTTTTTATGAATTTCATATATTAATTACACTAAAATTAAAAATATGTGTGCTGGGAGTAACCCTCCTTCTGTTTTCACGATATTTCGCTTTGCAGCCTACCTGAACTTAGTACAGGAACTATTAGTTCTGTTTGGCTTTGCTCCATGTGGGTCGTCTTTTTCATTCCTTTTATGGAAACCTCAGGTTTTGCCATCATAGTGCGCCATATTGGATTCTTTTCTGCTCCGTTGCCAATCATCTCTGATTATCTATCTCCAGATCACATTTCCTGTTTGGAGGGAGGAGTTTCCTCTGCCGTAGCAGTGTGTCGTGCTCCAGCTCACATGATTGTTGTATTTTGTTATGAGATTTGAGTATTACTTTTCAGTATTACTTTTCAGGCTTTGTGCCTATGATGAACAATGTACCGTGTTCTCTTTTCCATTTCTTTTTATTTTTCAAATCTTTGATGTTTTTTGTTTTTACATCAAACCCCACATTTCTGAAAAATTCTTTCCATTCTTTTTTTGAATGTAAATGCATCTGAATTTTCATTATTCCTGCCCATCTTGCAGTTGCCTTGTTATCTGTGTAAAAATCAGTTCCACAGAAAAATTGTCCTCCTGGTTTCAATAATTTGTATATTTTTTCTAGTGCCGCATTTATTGAATCTGCATAATATAGGGATTCCATTGAAAAAATAAAATCAAATTTCCCTCTATACTTTATTGATTCAATATCTGTATGAAAAAACTCTTCTTTTTTATTCTCTATTTTCTTCTTTGCTTGAATGATCATTTTTTTACTTTTATCTATCCCTATTGCTTTTTTACATGCTTTTTCTTTTGCAATTTTTCTTACTACCCAACCATTTCCACACCCTACATCTAGAAATGTAAATGATTCTTCAAACGATATTGTTTTTAAAAATTTCAAAACATTTCTACCATGTTCTATTTCCATCAAATCGGCTTTTCCATTTTGAGCCCATTCATCAAATGTTTTTCTTACTTCATCCATACCACAAAGTGGTTTTTATTTCAATTAAAATCTTCATCTTACTGATCTTTCTTACTGATCTTTGATGTGAATGATTTCTTCATTTTTCTTATATTCAATTTTTGATTATTAGTTTTGAAGAGAATTGCCTGATGAATCATGTAGAAATTGTGGAGGAAATTTATCTGAGAATACAAAATGTTCTCAATGTTTCAAATGTACTAGCATGATTTGTAATGATTGTACAAAATGTACTCCAGAGCAATTTCATTCAATTTGTATGTCTTACCAGACCGCCCAAACCAATACTGTGCCCCAAATCAAGTCTGGCAACTATCCTCATATAGTTGCCTTGGCTTGATTTATCAAAAATATTTAAACTTCTTCATACTATAGCTACTCAAGTTTTAAGTAGTATGAACCTCGATTTGGATCCTTATGAGACAAATTTCTGTGGTCTTGAGCCTATCTGTTCTACTTTTAATGCCTGTTTACGCATCTGCCCAGACTCCTGATAGAATCAGCATACTCGAAAGTTTTGGTAGTTATGAGAGTGGCGAACCTTTGTTTGTCTATGGACAAATTGCAAATCTTTTAGATGATTCTTTTCTGATTATGCAAATCATTAATCCCCAAGGTGATTTGTGTCAAATTCAGCAATTAATGCCTTTATCAAATGGCGCTTTTATCACTGATGTTATTCCGTTAAAAGGTAGAATTTGTGGTATTTCTGGAGAATATGAAATAAAATTATTCTATGGTGATTATTCAAAATCTACTACATTTACTGTTTCATCTGATTCTTTTTCAGAACCGAATAAAGAACAAATGATTTTGTCTGCTCAAAATTTAATAATCTCTCACAGTGATGTGATTGGACAATTATTTGATATCTCTCCTCCATTCTCTGAAACTGCTTCAAATGACTTGTCTCAATTAGAATCCGATTATGTTGGTTTGTGGAGTGAATTCTTTGTAAATGATTTGATAATTGAAATTGATCCTATGATCAGACCAGCTGTCTCCTCATCATTAAATTCAGTTCAAAAGTTACTGGATGATGATGAGATTTCATTTGAAATAGCAAAATCTATTGATGAAATTATCTTTACATCTATTTTCTATTATCAAGTTGGAGACAAAACTAAAGCGATTGATTTGTTAACTGATGCATTTGTAGATATAACGAATGTAAATCCTGAAAAAACTTCAAATCAAAGAGCTCCTTCTTTTGATGAGTTGGAAGAAACTCTTTTGAATTTAATGAAAAAATCTGACACTATTATGAGTAAATCTGTAAAGAATGAAGTAGGGTTCATTTTTGCTAGAGGAACTGCTCCTGTATTCTCAGATGAGATTGGTGAACTTATTGATGTCCTTTCAAAATCCAGATATCTTGATGTTGTTTCTAGAAAACAAAGTGATCTTTACCGTCTAGTTCAGAATGATTGGGAATCTCTAAAACCATCACTTATGGCCAAAGATTCCATAGATGAATTAATCTCATCATCAATACAGGTCACAGAACTTCATCATGCAGCCATTCTTTTACGCGAATTGGATAACGTTGATAGATTCATCTCTTCTGATTCTGAAGAAAATAGCGATCTTGCAAATCTAATTCAGCCTGATTGGGATGCTTTAGAGCGTGATTTGGCATTGGCTAGCTCCGTTGAAGATATTCTGGAATCTGAATTAAAAATTAATCAAATGGCTAAGGTCTTAGACATTTCTTCCCGAATTAGTAAAAGCGTGGAAATTTCCCAGGCCGCTGGTGCTGATTCTGCTTTAGTTGATAATTGGAAATTACTTTTAGAGAGGGTTGAAAATGCTGATTCTGTTGATGTTATTTTAGAAATTGTTTCTGAGTTTGATCAATCAATGACTGAGTTAAGAGAGAAAAGAAATCCTTTGGTTGTCTTAGAGTTCCAATACAAATCTATGAAAGAAAAGGCTGAACTTCAAGCTGATTATGAAAATCTCTTCTTAATTGACAATGCATTGAGAATTTTGAATACTGCTAAAGACATGGAATCTGAAAATCCGTCTATAACTAGGATTGATAGAATTGAAGTGTTATTGAGTTGGGTGAGTGATATATCCCCTAAAATTCAAAATGATTTAGATTCTTACAATAAAGATGCATACAAAGTTCGTGCAAGTGATATTTTACAACGTGCAAAATCTTTAGAAAACTTGGTTGAATTGAGTTTAACTAAAAATAGATTCCTTCCAAATTACATAGAATTCACTGAAACATTTAATGAGAAAATTGACAATGTTCGAAACCTTGTAATTAAAAATGATCTTGATCAAGCTGACGAATTAGTTCGTGATTTGTTTGATGAATGGAGTTTGGTATCTGAAGCCTATACCAATGATCCTTTGGGTTCGGATGTTGGCTATACTGCTGATGAAATCAAACGAATTGAATTCCGTAAAAAATTAGATACTTTCTCAAACATGGTTTCTACTTTTTACAATGCTGGATTTTCTGAATATGTTGATAAATACAATACTATGATGGCAAACGCTGATCATATGATTGAATTGGCAAATTTCGTTGATGCTGAGTTAAAGATTTTGGAAATTGGTGTCTATCTGAGTGAACATTTGGTCCTTCACAATGATAGTATTATCTATGATATTTCATTTGATGCTGAAAAAGGCATGTGGGTGATTAACGGCGCTACTGAAAAATCTGTTTTTGACAGACGTGAAAATCTCTATGTTACTGTATACAATATGGATGGAACTACACATAGTAGTCTAGAATTTACAGATACCAAACAAGGTAATTTCTTTACTCAGTGGATAGCTCCTGCTGATCCTGGGCTGTATGTTGTAATGTTACAATACAAAGATTCCAAGGCATCTCAAATTGTTCATATCGAAGAAGAATTTGGATATGAATACAGTGCTGCTGATTTGAGTATGGTTGAATTAACTCGTGAATTCAATGAATTGGAATCATTTGCAGAAAAATTTGGTGGTGAAAATTATGTTGCAAACCCTAGATTTGCATCAGTGATTAATGAAATTGAATTTGCAATCAAAGACCATGATGCTAATGATGTGAATAACAATATTGATGAGTTAAAAACAATCATTGAACGATATCTACCTATTAGAAATCCTTCTGCCCCTATTCAAGCCGAATATGGTGGAGATAAGTTAGTCATTTCTGGACGTGTTTTGAAGACTGTTCAATTCAGTGAGGATCTTTTTATAGATATTTTTGATCAACGCGGTGAACTCGTAAAAGAGATTGGTTTAAGGGATGATCCAACAGGATTGTTTAATGAAATAGTATCACAGCCTTTTGATGATGGCGTTTATGTTGTTCAACTACAATATCATGATGTAGTTGTTACTGATTTTTTCAAGGTTCCTTGATTATTTTTTTCGTTTAACCAAATCAAACAGTTGTCTCACTATTAGTTTTGGATGATGAGTTGCCAGTTTGATCATGTTTGATAAACCAAAATCTGCTTTGATAAAATCTATGAATTCCTCTGGTTTCAATTCTTTGATGATGTCTAGTTCTTTGTCCCATTCTTTATCTGTTAGGCCAATCCATCTATCCTGAACTTTGCCTGCTGATTTGATTTTCGATTCTATTTCTTTTCTCCAGTTTTCTTCATAGGGATAAAGTGATTCTTTGTCTGTTTTTCCTGATATTATGGCGTCTGAGGCTACTTTTCCTGCCACTCTTCCAAATTTTATGGCATATCTTATGCCTTCCAATACTAGCGGGTTTGCTTGACCTGCTGAATCTCCTACTAGAATCAGATTGTTGAATACTGTTTTTCTAGACAATCCATCATTTGGAATTAACCCATAATGAAATTCAATTTCAGTCAAGTTACCTAGTTTTTCTATGGGTCCTAACTTTTTCTCTATAATTTCTTTGAGTCTTATAGTGGGGTCAACACTTGATTCTGGCTTTCCAACACCTACTCCAATCCTAACTATGTCATTTCCTAATGGAAAAATCCACGCATATCCTGCAGGAGAATATTCTTGTCCTACCATTAACCACCATGTTTCAGAGTCTACATGTTCTGCTTTCATTTCATATTCTGCTCCTGCACCAAATCTTTCCCATTGAGGTGCAAATCCCATTGCTTTACAAACTGTTGATGGAAAGCCACTGGCATCAATTACTACTTTGGAATGAAATGTCGTTTCTCCGTTGGGTCCGATACCGCTTACTCCTACAATGTCTCCTTTTTCATTTTTAATTACATTTTTGATATTCATTTTTACAAAAATATCTGCCCCTGCATTTTCTGCTTCCTTTGCTAACCATCGATATGTTTTTCTTACATGTAATACTGCGGCTCTAGGGATGGTGTCACTAATTGTTACTTTGTTATTGGGGGAACAAAATGAAAAAATTTTAATTGGATTGAAACAATCATCTGGAATTCCAAATTCCTTGATATTTTTAATCCATGTTACTCCGCTGGTTCTCACAGTTTCTGCAATGGTGTTTTCTTTTTCAAGCAAGGCTACTTTGATCCCGTTCTTTGCAGCAGTATATGCAGCTGAGGAACCTGCAGGTCCTCCACCTACAATAACTAAATCATAATGATGTTCTTCTGACAATTACTTTGAATGATAATGCCTAGGATATAATTTTGAGGAATGTGTTTTGTTATTTTTTTAATACTGGGGTACCTGTGGTGTCATTCTCTCTTTCTGAATCAAAAGTTCCCATATGTGCTGGATCTCTATGCATGAAACTATGGGTTTCTCCCTCTGTTTTTCTACAGAATTTTGAGTGAATTGTCTCTTCTACTTTTAATGTGGTTTCATTTTCATGAAAAAGACGTTTTCCACAGTCTGGACATGTAAATTCAGGCATAAATTTGGTCAGTGTCAAATCTATTTAGATGTTTCATACTTTTAATGAATAATCTCTTCTCAACCCAAACTTTAGATGTTTATTCATTTGTAGTAAAATATGGATGAATCTGAACTTGGATCTTTTTTCATGTGGTCTGCTATCACGGGAATGATCATACTAGTTACTGGATTTAGTTATAGGGTATATTCTAAAAAAAACAAGATCTCTACTTGAAATTATTTTTTTATTTTATGTCATCCCTCAGAAGCTGTTTTACCGCCATCTACATTCAAAATGGTTCCTGTAACCCAGTTTGCTTCATCTGATGCCAAATAAAGAACTGCATTTGCAACATCAACTGGCTCTCCAACTCTTGCCAGTGGCAATCTTTCTTCTAATATTTTTCTTGCTTGAGGATCATCGAGATATGGTTTTATCATTCCTGAATTGATGATTCCTGGATTTACACAATTACATCTAATGTTCCGTCTTGCATATTCTACTGCAATTGATTTTGTAAACATGGATATTGCAGCTTTGGTAGATGAATAGACTGCCAAATGAACTCTTGGTATGGCTCTCTCACTTGATATTGAACCTATGTTGACTATTGCTCCGCTTTTAACATCTGACATTTTTGATAGTGCAGCTTTAGTCATATGAAATACTCCTAACAAATTAACATCAATTAATTTTTTAATTTCTGAATCCTGCATTTCATGAAAATGCACTGGGTCGTTAATTGCACCTGCATTGTTTACCAAAATGTCTATCTTACCATACGTATCCATAATCTGATTTACTGCTTGTAATACTTGAGATTCATCAGTCAAATCACATGATATTGAAGCTGTTAATTCTTCGTTTCCTATTTCTTTTCGAGTTGCTTCTAATTGCTCTAAATTCCTTGCAACTAGAATTACTTTGGCTCCTTCTTCTGCAAATCTCTTGGAAATACCTTTTCCAATATCACTTGATGCTCCTGTAACAATTGCAACTTTTTCATTTAATCGCACAATATGGTATTGTTTTCATAACTTATAGAATTTTTGTTGAATTCTACTCGTAATTTTGGTTGTTTTTATTAGATGAGTTTTGTAATTATTTTTAGGCATGGGTTTTGAGTAGTAGGTAAATTTCCAAAAATTCGCTTATATTGAATTTGTAGGCACAAATTTGACTAAAATTCAAAATGTTGTCAAAAACCATTTCAATTACGCAATTGATCTATTCATTTATTTTTTTGAGATACTCGATAATGCCTGTATAGTCTATATCTCCAAATCCTTCCTTGATGGCGTTTTCATAAACTTCTTCTGCCTTACTTATCATGGGAAGTTCTACTCCTAATGATTTGGCAGCATTTGTCATAGTTGTGATGTCTTTTTTTAGATTTGAAAGTGTGAATGTTGTATTGTATTTCCCCTCTATCATTTTGTATGCTTTTTTTTCACTCATTCCTGTTTTAAAATAAGTAGAGTTTAAAATTTCTAGAAATATCTTGGGATCCACATTTGATTTTTTTACAAGCATGATGCCTTCAGATAATGCCATAGCTAGCATGGTGATTTGAAGATTCATGGCTAATTTTATTGAATTAGCAACACCGTTCTCTCCTAGAAAAAATACTTTGTTTGCTATGGTATCAAATACTTTTTTACACTTTTCAAAACTTTGCTCATTACCTGATGCCATCATAACTAAATCTCCTGTTATTGCTACGTTTGGTCCTCCCATTACTGGAATGTCTAGTTTTATTATTCCAGATTCGATAAATTGGTTTGAAATATTTTTTGACTCTGTTGGATCAATTGTGCTCATATCTGCAACAATTAGTTTTTCATGATTCCCATTCACAATCCCATCATTATCAAATGAAATTTGTTTTACAGCATCTGCATCTTTTACTATGATAATTACTAATTCTGAATTTTTTGCTACTTTTTTTGGAGATTCAACAATCGTTGCACCTTTTTCTTTTAATTCTATTGACTTTTCTTTTGTTCTGTTATATGCTGTCACTTTATAACCTGAATCGATTAAATGCAATGCAACTGCATTACCTAACATCCCTAATCCTATAATGCCTATTTTTTTCATTTGTTTTCACTCCTTTGGGTTTTGCTAATGTCTTTCTTCATTTTGAATCTCCCAGTGTTTATTTCCAAATCTTGAGGCTACAAATTCTAATTGGCCTATTGTTTTATCTCCTTTTTTGACTTTGGCAAAATCAAATTTTTTCATTTTAATTACCTTCTCTTTTGGTTTGTATCCTCCTTCGATAACTTTTACTTTGAATCTTTTACTTGCTTTGATGATCATTTTTCTTGCATTTTGGACATTTCCAATCCATGAGAACATTTCAAACTCTCCAAAATTCTCTGTGGTTACTGTGTAGCCATACAATCTCGCTTCTAGTTTGATTGATTGTGATTTGGCCTGATCATTTAACCATGAAACAACTTCTTCTCCGTGTCCCTTTTCTATCCCAAATGTTTCTGAATCTGCCATTGTTATTACACTCGTAATATTAAACCATAATAATCATTTTCAAATCTGTGTTAAATTAAAATATTGATTCAATTATGATATTTTATGCTCACAATTGATTGTAAGGATGTGATATCTGTTAAGAGTGATTTACTTGTATATGTGGCAGATGAAGTTGCTGCGATTCCTACTTTAAAAAATAACCAATTTACGTTGTCATCTTTTAATGATGATGACATTCTTGATACTACTGCAGTGATTTCTGCAATAAAGGCATTTTTAGATTCTATAGATGAGGGAAAGAATTTTGCTGTAATTTCAAATAATGATGTGATAAACATTACATCTATTTCTGGAAAGGTAATTGAAAATACTGCATCAAAGTCTGAACATGAATTATTTTCATGTACTCATTGTGGATATGTGACACAATATCAAGTTGAATTAAATGTCCATATGAGAATTCATTACATCTAATCGTTCTTTTAATTCCATCCATGCTAACTCCATTTTTGAGAATACTGTGAATTACAATTTTGTAATGATTGAATATTGCAAAGTATCTTGTCTGATATTCTAAAACTCCAAATGCTATTACAAAAAATCTTGTGATGATTTTGTCTATTCTTTTACTTTATGTTGATTTTCAACAGGATCTTTATAAGCACTGATCCCTCAAAATGTTTGTGACAAAACCTTTGAAGAATAATGTATCCAAGATTTACTGTGAAAAATGTGATCTAGTTTTAGAATCTCGTGAAAAATTTGATAAACATCTTGAAAGCCATTCTTCTAGAATTGTATGTGAGGTATGTCCAATTGATATCGCTATTGCAAAATTTGTAAATTTATTCAAAAAAAAGTCTTCACGTAATTTGGAATAAGTTTTTTTAACCCATACACTCTGTTTTGAAATATGAATAAAACAGGCGTGATTATAGGCGTTATCGTTATTGCAATTATTGCAGGTGTTGCTACATCATTCACATCTTCTTCTGAAACTGTCAATCTAGATATGAGTAGAACTCATGGAACGATTTCCACTGCAATGGGCTCTCCAATATTGGGTGACCCTTCAGCTCCCATTACTATTGTTGAATTTGGTGATTACCAGTGTCATCAATGTTACAATTGGTTCCACAATACAAAACCTGCAATAGTTGAAGATTATATTGAAACTGGAAAAGCCAATCTAGTGTTTGTTGATTTGGCTTTTTTAGGACGTGATTCTCCAATATCTGCTCAGGCATCTTATTGTGCAGAAGACCAAGAAATGTATTGGGAGTATCATGATATGCTTTACACTTTCCAAGATTCTAAAATTGATGGAGGCTGGGCAAATTCTGAAAGACTAAAAGCATTTGCAGGTGATTTGAGGCTTGACATGGAATTATTTAACAGCTGTCTTGATTCTGGAAAATATTCTAAACGTGTACAATACAATACTCAACAAGCAAGAGATAATGGTGTGAGGGCAACTCCTGGATTCTTTATTGTTGGACCTGATGGACAAGAGAAAATTGGTGGTGCACAACCGTTCTCTGTGTTCAAGCAAGTATTGGACAAAATGATCTAATGACATCAGCAATACGTCTAGTATTTTCAAACTCAAAATATCTCCTCTTATCAATTACCATTTTTTCAACAATGTTGGTTGGGTTGTTAATTCTATCTGAGTATATTTTCTTAGAGCCTTATGTTGTTAGTCATCTTCCATCTGGAACTGAGTTTGGGTTTATTCTTATTGTAACAATCTCTGCATTGTCTGCTCTGGTATTGCCCATGAACATATTTCGTATCAATATACTTAAAAAATCCAAACAAAAAATGGGTGGAGGTGTTTTTGGTTCAATTATTGGGGTTGCTGCAGGTGCATGTAGTTGTGGCCCAATTGGATTTGCTGTGATCTCAACTTTTGGTTCAGTTGGTGCTACTGCAACTGCATTTCTGACCAATTATGAAATCCCAATCAGAATAATTGCAATTGGGATACTGGCAATTACTTGTTTTACAACTGTAAGATCTTTGAAAATTGAATGCAAATTTGATCCAAATTCATGATGCATTAGAAATCACCAATTAGACAAATAATTGTAACCTTGGACTGTATCTTCTAGTCTATTCAAATAATTATGTGACAATCATGTATATTCCAATTAGGCCTGGTAGGCGAGATCCAGAATCTGATGAAATAGAAGATGCTGAAGACTAGTCTCAATTTTTAAATTTCTATAACTATTTGACAAATTTCATAAATTTCTAAAGTCGAGATATTTATTTGCCTTTTTAGGATTCCATTTTATGCAGAATTGGAATTTAATTTTTGGAATTTCCATAATTTCTAGTCCAATTCTATTTGCAATGATTGCATTTCCGGACTCTATAGCTTGGAGTTGGAATGAGGGTAGAGGTGGTTATTTCTTTGCATTGATCTTTATTGTTGCTGAATTAATTGGATTAAAAATAGTAATTTCAAAGAAGAAATTACTTGCCGTAATTCCTTTGGCTTTGGCAACTATTGTTTATCTTGTTTCATTAGAATATGGTTTACGAGATTACATTATAGCATCTGCAGAACATTTTGATGTACAATTAATCTATTCTTGGACTTGGATGTGGGATTTTGTGGTAATGGCAATTTTTGTTGTTATTGCATTAAGTATCTTCTTTGGAAAACGTTGGATTAGAATTGCTCCTGCTGGTCCAATATTCCTGATAGGCACTGCGATAATTCTTTCACTTGATGCATTTTTCCCATATGATACACTTGGTCCATTACAATACATTGTTCCATACTTTGTACAAGCAAATGTTTGGTTGGTCACTGTACTTGATCTTGGAACTGCAGTTGCTAAAGATAATGTAATGTTTTTGCGTGGTGATCATGGCTCGATGGCACTCCAAGTATTTTGGCCCTCTGCTGGCGTTCATAGTATCATAATTTTTTCATTGGTAATTGGAGCATTCATGTTAAAACTAAACATTCTGCGAACTCGTAAACTGATTTATTTTGTTTTAGGAATTATTGGAACAATAATTGTCAATCTAATTCGAATTTTCTCGTTATCTTGGTATGCTCTTAAAGTTACAACTGATCCTGTTGCTTGGGAAGAATATCACAAAATAGCAGGTGAAATAATGTTCTTACCGTGGCTATTTGCGTTCATTTTGGTAGTCATCTTGATTGAATCAAGACGTCTTAAACAATCAGAAAATAATATTATTTCTAAAAATAAGAAGTAATGTCACTTTGCCCTTGAATTTCTGAAAGTTCTGAAACTTTTACTCCTAGTCTTCTAATGGTTATATTCTGATTTTCTAGTGCTTCTTTTAATAATTGGTCAGCTGTTTTTTCTAATTCTTTAATACTTGCAGTTGGACTTTTGAGCATTTTTGATTTTGACTTGTTTGATAAATCTGATTGTACAAAATGTATTCCTACTGATTTGAACATTTGATTATTTTTTTTAACTACATCATGTACTTCTTTACAAAGTTTTATGATATTTTTAGATAAAAATTGATAATCTTTTGAATCTTGTTTTAATGTTGTAATTTTACTATATTGTATTCGTGCTTCACGTTTCTTTACTGGTTCATTATCTATTCCTCTGACTGCGTTGTAGATGTATGTCCCAGTCTTTCTACCAAATTCTTTATTCAATGTAAAAATATCTATTTTTTTTAAATCTTGAATTGTTTCTAAATTCATTTCCAAAAACCTGTCTTCAGTTTTTTTACCTATGCCTGGTATAGTTCTAATTTTTAATTGCTCTAAAAATGCTTCAACTTTCTCTGGTGATACTGTGGTTAAACCGTCTGGCTTTTGAAAGTCTGATGCTATTTTTGAAATTAATTTATTTGGAGAAATTCCTATAGAACAACTAAGTTTTATTTCATCTCGAATGGAATTTTTTATTTGTTGCGCAAGGTGGTTTGCTTTATCAAAATTCCCTTCCACTCTCTCTGTGACATCAAGATAAGCTTCATCCCTACCGACATATTCAAAAATATCTGCACTTTCTTTCATGATCTCCATTGCTTTTTCTGAAATCTCAGTATAGAAATCAAAGTCAACTGGTATGAATACTGCATCTTTTCTTTCTTCAAGTCTTTTTTTTGCAAATGCAATTGGAATTCCTGATTTGACTCCGTACTTTCTAGCTGTGTAATTTGCAGTAGCAATTGCGCCACTATCTCCACCTCTATCTGAATAAACACAAACACACACTGGCTTTGATTTTAGTTCTGGAGATCTGGTTTCTTCGCATTGGGCATAAAAATAATCAAAATCTATGTGGAAAACTATTCTGGTTTCCAATAATTTCATGATATCTTTTGACTATTATTATATTATCAATTCTGGTTAAATTCAAAATGCTGTCAAAAACCATTTCAATTACGCAATTGATCTACCATTTGAGAACGTGTGCTAAAGACTATGCGGAGGCTGGAAATTGGGCAATCTTAAAAACAAGGCAAGACATATGAGAATCATGGAATCAAGAAAATTCACTATACAGGTAATAAAGTCATCAGAAGGAGGATACACTGGACGATGTATTGAGTTACTTGCAGCGATTAGTGAAGGAGACACAATGGAGCAATTAGAGACAAACATGAAAGAAGTTGTTCAATTAGTTCTAGAATCAATTGAAGAAAAAACCAAACCAGATAAGAAGATAGTCATAGAGATCCCAAATTGAGTCTCAGAAATCACAACTAGCTAGATGTCATAAAGGCATTGAGCAAGTTCGGATATTCTGCAGACAGGCAAAGGGAAAGTCACATTATTTTGAACAATAAAAATGGCAATACTGTTCTCCAGTACCAAGGCATTCACCAATCAAAGAATCCACACCAAAGTTAATTTTGGAACAAGCTGAAATCCCAAAAGATGATTTCTAAGACAAATCTAATTTTTCTTGACTGAGCCTACTACTACTGGCCCAAACCCGTATTATTGGCAGCAATGTCAACTGACTCAGCAGACGGGTGTGCAGTAGTCCCAACAGGAGGAAAAAAAATGATTGAGAAAAAATCATACAAAAAATGTGTACAGAGAGTTCTGAATTTTGTACGGAAGGTGCAAATAGCATGAACCAAGAAATTCCAGAATGGACCGAAATGCCCAAAGATGTAAGCATCGCATCACTCTCATGGAGAGATGTCTATGTCATGTCACAGTGGCATCTTGGGAGGAACCCGACAAGACAGGAGGTCAAAGATATGATGCCAGTCGCACTGAATATTATATCTGATGACATTGCAGAGTCTTTAGAGTAAGTCCAAGGTGATGCCATAGAACATTGGTCTGGACCCCTCTAGAATAGGACCGGTAGCATACATACACTTTTCAGAGAATCCAGGAGGAGGAGGCTTGATCTCATGGTAAAGAACAAATTCACATCAGCAGAAAAATCAAGGATAGTTTTAGTCCCTGAACACAAACATCAGTACGGCAGAATTGTGCAGAAAATACAATATTCATCCACAGACATTTTACCAGTGGAAAG
>JARPSM010000106.1 GCA_029782475.1 Nitrososphaerota archaeon
TTTTTGCAATAGTCCTTGGGTCTTTGGTATTTTCCATTCATTGAAAAAGCATAGGACAAACTGATCAAAAAGAGTTAGCAGTCGGGTTTTCATGATCTTTAAGCTTTTCGCTACTTTTGGATTGAAAAAGTGGACAACGCCGTTATGGCCGATATCATGATAGAAGAAGAAGTTTGTCTTAATTTTAGACTTGAAAATGATGCCCTAGTAGCAGTAGTAGATGAGGAAGCAGATGTTATTGACTGTAAAGAATTTTTTAAAGAATTTTATCATTTGGCAACTGGACTTTATTTTGACACAGATACTGGAATTCCAGATGATGAAACAGAGGCTGAATTATACCTTACACGATTACAAGAAGAGTTTGATGAACAGATGCAGAACAAATTAGGAGATAAATATTTGCAAGGCAACAATGATCCAGATACACTACATGCAAAGGATTGATCTAAAATACAAGAGGAGGTACAGATAGATAATGTCAGGGAGAAAACCATACAGAAATTTCAAAAAAAGAGAACCGGCTCTGACAACAGAACAAAAGGTAGAGGGTTTTGTAAAGAGAAATTCTCAAAACGGATATTTCACCAAAGTTTCAACTATATCATACAAATTTGATGTATCTGAAGAAAGGTCATGGGATATTGTTGGTGAACTATTATCCAGTGGATCATTTGAATCCATTCATGATGACTATACCGGTGAGATGAAACTGTGTGAAATGGGGAAAATATATCACATATTAGATTTAGAGCAAAAAAGAAAGAGGGAAAAATATCGTAATAGTAAATCCAAAGGTAAACCTAAACCAAAAGAAAAGTCTCAAGTCTAAATTAATCATATGCAATCTATAGATGATGAAAATTTGCCAGTACAATGTCACCCTATAATAAAATCAAAAAAGAAAAAGCCAGAAGAGAAAGATAATGATACAGTGTAAATTATGTGGAACCCCATTAGGAAAAGAGCCAACAACTAAAGAATTAGAAACCCATTGGAAGAAACATCATAATTGGCATTGGGAATCAAATAAAGATAAAACTCCAGAAGATGCGTTATTGAAAAAAAGATAGATAGATAGCATCTCAAAATAAGAGAACACATATCTTGAAAGAGTGAAAACAGTTCCAGATAGGTTTTTTTTATTTAGGCATAAAGTTAGATTCAGTTAGGTAGATGGGTATAATTCCACCTAGAAAACTGCAATTATCATGTTTTTCCCAATGCCAGCAAGGTGTTATTTTACAAAAGATGACTGTAGATGCGAGCTAGAAATGTGTCATGACGGAGATCACAATATAGAATGTACAGAGTCTTAAGAATTAGAAAGCATTAATTTGATTAGGCATAAGTTGAGAGTATGTCTTTAGATATCATTTGGAAAAATAATTTTTACGGGATTTCTTGGGCATATGAAAAAGATAGATTGGTAGTATCCACAGTTTTTGAGGACAAAAATGAGGCCCTAATTATTGCCAAAGAGATTGAAGATTGGAGTGATAAATTTACAAGATTAACCATTATTGAGAAAGATAATGACGAATTTGCAATTTGTTGTTATCAAGATCCTCAGATCTCAAAAAACAATAGCCATTTAGGATTATTTCGTACTGGGATGAGACAGAGTGGAGGGTATGAACAGGCAAAACCAATGATTGTAGAAAAATCACCACTGCTACAAATTGCATATGCTGCAGATGTTAGAGACATGAAGACCTATGAACAAATTTCACGACTAGTTCCAATGCGAAAATGTAGAATCATATCTGAAAAAGATTTGAAAAGACAAGAATACTATTACGAGAAAACTGCAAACTCTCAGAGTTAAAGAAAAAGGTGAGATTCAAAAATTCTAGGATTGAATCATCACCAGGTATGGTCGGGTAACAATAATTATTGAATTTGAATATAAGGTATTACTACTCTTTTGTACTGAGAAATTATACTGAGAAATCATTCATCTTCGTTAAATAGAAAATTCTCCAAAGGTACAATATGCAAGATAACAATAATCAACAAAATTGGGAAGAAGTAATTGGTCTTTCCTGGCTAGTATCAGATGAATAAATTGTCTGTAAATAATTGCTGCCCCAACTGTTGGTGCAAACTAGAGAAATCCAGTAGTGCTGACAAACTGATTCAGAATCATCTAAAGCGTTTATTTTTTAATTCATAATATTCATAAAGTAATATTTTTGTGTTTGATGTATGAATAAACCATCAAAATTCATTGTAGGCATTCTCATATTATCATTAATTGGAAGTGTTTTAGAGATTTAGGGCGGAAGACGAGATACTACTAGTCATTTACTCAGAGTCCCTGAGACGTTTTTTACGCCACCACATGCAGTATTGTATTCAAGAGTCGGAATTAGTCTATTGCATCTAGTTGGAATGGCTTACATTCAATTTTATGTATTCAACGTAGTATCAGGATATACATTACTTCCAGAATTTGCTAAAACTTTGGCAATGATTCTAGGAACAATGGGCATTTACAGAGTAATCATGTGAATGATTGCAGTTAAAGTTGCAAAAAAGAAAATTACTCTCCCAGTAGAAACCACCATTTAGATTCAAGTAATAGATAAATTCTGATTTTTGATTATACAATCATGCATTGTGATGATAAAAGGACCTTATTCGTACTAAAAGAAAATATCGAGAAAAGTTGGGAGGAACTTAAAGAATCTAAATTTAATGAGGTGAAATTAAAAGAATTACGCGATGCACTCATAGAATATTTTGATTTGAAAAAATCATTACAATAAGATTTAAGTTTACATTTCCTACATACATTCCATGACAGATTATGACGAAGACGGTCGACTAATAATTTGTAGAGCCAAACAACTAGATAAGATTCCTGAAACCTGTTACAATTGCAATAGTGATGATCTTCAAATGATTATGACACATGTGGATGGCGGTAGTTGGATATGCTTGGACTGTAATAGTCTAAATTGTTATGAACCAGTCATGAAATTAACAAAGAATATGCCAATTTCCATGCTAGAATTAGGAAGAGATGAAATTGTTTTTGTTCCTGATTGGGATTTTGAATGATTAAATTCTTAAAATTTCAAATAATAGACAACATTTTTGCGTTCAAAATTTGTAATCAACTGATCCCAAAACCAACCATTTAGACAAATTATGATGATCATTGGATCTATGAATAATAATAATATTCCAAACCAAGTTGTGCAATTCCAAGAAATAACAAATAACCAATGGAGCATATGGAACCTCATCTTCCAAAACCAGCTAAAACCTGACGACGCCCAAATGTAATGACAGAACAACAATCAATGCAATTATGTTTGTAGCAATAACTGGATGCAGATGGACCGAACTTTCCATACAATATGGTTCAAAATCAACTGCACACAAAAGATTTCAAGATTTGCAGCAAAAAGGAGTTTGGAAAAAGATTCTCAAATCCGCAAGCAATAATATCAGCGCACAAGCAAAACAAACTAAACCTACAAAAGATATCAGCTGATTCTTATCAATTCCTGCCAAAAAAAGGGAGAGATGTTATAGGATTTGACGGATTTAAACGAATTACAGGTATATACCAAAGTACATGTTGCAGTAAAGAATAATGGTTTACCAATATCCATTGTGATTAGTCCGGCAAATATTCATGACAGTACAGAATTTGTAAATGTTGTAGAATCCATTTCAGATTTTTTGAATGATGAATCAATCAAACAGATCAAATCAGTTTATGCAGACAAGGGATACGACAGTATACCATCAGAGACCATCTGAAAAATAGAAACATCACCCCATGTATTCCAAAAAGAAATTTCAAGAAAAACAAAAATGAAAATTATACCAACAACAATTACAACAAGGCGAGGTTTGTAGTGGAGAGGTTTTTTGCTTGGTTGAAAAATGGATTTCATAGAACAAGAATTCGTTATGAAAAGAACTGATAATTATTTGTAATTTGTTTACTTGGCATGTATCATGATGTATTGGAGAGTATTGGGATGAGTTGAATATATCAAAGAATATTGCAGTTTGCAAATAAATGTCCTGAACAGCAAACAGAAATTATTCATCTCAAGAAAAAATCAAATTAAAAAAATGATGAAAGAGACTTTGTTTTCTAATTCATTTGAACATGACCTGATATGCCAAAAATTATTTGAAATAACGATCAATTTGTACCTGAAATTTGAAATGAGGAAACAGTTATTCTCAGCATAGTTTGCTCAGCATAGTTTGGAGTGGACCCCTGTTTTTAGTACCACTTTTTGCATGATTTTACATACAGTTACTTTCATTTATGTTTCATCTCCCATAATTCCATAAATTCATCAGGTGTCAGATATCCCAAGGCAGAATGAATTCTGGAACCATTGTAATCTGTACGGGATTGTTCCAAAACTACCTCAGCTTCCTGATAGTTTGCAAACTCATGCGGCCAGATGTATTCCTTTTTGAGGGTTTTGTGAAACGATTCGACATGTCCGTTTTGCTGTGGCGTATGGTGCCAGATGAATTCCTGCTGTATTCCCAACAGTGCAACTGCCTTTCTGAAATCTCTGCTGTTGTACTGTGAACCATTATCCGTTCTGAGAACCAATTTGGAACAGTCAGGTCTTGCAACAGATACGGCATTAATCACACTGTCAACTGCCGTATTTTTGGATGCAGCAGTATCAAAGGAGTGCCAAACCCATCTTCTACTGAATGCATCAATCACGTTAAAACAATAACACCAACCATCGATGCCGCACCAGACATAAGTGATGTCTGTCTGCCACAGTTGGTTTGGCGCATTAGGCTTGAACAGTGTTCTTGCAGACTTTATGATGTCATTTTTGGTCTTTTTAGGCTCAATCCAGCCTAGTTTGTGAAATATTCTCTGTATCTGTTTTCTATTTACTGACTTGTTCAGTTCCCTTGACACTTGGGGGGCCGCCATACGTCTGGTTCCATAGGTATGTAGGTCTTTGTTTTCCAATCTTTTGAACTATATCAGTTACTACAGGATCTGCCCTTTTGCTTCTTGGTGACTTGGAATAATACCATCGGGTTTTAGATACTCCGATGAATAACAACGATTTGTTCAAACTGACATGTGTGTTCAATTCTTTTACTGCAGTCATCTTTTCTGATTCTCCAATGTTTTTTTTAAAATGTCATTTGCAATTGTAATCTCATCGATTAGTTTTTTGCAGTGAATCGTTTTCTTTTTGCAGATTCCTGCAGACGTTGTCGTTTGGCGTACCATAAGTGAGGCCTTGCCACATTTTACAAATCGCTCTCTCCACTGGTAAAATGTCTGTGGATGAATATTGTATTTTCTGCACAATTCTGTTGTACTGTGAACCATTATCCGTTCTGAGAACCAATTTGGAACAGTCAGGTCTTGCAACAGATACGGCATTAATCACACTGTCAACTGCCGTATTTTTGGATGCAGCAGTATCAA
>JARPSM010000057.1 GCA_029782475.1 Nitrososphaerota archaeon
CCAAATGATGTTTTCCTCGGTCTCAACTGATTCACAACAATTATTTCAATAAAGTAGGCACATGATGCTTGTATCTGGATCTTTTTATCTTGATAATTTGAGGAATTGATCATTTTTTTGAGCCAAACGGATTACTTTTCCATCTACTGCTCCTGGATTGTCTGAAAAGTGTATGTATGCTACCGGTCCTATTCTAAAGGAGTCCAGACCAAAACTAATCACTGTAATGGATAATGAACATCACAAAACAAAACAATTCCAGTAGGCAATGTTTTTGCTGTAATGCTGTGACCGTCTTCCAATCCCTTTCCACAAATGTAGCATTCCACCTCACTTACTGAAGATGAGATAGTTTGTGATTTGAGAACATGCATCTTCTGCATGATTGTTTGATTTACCCCCTGCATGGTGATTATAGTACGATCAACTAGACTATAAAGGTACCGTACTATACCGTAATTATTTTATGCCTAAAAAATCAACAATTTCAACTAAAACTGGAGAGAACAGGATCACCTCATCAATTTAAATAATAAACCACCAAAATGTTGTTTATGGGTGGACACCTTTGGAAAAACACAAGCAAAAGTAATACCTCTAGATTTATCTGAAAACCAATTTCAAATTTATAATAAAATTTCAAGAAATTATTCACACTCATTTCTATTTGAATCTCTAACAGGTCCTGAAGTTCTAGCTGAAACATCAGTTATGGGATTTGACCCAAAAATAATCCTAAAAGGATATTCAGATAAAGTAGAAATAATTGAAAATGGAAAAACCACAACTATTCAAACCGCAAACCCATTTGAAGAACTAAAGAAATTATTAGGAAAATCAGATGATCAAAGTTATCGATATCTTGGAGGAGCAGTAGGAGTAGTAAACTATGACGCAATTAGATTAGTTGAAAACATCAAGGATTCACATGGTTCACCACAACCATTAATTGAATTTGGAATATATGATGATGGAATTCTATATGACAAAATACATGAAAAATTATTTTACTTTTATCATGATGAAAACAGATTTGATAAATTTTTAATGGGAGATGATACATTTGGAGAATTTCATGCAAGTAAAGTAACGCCAAACATGGATGAATCAAAATATTCAGAAATTGTAAACAAGGCAAAAAAATACATTCATGATGGAGATATTTTCCAAGTAGTATTATCTAGAAAATTTGCTTTTGATACAAATGGAGATAATCTAACACTATACAAAACATTGAGAAAACTAAATCCATCACCATATATGTACCATCTAAAACAAGGAAACAAGACAATCATTGGAGCATCGCCAGAGATGCTAGTTAGAATTACAGATGACAAAATAGAGACATTTCCAATTGCAGGTACTAGAAAAATTACAGATGATGAGGAGAAAAACAAGGCATTATCTGAAGAATTAATCCATGATGAAAAAGAATTAGCAGAGCACACAATGCTGGTAGATTTGGGAAGAAACGATATCGGCAGAGTTTGCAAATATGGAACAGTCCATCCAGAATCATTAATGGAGATAAAACGATTCAGTCATGTTCAGCACATAGTTAGTCATGTTGTAGGTAATTTGGCACCTGAAAATGACATGTTTGATGCATTTCAAGCAGTTTTTCCTGCAGGAACAGTATCAGGGGCACCAAAAGTTCGAGCAATGGAGATTATTGATGAATTGGAGACAGAGGCTAGAGGACCATATGCAGGTGCTGTAGGATATTTCTCATATAACGGATGCTGTGACTTTGCAATTGCAATTAGAAGCATCTTTATAGAAAATGATAAGGGATTTGTCCAGTCAGGTGCAGGAATAGTATCAGATTCCATTGCAGCAAATGAATTCAAAGAAACGGAACATAAAGCAGGAGCGATGCTTCAAGCATTAAAAGAGGCAACAAAATGAAATTTTTAATTATTGATAATTATGATTCATTTGTGTACAATATTGCACAGTACCTTGGAGAACTTGGAGTAGAGTGCGATGTTATTAGAAATGACAAAATAACACTAGGGCAAATTAAAGAAAAGAATTATGATGCAATAATTATTTCTCCAGGGCCTGGAACACCTGAAGATAAAAAATACTTTGGCGTGTGCTCTGATGTGATTAAAGATATGGGACCAAGCACTCCAATTTTAGGAGTATGTTTAGGGCATCAAGGAATAATTAATGCATTTGGCGGTAAAGTTACAAATGCGGGATGTGTGAGACACGGAAAGACCAGTCCTGTTGATCATGTAGAGTCAAAACTATTTGCAAATGTAAAGAATCCCTTCAGAGCAACTAGATACCACAGCTTAGTTGGAGATAAGACAGTAATTCCAGATGTGCTCAAAGTCATAGCTACAGCAGCAGACGATGGAGAAGTTATGGCAATTGAACATAAAAAATTTTTAATTCAAGGAGTACAGTTTCATCCAGAATCAATAATGACTGAAGATGGGAAAAAAATTCTAGGTAATTTCATCAGCCAAGTTAGGGAGAGAGAGAAATGATTACAGATATTATTTCAAAACTACAAGAAAAGACAGATCTCTCATATGATGAGATGAACAAAGTCATGACAGATGTTCTGTCTGGTAAAACTAATGATTCAGAAAATGCAGATTTTCTATCATTCCTTGCAGACAAGGGAGAAACAGATGATGAATTATTAGGAATGTTAGAGAAAATGCAGGAATTTTCACTAAAAGTTGAGGCTAAAAATCAAGGAACTTTAATCGACATGTGTGGAACCGGAGGGGATAAACTCCAGACATTCAACATATCCACAACAGCTTCGTTTGTAGTAGCAGCAGCTGGTGGAAAAGTGGCCAAACATGGAAATCATTCAAGTTCAGGAGTTTCAGGTAGTGCAGATATTTTTGAATATTTAGGATATGATTTGGATTCAGAGCCTGCAAAGATTGCTGAAATTCTACAAAAACACAACATCTGCTTTATGTTTGCACAAAAATTCCATCCAGCAATGAGACATGTATCTACGGCAAGAAAACAACTTGGAAAAAGAACTGCATTTAATCTTCTAGGTCCACTATCAAATCCTGCCGGAGTCAAAAATCAACTAGTCGGAGTATTCTCAATTGAATATTTGGATAGATTACCATCATTACTAAAAAGGAAAGGTGCTGAAAACATCATGACAGTTCGCTCAGATGATGGAATGGATGAATTTTCAACTAGTGCTGTTAATCGAGTATGTATATTAAAAAAGGACAAAGTGTTAATGAATGCAATTGATCCCAAAGTTTTAGGATTGCATAAATCAACACTACAAGAGATTCAAATTAACACTAAAGAAGATGCGATAAAATCATTTGTTGGTGTGTTAAACAATACTGCAAATCAAGCAATGATTGAAACTACTGCGTTAAATGCAGCCGGAGGATTGATTGTTGCAAATATTTCCAAAAACTTTGAGGAAGCAATAGAACTCGCACTAGATACAATAAAGAGCGGTAAAGCATTTTCATTATTAGAAAAATTTGTTCAAGATACAGGAGATATTTCAAAAGTAAAGGAGATTACTGATGGCTAAAAATATTCTACGAAAATTAGTAAACAATTCTCAGATGGCAATAGATGATGGAGTTTACGAAATTGAGGCAAATTTGGAAAAATCATCCAAAGACTTTCTTCATACGATTAAAACAAATCCGCATGCAACATTGCTTACAGAGATAAAATTTGCATCTCCATCTCTAGGCAAAATCAGAACACTGACAGACCCAGTAAGCATTGCAAACAAAATGATTGCAGGAGGCTCAAAAGCACTCTCAGTTTTGACTCAACCACACCTGTTTAATGGCTCTCCAGAGTATTTCATGAAGGTAAGAGAGGCAGTAGATGTACCAATGCTGATGAAAGATATCATGATTGATAAAATCCAAATTGACGCTGCAAAGAAAATAGGGGCAGATTATATGTTGGTAATTCAATCACTGTATGACCAAAAATTTCTTTCAGAAATTGATGAGTTTATTGCTTATGGACACAAACAAGGATTACAAATTTTGCTTGAAGTACATACAAAGCAAGAATTACAAAATGCACTAAATACAAAAGCAGACCTCATTGGAATTAATAATAGAAATTTAGACACCCTAGAAATTGATCTTAAAACTACAAAAAGTATTCTTTCAGGAGTGGAGGAGAAATCAAGACAAATACTTTCTGAAAGTGGAATTAACACACCTGAAGATATTCAATACCTAAAAAAGTGTGGGGCAGATGCATTTTTGATAGGCTCAAGCATAATGAAAAGTGATAACATTGAAGAACAAGTAGAAAAACTGGTGAATGCATATTGAAATATCCTAAAAATGGTAGATTTGGCGAATTTGGTGGAAAGTATATTCCAGAGACTCTAGTTCCAGCAATTGAAGAACTAGAAGAAAATTATCTTAAATTTAAAAATGATAAAAAATTCAAAAAAGAATTAGACTGTTATCTCAAGGCATATGCAGGAAGGCCAACACCACTATACTATGCAAAAAATTTATCTGAAAAGATTGGCGGTGCCAAAATCTATCTAAAACGAGAAGACCTACTACATGGAGGAGCTCATAAAATTAACAATACTTTGGGCCAAGCTTTACTTGCAAAAAAAATGAACAAAAAAAGAATCATTGCAGAAACAGGGGCAGGTCAACATGGAGTTGCAACTGCAATGGCATGTGCAGCATTGGGAATGAAAGCAGAAGTATACATGGGATATAGAGATACAATCAGACAAAAACAAAATGTATTTCGAATGAACATGCTTGGATGTGAAGTTCATCCAGTAAAATCAGGTTCTAAAACGCTCAAAGATGCAATTAATGAAGCAATTCGTGACTGGATTACAAATGTAGAGAATACTTACTATTTGCTAGGATCAGCAGTTGGCCCTCACCCATATCCTGTAATGGTAAGAGATTTTCAAAGTGTAATTGGAAATGAAATAAAATCTCAAATGAAAAAAATTAACAACAAAACACCAGATACTGTAATTGCATGTGTTGGCGGAGGTTCAAATGCAATTGGAACATTCTATCCACTAGTGGATTCCAATTCAGAAATTATTGGGGTAGAAGCTGCAGGTCACGGATTAAAATCTAAAATGCATTCTGCGACATTGTCTGCTGGAAGTAAAGGGGTTTTACACGGAATGATGACATATCTACTCCAAGACAACGAAGGTCAAGTTACAGAGACTCACAGCATTTCTGCAGGATTAGATTATCCAGGTGTAGGTCCTGAGCATTCATACTATAAAGATACTAAACGAATAAAATATCACGCAGCAACTGATGCAGAAGTAATTGATGCATTTCTATTGTTAACTAGAACAGAAGGAATCATTCCAGCATTGGAATCATCTCATGCAATTGCAGAAGCTGTAAAAGTTGCAAGAAAGAGTAAGAAATCAGAAAACATAGTAGTTACACTTTCAGGAAGAGGTGACAAAGACATCGAAGAAATACAGAATTATTTGAATAAACATGACAAGAATTAAAGAAAAATTTGCAGAGTTGGAGGCAAAAAAGCAAAAAGCCCTGATATCATATATCATGGCAGGATTCCCAAATGAAAAAGCAACAATATCCACAGTAAGAGGATTAGTCAAAGGAGGAGCAGATATTATTGAATTAGGATTTCCATTTTCAGACCCACTAGCAGATGGTCCTGTAATTCAAAATGCCGGCACCATATCTTTAGAAAAAGGAACAAAGATTGCAAAGTTTTTCAGCATTGTAAAAAAAATCAGAAAAGAAACAAAGGTTCCACTAATTCTAATGACTTACACCAATATTCTATATCATAAAGGATATGCAAAATTCATCTCCGAGGCTAAAAAAGCAGGAATTGACGGATTTATTCTTCCAGATATGTCAATTGAAGAATCAAAAGAATACCTACAGGCAGCCAAAAACAAAGCAGACACAATATTTCTAATTTCACCAAACACCAGTAATACCAGAATTCAAAAAATAACTAAAGCATCATCAGGATTTCTGTATCTTGTTGCAGTGTTTGGAACAACTGGTGTGAAGACTGGAATTAAAAAATACACATTAGATGCAATAAAACAAGTCAAGAAACAAACCAAAGGGAAAATTCCAATAGGAGTTGGATTTGGAGTATCAACCCCAGAGGATGTGAAAAAATACATCAAGGCCGGGGCAGATGCAGTAATTGTGGGTAGTGCATATCTAAAATTAATTGAGAAAACACCTCAAAACAAACTAGAATTAAAAATTACATCATTTACAAAAAGTCTCAAAAAACAAACAATTCTTTGAAATTAACGTCATAGTTGGCGGTCAGATATACAAACTTTCATGGAGGAAAACTCTATTTCAGTAATGGCCGCCAAACTAGAGGTTCTCACATACAATACATTTAGAAAAATAAAACAATGACGGTATCAAAACCTAAAATTCATTTGAAATGTAGATAAATTATTCACAATTGTAAAGATCGTAATTATCTAAACATTGAGAGTCTTGAGCGAGTCAAAAACAGCATTGAAACAAGACTAGTACTTAAAATACCAATAGCTAAAAATCCAAATTCGGGGATTACATGACTACCCATAATTTTGATTTCTCTTGAAGTAGAATCAATTGGAAGAACTAATTTTGTTCCAGAACTAGTTGTTTCTTTTTGAAAACTAGTAATCATTTCACCATCAATCCAAATAGAGTTAGGATTTTCAATCAACTCTTCAGGAAGAATTAATGTGATTTGATCAGTTTCAGATGAATCAGAAATAGTGAATGTCAGTGTCTTTTCATCAGGATTAACATTTACTGCATTTGCAAGAGTTGTGTCCAAGATGTATTTTACCTCAAAGCCCAAACCGTCACTACTCAACCCAGATGCAATTCTATCAATGGATTGAACACTTCCAGTGTTGCTAACAACATGAACTATGCCATTCATCCAAGGGTGAAGACTACAGTAATAGTAAGAGTCACCATAGTCATCAAATTGTCGGGTATAGGATTTACCTGCAGTAAAAAATCCACTATCAAATAGACCATCCTCGTCATCAGAGGTTAGAGGGAGTTTTTCACCTGACTGTGAAACAGATGTTATGGTATGAAATGCAGTATCAGCATTTTTCCACGTAACAGAGTCACCAGGGAAAATAGTTATTTCTCCAGTGGTCACTCCAGTTGATTTTTCAGACCAAAAATAGGGGGCATTTTCGTTAGCAGCCCCAGTCGGGATAGTAATGGTATATTCTTCTGCATATGCAAAAGTGGTTCCAAGGAGAGTCAGAAAAAACAAAGACGATATAAAAAAAGAAATCTTCACATCAAAATTAGATATGAAGTCATATTTCAATCCGTCCATGATCGGCAAAACATACAAAAACTAGATCACTCATTTGTGTAATGTGCAGACAAAGCTAATTTTTGTCACAGGCGGTGTGATGTCTGGCCTTGGAAAGGGCGTAACAACTTCCTCGATTGCAAAATTATTACAATTAGCAGATCAAAACGTATCATGTATCAAAATAGATCCATATCTTAACTACGATGCAGGAACGATGAATCCAGTAGCCCATGGCGAAGTTTTCGTAACAGATGACGGCGGAGAGTGTGATATGGATATCGGAAACTATGAAAGATTCCTAAATCAAAATATTCCAAAAAGCCACAACATCACAACTGCACAAGTCTATTCTTCAGTAATCGAGGCTGAAAGAAAAGGAGAGTATCTTGGAGCATGTGTTCAAATCATACCTCACGTAACTGATGAAATTAAAAATAGAATTAATAAAATTGCAGAAGATGAAAAATTAGACTTTTTGATTGTAGAGTGTGGTGGGACAGTAGGAGATATTGAGTCATTACCATTCTTAGAAGCATTAAGACAAATGAGAGTAGAGAAAGGGCCAGAAAATGTAATTTTTGTTCATGTAACATTAGCGCCATCTTTGGATGTAGTCGGAGAGCAAAAGACAAAACCAACACAGCACAGCGTTCAAGAATTACGAAGAATTGGTATCCAGCCAGACTTTTTGGCAATTAGATGCACATTACCATTAGAAGAGAAGACAAAAAAGAAAATTGCAATGTTTACAAATGTTACACCAAAAGATGTTCTATCATGTCATGATGCAAAATCAATCTTCGAGGTTCCTCAAATGCTGTACGACCAAGGAATTATGGATTCGATATTTAGAAAGTTTGAAAAAGTTGGAATGGTTAACGCATCAGCCAATTGGGACAAATGGAATCAAATTGCTCAGACCATGGTTAATCATGAAAACGACAAAGTGAAAATTGCAATGATTGGAAAATATGTAACATTAACTGATAGTTATGTGAGTGTAAATCATGCACTAAAGCACGCAGGTGCAGGGATTGGAAAATCAATTGATATTGACTGGATAGATTCTGAATTAATTACAGATTATAGTACATTATCAAATTATGATGGGATTCTAGTACCAGGAGGATTTGGAACTAGAGGATCAGAGGGAATAATTCAAACTGCAAATTATGCAAGAGAGAAAAACATCCCATATCTTGGAATATGTTTTGGATTCCAACTTGCAGCAATTGCATTTGGACGAAACGTATTGAATCTAGAAGATGCAAATTCTACAGAAATAAAACAAGATTCAAAGAATCCAATTATAGATTTACTACCAGAACAAAAAGACATTTCAGATATGGGGGGCTCACTTCGATTGGGAGCTAATGATGTGATAATTAAAGAAAATACAAATGCCAAGAAAATTTACAATGCATCAACAATTAGTAAACGCCATAGACACAGATATGAAATTAATCAAGAGTATATTCCTCAATTTGAAAGAAATGGGTTAATATTTTCAGCAGATAGTGACGGGGGTAAAAGAATGGAGATGTTAGAAATCCCATCACATAAATTCTATCTAGGAGTACAATTCCATCCAGAATTCAACAGTAGACCAGGATACCCCGAGAAAGTATTTTCAGCATTCATCAAAGCATCATCTGAGAAATAATTATTCTATTTTAGAAATTTCATAAATTTTTTGCCTTGCATCACGAATTGAAACTTTCTTTTTCACATAACCTTTTTTGAGCAAATGACTTAGTGCCAATCGAACAGTTCTATCAGGAAGCAATGTTTTGTTTGCAAGATCTTTTTGAGTTAAAGATCCTTCGTATTCCAGAGTTTTCAATAAAAGTTTGGAGCTTGGAGGCATACTAAGTAATTCTTCAGCAAGGTGAACCTTTTTTGCTAAAGCAGATATCGCAGTAGAATTCTTCTTTAAACGTATAATCTTTGCAGGAGGGAAAAACTGAGTACATTCTACAGTGTTGTTAACTTTGTATCTATCCAACCCATCCAATACCACCTCACAATGTAATCTTGCAGAGATATCATCGATTTCAATTGAACTAGAATTAGATACAATGATTGGTCTACGTGTAACATCCAAAGAATTTACAGAAATTATTTCAAATACTGCAGAATCTTGAAACAACACTGGGCCGCCAGCAGACATAGAATACGCTGATGAGCCAATAGGAGTTGATACAATTATCCCATCACTGTTATCGTGCCATACCTCATCACCGTTAACTCTTAAAGTATGTTCCATCAACATTGCACTCTTGGATGAAAATACAGCAACATCATTTAACACAGGGTAGACATTTTTTCCATCAATTTTGACACCAAGTCTTGGGACTTCCTCTACAGTGTATTTTTGTTTTTTTAATAAATTGACATATGATGAAAATTCTCTTAATTCAATTTGTGCTAAAAATCCACTTGCTTCACCTTCACTAACTCCCAATACAGGTAAAGTCGAATCAAAAGTTCGGTGAAAGTAATTCCTAACTCCCTTATCGCCCCCAAGAACAATAATACAATCAGCTTGCTTGCTTTTTGTTTTTGATATTGGAAAGGATGTAATTTCAGATTCATCAAGAATTTTTTTAATTGTTTTTGCAGCAAATTCCGTACTACCAGAGCCGTAAATGCCTATTTGCATAAAAGAAACAGTCAATTTAGCATAATAAAAGAATAGCCGTGTGAGCATTCAGTATGATATAAGACTCATCTGAGAATTGTTTCATACTAAATTGTTTCTCGTAATTATAGCATATAACAACTGTGGAAATGAGGTCTGAAGTTATGTGTAGAGTGGAAATAATTTTATTAAATTTGTATTTCAGAATAAGAAATTTATTTCATCAATTGTTGTTTAATTAAACCAAGAATTGTAAAAATAACCCAACTAAAACTAACAGAATTCCTGCATCACCCATACGATTTTTTGAATTGTAATAGTTTGAATAATGTGGCTCAATTAGATTTTTTATTCCTATGCGAAATGGAAAATGAGACAAATAATTACTTTTCATCGCTTTAACTTCGAGTGTATTTCTACTAAAATACATCCACATTTTATCTTGAATTGTCGGTATCAAAAATACAAACCCAACAATCTCGAAAAATATTTCTACATCATTAAAAGAAATTACAATCAACTTAAATTTTAAAATTATAAAAACAGATCTTTATGCATAGAATAGAAATGATTTAAGTTAAATTTCCAAGCGAGGATCAGGTAAATCCTGCAATAATTCAAAAGTATGATCAATGAATTGGATTAGAGGCAAACTATGTTTTATTTCATCATAATTACTTTCAGTGATAATCCTTAATGTGTCATTATAGGCTTTAATTTGACTCGATACAAATTCAATTTTTTTAATTTCACTTAAAGTTAAAAAATCATGAATTTCTTTTAAAGATAGTTCAATTTGATTTACATTATATTTTGAAGTAATCATATACTGTTTAAATTCTGCAATTGCTCTTGATAAATCATGTTCGGTATCAAAAATTGTTTTTGTAGAAAATAAATCTTGTTTTGCAAAAGTAAGAAAATAACTAATTGTTTCAAGGCCATAGACTTTCTTATTTCATCTTTTTCACGATTTCGCTCTATTTCTTCTCCTTGTTTTTTAATTATGGGTTTCATTTCATCAATAGTTGATTTTGCTGAACGTAGCAATTCTTCAGACTCGAATGATCTCTTCTGTTCTTTTCTATATAGGATAACTGCAATAGATGGCTAAAGCCGCCAATCCACTAGCAATGATTATCTCCACACTCATTGTTTGTAGATTTGAAACGTCACAACTAAAAGACCAATCCCATAAATTCTCACATGTTTTCAATTTGAAGAAAATATGCATCTCAGATATAAAGAGATATTCAAAAATTAAAAAATCATGGAAAGTTTGAATAAAAGTAAACTGTAAAAAAGACATGAAATTCAAAGAATTTTGGAACATATTACAAACTGAATTGAGTCAAGGAAAAAACTTCAAGACGCTGAAACAAAAAAAGAAGTTTAGTGCACAATTTGAATTTAATACTCATGGCGCACCCACGATAAAAATAATTACAGATGTAGGGAACCCTAGAGGTCCCATTCAATCCAATGAATTTGAAGGAGTGTGGGATAATGCAAAAGGTCTTTCACGAGAAACCAGATTTCTAAATCATAAGAAACGATTAGAGCCATATTCAAAGAAGAAAGAAGGGATTGGGAAATCCATGCAGGTGTCATACATCACTGCATTAATTGAGCATATTGTACAAGATCAAGATATGGCATAATCTAATTCAAGAAATAAGAAGAGAAAGTCATTAAACAAAAGAAAATACAAAGTACTGTTAACGTTTTTTATAACACAAATTTTTGATAAAATAGTAATGGAATCGGATAATAAAACACGCATGATTGTGATGAATGGGATTAAATTGGCAGAACTTGAAAAGTACAAAGAGGCAATTGCATGTTATGATGAAGTATTGAGATTAAATCCTGATGAGGCCTATGCATTATACAATAAAGGAAATGCATTACGTATAATTGGAAAAGATGAGAATGCAGTAATGTGTTATGATAAAGTGCTTGAGTTAGATTCTAAGAATACAGATTCCATGTATAACAAAGGTAACGCATTATGTGCACTTGGTAAATACGAAGAGGCGATTATCAGTTATGACAAAATGCTAGAACTAGAACGTAGAGATATCAAAGGATTAGCAAATAAAGGCATGGCATTAATCGCACTGGGCAAATATGAAGAAGGTAAACAATGTTACGACAAAGCATTTGAATTAGATCTTAAGAACATAGAGGTACTGTATAAGATTGGAGTATGGATGAGTCAACAGAATAGATTTGATGAAGCCATACAATGTTACGACAAAGCACTTGAATTAGATCCTAAGAACATAGAATCTTTAGCAAATAAAGGAAGTGTACTAATCAGCCTAGAACAACATGATAATGCAATTACAGTTTTAAACAAAGCTATCAAACTAGATCCTAAAAATAGAAATACACTGTATAACAAAGCACTAGCATTAAAAAAACTTGCCAAATATGACGATGCAATATTTTATTGTGATAAAATTTTAGAAATCAACCCATTAGATACACAAGCATTACATTTGGAATTATCAATAATAGATAAGGGGACTTGAGAAGGTTGGGATTTCATCAAATCCCTGATTAACGCATAAAATAGAATCATGCATGCAGTAATTATTAGATTATTAAATAATCCATATTACTTTAGACCCATCTTCAACATCATTTTCATTCAATTAAATCAAATCAATCAAATCAAAACCCCCTGTAATATAGGAAATGATCTGATTTGATTCAATTCCAGGCGTAAAATTAGATACAAATTCTGAATCAAATCACCAATCAAATCGCTGTTTTAGGCACAATTTCGTTGAATCAAATCACAATCAAAAAGCATCCAAAGGTTTGATGCCATACTGATTCTTCACGTAAAGTACCAACTCATTACGTTCTTCTTTATCCATACTCTTACCATGGCCCACTTTGAATCGATATAGTGCCTTTTGAATCTCAATAGACATTACAACATTACAATATTGATTGGATGGTAATTCATTTAGATATTCAGGTTTTTCACATACACCATCATCATGTTGAAGCCTTCCATCAAAATCAAAGTAGGGCATACCCAAAGAGGAAACACCTGTATCCCTTAGATAATCAAATAGAGATACATGCCAGGTCTAATAATGTCTTCATACAGAGACAACATTCTAACCAAATACAAAACACCAATAAGAAATGATTCAGATAGAATCTTGCTGGGGATTTTTACATTCATGTTGCAATGAAATAATATTGTAAAGATCCTTAGCTTTTTCCATTTGAATAATTTGAGAATTGACTCAAAAATTAGAATTA
>JARPSM010000061.1 GCA_029782475.1 Nitrososphaerota archaeon
TTAGTGAAATTGTCTGTGGAATTGTCAATTACAAGATAAAATGGAAAAAAGAATTCATTGTAATACCGTGATGGTATAGAACAGTTACAAATCAAATGGAATGAAAGGTTGGGTTTTGCTTGTAATTACGCAATACATCTAATCTTCTGCCTGCAGGCCTTGGCATAATTACGTCCGGATTCTGACCTGCCTTGCAAAATCTGACCCAGTCTCCTTACATGTTGTGGCGTTGTCCCAACGTCTGATGCTGTCTGACGTCCCAGTTCCCTCTGCATTTGCGTGTGATGTACATTATTTTCTCCCGGTTTAGGCGTTTTGGTGACATGTATTTTGATTGGTAGTCTGAAATATTCCTTGACAGTACACCTAAAATTAGTTGAACCTAATTTTTGTACAATAGAATATAAATAAAACAGGTTAAAACTTTAAATATGAAATAACTTAATATTAAAGTCTTTAAGGTTAACATACCATAATACTGGGGTATAGTAACCATAAAGGAGATAAAAATGAATGAAACTAAATTTAGAATACTAGAAACACTGGCAAGAGAGATAGGCAACCCAATGTCAATTAGCATACTTGCAAAAAAAATCCGCGACAATTATGGAAGTGGAGATTACAAAAACATCAATAAGACAATACAAAACTTTTCAAAAAAAGAAATCATTAAAATTGAAAAGACAGGAAATGCTATAATTACAAAATTAAACTTTGAGAACTATTTGTTAGTTGATCTTTTAGCTGAAATTGAACTAGTTAGAAAAATTAAATTCCTGGAAAAATATACAGGATTTCAAATAATACTTTCAGAATTAAATATACATATGAAAGAGTTTAAAGAACTCAAATCATTATTATTGTTAAATCCAGAACGAAATGCCAAATTAAACAGAATGGAATTATTGATAATTTTAAACCATGATGAAATAGAAAACAAGACAAAAAAAATAATCAAAATATTTGACATGTTAGAAAATAAACACAATACTAGAATAGACCATCTATCATTAGAAGATAAAACATTTTTAGATTACTTGACTTTTCAAGAATCAAATATAGTAAAGCAGGCATTAAAGAACAAACTAGTATTATTTAGGCCACAAACATTTTGGATAGAAATCAAAGAAGCAATACTAGACGGACGTAACATTAAGAGCGGGGAATTCATAAAACCAACTAAAATCTCAGAAAGTGATCATATTTACAATTTAGGGAGATTTGGATATACAGAATTTGGAAATGAAGTTAGACATGGGGAGCGCATAGGAATAGAATTTTTGATAACATCGATTTTGCTAAAAGAAAAAAATATCAGACATGTTGAGGCGATTCCAATAATATTGGCAAAAAATGAAGAGAAAATAAACTATGAGGTGCTAGTCTTTTTGTCATCAAAGTATGGAACCATTGAGAAACTATTTGGAATACTAGAAGCAATAAACGCAATCAAGCCTATGAAGAAAATAGGCAAGGCAGTGAAAGAATTAGCAAACATGAAGATCATAGCAGTGAAAGCAAACATGGAGAATATGGAGGATAAATTGAGGCTGTATAATGTCATCAAATAAGGAAGAACTAGACAATACTAGGTTGCTAGACTTTTTGAGCGTACTTGATGAAGATTTAGAAATGAAAATCACACTTGTGCAGTTGGGGGAACAGCCATGACTTTGATCAAGGCAAAAGCATCTACTCTTGATGTAGATTTTACAATTCCTGATGAATATTATGATGAATTTGACAGAGTTTACAATTTGAACAAACCTGGATTTAGAGTAGACATATTTTATGGTGGAATGGTCTTTACTACAAATCTTCCTGAAGACTATTTAGAGAAAACCCTTGAAATTAAAACAAATTTTAAAAACATAAAGATTAGAGCATTAAATCCAATGGATATTGTGCTGACTAAAGTATATAGAATGAATCTACGTGATGTGGAGGATATCAAGACATGTATTAAGAAATTCAAACTAACAAAGAAGATACTCAAATCAAGGGCAAAACAAAATCTCCAGTGGCAAAAAGACTCTGAATGGCAAGAATCATTTAGTAAAGTGATAAAAGAATTTTATTAAAAATTTGTTCGGATTTGAGATAAAACAAGATGAAAATCCAAACAAAATTGATGTACCATCTAAAATTATCGGAAATGATTCTATTAAATTATGCATGTATGAAGTTTCAAGCATGAGTCCAGAAGGAGGTATCGGTCATTTTGGTTTCAATATTGAAAATTTTGATGATGTGATTAAGAAATGCAAAGAATTCGGAGTTCAAATTCTATATGGAGGGAAAATCGATTGGGAAAAATCAAAATCAGTATACATTGTAGATCCTAGCGGATATGAACTGGAATTAGGACAAATTTCTGGTGGCGGATTATAACTTAAAGATTATCAGTAATTTGTTTCGTAAACTCTAAAGTGCTTGCATCGCCACCAATATCTTTAGTTTTTACACCAGTTTTTACCAAATCAAATATTGTGGATTCTAATTTTTGTCCAACTTCAATACATTTAGCATCATTGTGCTTTTTCCCCAACCAATCAAACATCATTTTAATTGATAACAAGAAAGATGACGGATTGGCAATATTTTTCCCTGCAATATCAAAAGCTGCACCGTGAACGGGCTCAAATAACGCAAATTTATCCCCAATGTTAGCAGCTGGGGCCATACCCAACCCTCCAACTACTTGAGAGGATTCATCAGATAAAATATCTCCAAACAAATTGGTAGTGACTACAACATCAAACTGCTCAGGTTGTCGAATTAAATTCATTGCACATGCATCAACATACATTTCTTCAAATGTAATGTCAGGATAATCTTTAGAAACATCAGTGCAAGATTTTGCAAACATACCATCTGTAACTCGCATAACATTTGATTTGTGAACACATGTCACTTTTTTCATAGAGTCACGTTGCATGGCAGTTTCAAAAGCATATTTTGCAATACGCTTTGATGCTTTTTCAGAAATTATTCTTAATGCAACAGATGAATCACCTAAACTGAATTCTTTACCAGTGTAAAGATCTTCAGTATTTTCTCGAACTATCACCATATCAATATCATCACGTAATGCAGGCATGTGCGGATATGATTTTGAAGGTCGAATATTGGCATACAAATCAAGCATTCGCCTCAATACCACAATAACATCAGCTGCACTTTCACCAACTGGAGCCTTCAAACAAACATCAGATTGTTTGATATTTTCAACTGTTTCATCAGGTAGTGCTTTACCAGTTTCAGATAATGCCTTGTCACCTGCAGATAATTTTGTAATATCAAATTTCAAATCAAGTTTATCATGAATTGTATTTAAAACAGAAATTGCAGATTCAGATAACTCAGGACCAATTCCATCGCCAGTAATTAAAGAAATTTTATACATATCAGAACATCACAATAAGAGAATTTTAGGTTTAGCTTATCTATTTTTCGCTAAGCATCTTTTTGAGCATGATTCTATTAATTGCATCAACTACAGCCTTTACAGAAGTAGTTACAATATCCTCACCAACAGATTTTGCAGAAACTTTGTTTCCTAATGAGTCCTCAACTTTTACTGTAACTTCACACAATGCACTAGAACCACCAGAAATTGATGCCAATCCATAATCTTTAATTCTAATCTCAGAAACCTTACCTGTAATTTTCTGGATTGCATTTAATGCAGCATCTACAGGACCAACACCATAATCAGTTCCAATATGATCCTGACCATCAATATTTAATTTTACAAATGCATACGGCATTGTTCCAATTCCAGTAGAAACTGAAAATCCAGTTAACTGTACAATTCTTTTTAGTTCTTTTTCTCCTAAAACTTCACTTGCCATAGATAACAACTCTACATCGGTAACTTGTTTTCCTTGATCACCAAGCAACTTTATTTTTTCCAAGATTTGTTTTGCTTGCTCTTCAGTAGGTGTTACACCATATTCTTTCAACATTGCATTCATTCCATGAACCCCTGCATGTTTTCCAACCTTTAACCATCTTTTTCGTCCAACTAATTCAGGACTAATTGGTTCGTATGTGAGCGGATTATTCAATACACCATGAGTGTGAATTCCAGACTCATGGCCAAATGCATTAGCCCCAACTATTGCCTTGTTAGGCTGGACAATAATACCTACAGTCTTTGAAATGAATCTAGATGTATCATAGATTAATTCAGATTTAATGTTAGTTTCATAATTTTGTTCATATGGCAAACATTTGAGAGCCATCGAGAATTCTTCCAAGGAAGCATTTCCGGCTCTCTCTCCAATTCCATTAATTGTAACATGTGCACATGCAGCTCCTGCATGAATTCCAGATAATGCGTTAGCTACTGCCAATCCAAAATCATTGTGACAGTGAACACTTACTGGAAGTTGTGTAACTTTAATTGTATCTCTAGTAATTTCTGCCATATACTCAGGAGTTGAATAGCCCACAGTGTCAGGGATGTTAATCCTATCAGCACCAGCTTTTGCAACAGCGCCAAAAACTTTTTTCAAAAATTCACGGTCGGTTCTTGAAGCATCTTCAGCTGAAAACTCTACTTGTAACCCAAGGGATTTCCCATACTCTACTGCTTCAACTGCTTTTTCAAGTGCTTGGTCTCGAGTCATTTGGAGCTTGTGTTCCAAATGAATATCTGAAGTTGCAATGAATGTATGAATATAGTTCAACCCAGCATCAACAGCTGCATCAATATCTTTTTTGATAGTTCTAGTCAATCCTGCAATCTCACAAGATAATCCTTCAGAAGTAATCATTTTGACTGCTTTTAATTCACCTTCAGAAATTACGGGAAATCCGGCTTCAATTGCATCAACTCCTAATTCATCAAGTTTTTTTGCAATTGCTAATTTTTGATCTGGAGATAATGATACACCAAGTGTCTGTTCACCATCACGTAATGTTGTATCAAAAATTCTAACGTTTACCATTAAGCTCCACTTCGCTGTAATGCAGCTACTCCAGTTCGAGCAACATCAAGAATACCAAATGGTTTTGCTAATTCTTCAAATGCTTTGATTTGATCAGAAGTGGCAGTTAATTCTACCATTATAGAATCTTTTTTCACATCGTGAACTTTGCCACCGTATGCATTTGCCAATTTGTTTACTTCCATACTATCATTAGCATTACTAAGTTTTATCTTAAAAATACTAAGTTCTCGAAATACGGTTTTGTGCTCATCTAAATGCTCAACTTTGACAGTATCAATCATTTTATCAAGTTGTTTTACTACCTGTCGAATTTGTTTTTCATCACCGTATGTGGTAATTGTCATTTTAGAATAATCAGGATTATCAGTAGTTCCTACAGAAATACTATCAATATTGAAATTCCTTGCTCTAAAAAGATGAGTCACCTTGAATAAAATCCCAGGTTTGTTTTCAACTAAAATAGAAAGAATTGCCCACATCATAAATCACCTAAGATGGTAAAATCATATCCGATAACGAAGTTCCAGGAGCAACAAATGGCAATACATCCTCTTCAGGATCAATTGGAATGTCAATAACTGTTGCAACATCACTGCTCAATGCATTTTTGATTGCTTTGTCAAGTTCATCCATTGACTGTGCACGAATGCCTTGAGCGCCATAAGACTCTGCTAATTTAACATAATCAGGACAACTGTGTTGTTCTACACCAGTCATTCGTCTATCATAGAAAGTTCTCTGCCATTGGGCCACCATACCTAATGTTGAATTATTTAAAACAAATACAATTACTGGAATATCTTCTAAAACTGCAGTTGCAAGAGAATTTTCAGTCATACTAAAACTACCATCACCTGCAATATCAACAACTGGGACATCAGGTTTTGCAACTTTAGCACCAATGGCTGCTGGGAAACCCCAACCCATAGTACCAAGTCCCGTAGAACTAAAGAAAGTACCAGGTTGAATTACATCATAGAATAATGATGCCCACATTTGGTGTTGTCCAACTTCTGTAGTTACAATGGATTCTTTTGGTAATAATTCACGAAGTTTACGTAAAATTTTAGCAGCACCCATTTTGCCTGGATGGATTTTCAAGTTTTCTTTCCAGTATGCTTTAGTTTCTTTAACATGTTTTACCCAAGGAGATTCATCAGTTTTTTTAATTGCTTTTTGTAAAAGTAACTTTACCATAACTCTAAGATTTACTTTTACATCTCCAACAACTGCAATCTGAGCATTTTGATTCTTACCAATTTCAGCAGGGTCAACATCCATGTGAATAATTTTTAATCGTTTTTCAAAAGCCTCAAAAGTTCCAACAGACCTATCTGAAAATCTAGTTCCAATAGCCAAAACACAGTCAGCTTCTGTCATCATTTTGTTAGCTTCTGCATGTCCATGCATTCCAATTGGACCTAAGGACAAAGGATGAGTTTCAGGAAAGGCACCCTTGCCTTTGAAAGTACTGACCACAGGAAGCATGAGAGTTTCCGCAACAGCTTGTAATTCAGCAAATGCTGATGAAATAATTGCACCACCACCAGCTAAGATGATTGGTTTTTCAGCATGAAGTAACATATCAATTGCTCTTTCAACATTAACAATATCAGGATCAGCCCACGGATGATAACCTTGAATTTTAAATTCATCGAGAAATTCCATAGGTGCTTCATTAGTTTGAACATCTTTTGGAACGTCAATTAATACAGGTCCAGGTCTTCCAGTTTCTGCAATAAAAAATCCTTTCTTGACAACTTCTGGAATTTCTCCAGCACTTCTTGGTTGAAATGCATATTTTACAACAGGGTTTGCCATTCCAATAATATCACTTTCTTGAAATGCATCTTTACCAATCATGTTAACAGCTACTTGTCCAGTAACTGCAATCATAGGAGCAGAATCAGCTTGTGCAGTTGCAATACCAGTTAAAATGTTAGTTGCACCAGGACCAGATGTTGCAAAGCATACACCAGGTTTTCTACTAACTCGTCCAAATCCATCAGCCATATGAGCAGCTGACTGTTCGTGTCTTACCAAAATATGTCTAATATCACATCGGTTAAACTCATCATACATTGGGAGATTTGCACCACCCGGTAATCCAAATACTTGTTTGACGCCTTCTTTTTCCATAGCAGTCATCAAGGCCTTTGCACCTGTCATAGTTTCCATTTTATTCATTTAATTTCTCTCCATAATTTTAAGCTAATAAATTTTGGACACACTATAATAGAACGACAAGAGGCAAAACATCGCCAAAGGTTTTTGTTAATTTTGTATCCATTGAAATCATAAAAACAATCAATCAATAATTAATAAAGATTATCTGAAAAATAATCAGAGATTCACCGCATATGGTGCAGAAGACTTAAACTGATATTTTCTGCATTTCAAATGGACTATTTTGAGCGATAATGAAGAAATAATCAACATCATAGAGACATTATTTGAATCAGGAATCAATAAAGATCTTTCAAAACTTGGAGATATTCATCTCAATGATCCAAAATTTTCTAGTTTTAGTGATTTACCACCATATGACCTCAAAGATTATCAAACAACAATTGAACTTGAAGAATTAAGATTTATCAGCATATCAGATTATTCATATGAAATTAAAAATCCAAAAATTAGCTTGTTCGGAGATACAGCAGTTGTAGCTTTAGAATTAGTTCAGAAAGGGATGTTGGTAGATAACAAAGCATACACAGGAGAACATATGGTAATTACTGGTCGTGCAACATTTGTTTTAGTAAAACAGCCAACATGGAAAATAGCACACATCCATTTATCAAAAATTGACGGATGATCTTTATTTTTTAGTAGTATCAGGTTTCTTTTGATCAGGGTTGTTTGGTTTGTTTTGATCAGGGTTGTTTGGTTTGTTTTGATCAGGGTTGTTTGGTTTGTTTTGATCAGGGTTGTTTGGTTTGTTTTGATCAGGGTTGTTTGGTT
>JARPSM010000066.1 GCA_029782475.1 Nitrososphaerota archaeon
GTGGTTAGAGTAGTGGGCTGGAACCCCCAAGGTCGTTGGTTCGATTCCAGCCTGAGCCAGGATTTTTTCCTTTGTATGAATTCGGATGGCATTGGGCAATACATGTGGCCTCGGTTTCTTTCAGCTGTCATTAAGAATTGATTATAGGCGTTTGGATTGGTGCTCCCTCCCCTTAATTTGCTCTCCCTCCCTCCCTCCCTCCCTCCATCCCTCCCTCCCTCCCTATTCCTTGTAGATCAAACATGGACCAGTCAGAAGCTGAATCATCTAAAAAGAAAGCTAAAAAGGGTACTTGACCACCTTTCTGCACATCATACTTTCCTACATGTACCTCCTCCTTCATCCCTCCCCTCTCTTCTCTGCAGGAGGGCGTATGGTTCCCTCGCGGTACATGGCAGCTGCTAGTAGCTCCAGGAAACCCCCTCCCTCTTCCTCTGTTCACCACCCACCTTCGACCACCGCACCTGGCAGTAGGGTAGGAAGGAAGAAGGTGGGTGGTTGCAAGAGGAGTAAGAAATTTACTTATTCCAAGCTTTCTTGCTTCTTCACTCCGTCTCTATCTGTCTTTCCCTACCGCGCTCCCTCCCTCTCCCTCCCACACAAAGCCTGGCACGGCCTCCAAGTCTGCCCGCTCCAAGCCAGCACTGGCAACAGCTGAAGATTCATTCAAAGTGCCCCCCATCCCTCCTCGACTTCGCTCTTCCCGTCCCCACCTTCCCCCCGCCTCCACCTCACATCTTTACCTTTCCCAAACCCCAGGAGCCTTCACACCATCAGGTAACTCCAACCATCTTCCTTCTCTGAATCCCCCCCCCCCCCCCCCCCCTCCCCCCGGCCTCCTTCTATCCTCCCTCCCTCTACAGCTGTCACAGCCTCCACCCCTTCACTCTCCAACCCTCGGTTTTCCACACAGTCTGCTTACCATGATGGCAGCTTCATAGCCTCCGGGAGGGAGAGCACACCTCTTCCTCCCTATCAGGTATCCTCGACTCCTTTGTCCAGATCGACTGGAACGGCCCACAAAGCCAACAAGGTACAGTGACTGAGAGTTGTAGTGATAGATTAGTGATAGATTGTCACTCTCTCTTTCTCCCTCCCTCTTTTCTTTTTCTAATTTGCTAATTTTTTTCAGAGCTTTATTGTATTTGTAGACTTGTTGCTGCTGCATTGAAACTCTAAAATTTTAATTGGATCTAAATTTTGCCATGAAAATTTATCTATTAATTTACTAAATTCTATTAACTAGTGTTAAAATCGGCATAAAATTACCCTTGGACAGATAGTATGACATATTTTTTGAAACTGTAAAGTAGATTTATCGAGGCAATAATCAGGCACGACCTAAACACACCGTTAACATATGTGATAAAAAATAATTTTTATCACAAATTATTTCGAATATTTCCTATCTCAGTTTTATAAAAAGGATTTAATGATAATGTATCTCCATTTTTGTGAATTTCAACAAGTTGTTTTTTTTTTGATAATTCTTTGACTTGTTTTTCTACATTCTTTCCATTATTTTTTACAATATGATGAAGTCGTTTTTTCATTTTTGTATAATTTGTATAAATTTCTCCCCAAGCTCCTTGATTCCACAAGTAATCTAAAATTTGAGCCTGTAATTCATCATCAGTAAATGCACGTTTCATAGTAATGGTACACTTATGATACCTATAAAATGGATGATTTTTATACTTTTAGGCGTGATTATAAAATATGGAAGATAATGCATTAATTTTCAAAATTTATGGTAATTCGCCAGCGATTAAAATAATTGATCATTTAATGAGTTTTCCTAAAAATGATTTTACACAAAAAGAAATTTTAGATGAACTTGGAATGTCTAAAACTACATTTTACAAATATTTTGGTAATTTGCTAGATACTCAAATGGTATCTATTAATCGAAGAATTGGAAATTCAAAATTATATCATATTAATCTTGAAAGTTCAATAATCCAAAGTATGAAGCAAAACATAGATCAATTATCAAAAAGAATAGCAGATAAACAATTAAAGAAAACAATGCAAAATGTAGAATACAAGGTGGCAACTAGAAATATGCCAGGAAAAATGAAATATCAAATTTTTGATGAATCTGATTTTAGTCGTGGAAGAGAAGTTTTAGGTGATCTAATTGTACATGGCATGATGGCATCTGGTGGTACGGATATTGATTGGATTATTGAACATAAAAAAAAATTTCTTATACTCGAATTCAAAGAATTTCATAATGATAAGATTACTATCCCCAAGGGACAAATGAAACTATATGCAAACTTACATGACCAGTTAAACAAAGCAACAAAATGTTTTTTCTATGTTATAGCATGCGATGATGTTGATTTTTCAAATCCAGATTCTACGGTTTGGTTATTTGAGATGAGTCAATGGAAAGCAGGAGCAATTCCAAAAAATACTCTGGATATTTATGGTGAAGAGTCAGGTCTACAAAATAAATTCATTATTTATAGAGAATATATGAATCAAATTAGCGTATCTAGATTGCGAGACTTGATTGCATCTGATTTAGAATTTGAAGAAAAATTTGATTTAGACATTAAAGAAGAAATCCATCAAAGCAGAAACAAAATAAAAAAAGAGAAACCTTATCCATATTCATTATTTATTCAACAAGAGATGAAATAAATTAAGAAATGAATGATTTCATGCCTAAAAACCCATTAAAAATATTTTTCAAATTGGCTTTCTGGAAATCATCAACCAAACTAATGAAATGACACACATTCTGTGACAATTACAAGCCAGCACTCGATACAACAACTCTTTTGTTTTCATGGAATCACCATACGATTTGATTTCAGAGTGAAATCTTCTTTTTATCACGGAAAATATCATCTCAGTTTTGTTTCTCTCATGGTACAATGATTCATCAAATTCTCATCTCATTAGTTTTCTGTACCTTCCTTTTGTTCTACTAATCAGACAGTCTCTATTTCTCACAGGAATCCTAGAAATAACATTTTCATCTCCAATCATCTTGTGTATTGGTTCTGCATCGTATCCTTTGTCCAATACCATAATCTGCATTGTAACAATATTTTTCATCTGTGAAAATAGTTTTGGGAAATGCTTGATATCATGAGATACTGATGGTGCTGAATCACAACTGCACAAATAAGCTGGGATTTCATGTCTGATCCTGCTGAGCATTTTGTAAATGCATGCCTGAAATTGCATCTGTAGGAATAGTGAGGAGTTGCATGTCTGTTTTCAAATCCTGCAGCATCAATTCCTGCAAACATGGAATCAGGTTATGCAATTTGGATGAATCATTCTTTGCAACATGTAATGTTCCCTCGCTGATTCGAGCTGCTGCCTTTTGTAGTGTTGTAGAATGCGGGATTGTTTTAGTTGTAATTGTAAAACAATCTCAGTTGATACATTCAGCCATTCCACAAATGACTCGTAGCTTTGACTCGTACTCTCTAAGGACTAGTAAAATGATGTGCTGGTGTATTGAAAATGTATGCTTTGATTTGGGATGCAAAACAATGGAGCATTGCATTTCTTTAGAATCTGGCGCATGAGAAATAGTGCAAAGCACAACATCATGCGTTGGTATTTGTTTTTCATAAAATGGAATAATTCTCATTAATTCATGGATCTAAAGATCTTATTTGGTGTACCATCAGGTTAAA
>JARPSM010000070.1 GCA_029782475.1 Nitrososphaerota archaeon
TTTCATATTGTTTTATCGCATGTTCTTCATTTGGCCAGAGATTTTCACCTGTAACTTGTTTTATCTTTGACATGTTTTTGATACATCCTCCTTGTTTTTAAGACTACTCAATTTTTTCAAGCCTTTTGATTGTCTTTTGTATACTGTCGAGAAAAAGTTCATGAGATCAAATTAATCAATATCTATTACTAATTGATTAGATCAATTGCGTAATTGAAATGGTTTTTGGCAACATTTTGAATTTTAGTCAAATTTGTGCCTACAAATTCAATATAAGTGAATTTTTGGAAATCTACCGTAGGGGGTATACTACTTTATGCACACCACAAGTAAAAGCCCGCTTACACTCTAGAACTTTTGATCGACAGTATATGTGACTGATTAATAAATACAGAATATTGTGACTTTAACGTATATAAGAGCAGATTCAAACTCGGTTTCTATATGGCTTATTCGAAAATATTAAGACGATTAAGAGAGGAAAAGACCAATTATAGAAAACGCGGAACCATGTTGATGGGTAAACGTGATTTTGTCACTGTAAATATTACTAATGAAAATACTCTGGTCCAAATTCTAACACCTGGTATGACCGGTGACAAAGTTGTCGCCTCTGCTCATTCTAGATATCTACTTGAAAAAGGATGGAAAGGTTCTAGAAAAAGTGTACCTGCTGCATATCTGACTGGTTATTTGGCAGGTAAGAAAGCAATCGGAAAAGGTGCAAAGGGCGCTATCATGTATACTGGAACTAGAAGATTTACACAAAGAATGGCCGCTGCTCTCAAAGGAATTATTGATGCAGGCCTTGAAGTCCCAGCTGATCCAGAAAGATTTCCAGCTAAAGAAAGAATTAACGGTGAACATTTAACAGTAAAAAATGAAGTTTCAAAAATAAAATCCGCAATTGATAGTGAGGTCAAATAGAAATGAGCCAAACTGCACAAACTAAACCAGGACAAGGTGGACGTAGTGGACAAGGTGGAAGAGGTAGAGGCCCACCAGTTTATGGTAGAGGTCCACCAGGTGGAGTTAAAGATGGACGTCCAAAACGACCACGAAGAGAACCAGAAGTAGAGATTTGGGTTCCAAAAACTATTTTGGGAAAACAAGTTGATTCTGGAACAATAATATCTTTAGAAGAAATTATAGAATCCGGTTTACGTATTCAAGAATCTGGAATTATCAAGAAACTATTACCTGACTTGAAAAGTGAAGTAGTAGATGTAGGTATTATTCAAAAAATGACTTCAAATGGTCAATCAACTAGATTCAAAGCAATTGTTGCTGCAGGCAATGAGAACGGATACTTGGGTATTGGTCAAGGAAAATCAAAACAAATGAGAATTGCTATTGAAAAAGCAACTAGTCAAGCTTTCCTAAATGTCCAACCAATCAAAATGGGATGTGGCAGTTGGGAATGTAGATGTGATCAAAAACATTCTGTACCATTCAAGGTAAAAGGAAAAGGTGGCAGTGTTACAATTGAAATTATTCCTGCACCTCGTGGATTAGGTCTTGTAGCAGGTGGTAAAATTAAACGATTATTGGAATTAGCTGGTCTTAAAGACGCATGGACTACTGCTAAAGGTTCTACTCCAACAATGAACTCTACTTCAAAAGCTGTATTGGATTGTCTAAGACAGACATTTAGTCAAGGTTGATAAATTATGGTTAATGCATATCTCGTTGTTAGAATAAAAGGTCAAGCAGATTGTCCGTACTGGGCATCCACTACTATGACTTTGTTGAAATTAGATAAAAAATATCGTGCAACTATTCTTCCTGCCAAAGACAATACTTTGGGAATGCTAAGAAAAGTACAACACTACGTTTCTTGGGTTGAAATTGATGCATCTTTGGCAACTGAGTTGTTAGATAAGAAAGCACGAAAAGGCGGTTATCAAAAAGTAACTGCTGAAGATTTGAAAGAATTAGGATTTACAAGTACTGCTGAATTAGGAGCGGCATTGGCTGAAGGTAAGGCAACATTATCAAAACTAAAACCACTAAAGCCTTGGTTTGCTTTAGCACCTCCTGTAAAAGGATTCAAAAAAAGTACAAAGAAACTTTATGGACAGAAAGGTATTCTTGGACAAAACAAAGAACTTGACACTATTGTAAGGAGAATGATTTGACATGGCAACTAGATTACGAAAAACAAGACGACTTAGAGGCGGACGACACATGGGATGGGGACAGGTAGGTCAACACCGTGCAAGTGGTCACAAGGGTGGTCTTGGAATTACTGGTATGAAGAAACATCATAGAAGTACTATGATTAAAGAAGATCCAGATCATTATGGCCATGATATTCCTAAAACACCTCACCCAAACATTATCAAAAACTGGGCAAGTCTTAGAGATTTAGATGACCTGTTCATAAAATTCGGTAAAGAAGAAGAAGGAGGCAAAAAAATTGTAGATCTTGCAAGTGCAGGATATAAAAAACTCCTTGGTGGCGGAAAAATAGCAAACGCATATTCCGTCAAAGTTGAACAATTTACTGCATCTGCTGAAGAAAAACTAAAAGCTGTTGGGGGAGAAGTGTTAACTAACAATGGCTGAGGGTACACTAACTGCCACAATTCGAAAAATAGTTTTCAAAGCAGAACCATATTTACCTCAAGTTCCAAAACCTAAGAAGAAAATCCCACTACAGGTTAGATTACTCTGGTGTGGAATTGCATTACTTATCTATATGATAATGGGTCAGACTCCTCTCTTTGGAGCAACTGCACCTCAATTTGATTTCCTAGCCTTTGCTAGAGTTATTTTTGCATCCCAACAAGGAACCCTAGTTGAATTAGGGATTGGGCCTATAGTTACATCTGGACTCTTGATGCAATTATTGAGAGGTTCAGATATTCTAAAATTCGATTTCAAAAAACCAGAAGAAAGAGGAATCTTTCAAACTGCAACTAAACTTGTAACATATGTTGTAATTGTTGCTGAATCTATTGTATATGCTATGGCTGTTTATGGTCCTGGTATCACTGAACCCTATGTTCTGTATGTGCTGATAGGGCAGCTGATGGCAGCGTCGATAATTATCATGTTCCTTGATGAACTGATTCAGAAAGGTTGGGGACTTGGCAGTGGAATCAGTTTGTTCATTATGGCCGGTGTTGCTCAACAAATTCTCTGGAGTATGTTCAGTCCGTTACCAGCTGGCGATGGTGGAATGATTGGTATTATTCCATATACCATTCAATCATTGACTGGCAGTGGAGATATCACAAATATTCTATTTCGTTCAAATCAATTACCCAGTATCTTTGGAATGTTCCTTACTGCAGGAATATTGCTAATTCTTGTATTTACACAAGGTATCAAAATTGAAATCCCAATTGTTTCTACAAAATACAGAGGCTTTGCAGCAGTTTATCCTATCAAATTGATGTATGTTTCAAACATTCCCGTTATCTTAGCATCAGCACTTACTGCAAATGCTGTTTTCATATTCCAGATGTTGTGGGCAAACATGAATCCGCGTAACAATAATTTCTTTATGAATTTTGTAGCACAGTTTGATCCAACTAGTCCAAACACTCCAGTTGGAGGTATCATTTACTACATCACTCCACCTAGAGGATTAGATGTTGCAGCATTAGACCCAATGCGTGCAGTAGGCTATGTTCTGTTTATGATTGGAATTGTAATTGTATTTGGTAAATTATGGGTTGAGCTTGGTGGCTTGTCACCAAAGACTGCAGCTCAAAACTTACTTGATGCTGATGTACAAATTCCTGGATTTAGAAGATCAAACGCTCCAGTTGAAGCATTGCTAAACAAGTATATCCCATCAGTTACAATTATTGGCTCTGCAATTTTGGGCCTCTTGGCAGGTGTATCTGATGTACTTGGTGTCTTTGGTTCTGGAATCGGAATTTTACTTATGGTAGATATTCTCATTAACTATTATACACAGTTAGTTAGAGAGCAAGTCGAAGTCGTTATGCCGCGTTTGGGTGCTTTGCTTGGTAGAAAATAAGAAAGTCGTAATGGTGGGAATCCCCGGTGTTGGGAAAACTACATTGCTAACTAAAATGGCAGAAATTATAAAAAATCATAAAAAAAGTGTTAGTGTTTTGAGTTTTGGAACTTTGATGTTTGATATTGCAAAAGAAAATGGTCTTACCGACAGAGATGGATTAAGACAACTACCTGTTTCTGAACAACAAAAATTACAAAAAATTGCAGCAAAAAAAATTGCTCAACATAATGAAGATGTTGTAATTATTGATACTCATGCATTCATTAGCTCTGAGGAAGGATACTATCCTGGTTTACCAGAACATGTTCTCAAAATTATTCAACCAACAAACTTTGTCTCAGTTTCTGCAAAACCTGAAGAAATCTACAATAGACGAATGTCTGATAATACTCGAAATAGGGATAAAATCACTCTTGCCAACATTAAGAAAGAATTAGATGCCCAATCCGGAATAATTGCATCCTGTATGGTTATTTCCGGCTCTCCGGTCAAATATATCCTCAATCGTGAGGGAAAGGTTGATGAAGCAGCTGATAAAATCATTAATGCAATAGGACTGTAAAAATGGATTTCAACTTTATTCTACTCTTTATCGATGTAATACATCTCCAGCTGCCTGATTTCCTTGGCGGTGAAAAACAAGCTTTGGGAAGTGATGATCCTATCATACAAGGATTAGTTGTTTCAATGTTTGTCGTTTCTGGATTTGGCATTCTGCTGAACCTCTTCAACTCTGCAGTTAGAAAAAAGATGGTAGATCAAGTGAAACTAAAACGAATCATGAAAGAAACCAAAGGCTGGCAAAAAGAAAGAATGGCTGCAATGAGAGCTAAAGATCAAGCAAAGATTGCAGAGTTGGGAAAAAAATCGTCTTACATGAACAAAATGTCCATGGAGATGATGCAGATGAACATGAGGCCTATGATGATTACTTTTGTTCCCTTGATACTGATATTCTATCTTGTATTACCCGCACTGTTTACATACACAGTAGCTATATCCCCAGTTTCACTAAATGTAATTCCTGGTGATATGTTCCAATTGACATGCACTACAGAACAAGCATTAGATGCTGAACATGTTTGCTTTGGAAAAGAAAATGCATTGTATCTTTGGGCTTGGTATTTCCTTTCATCCATTGCGTTTAGTGGTATGATCATGAGACTAACAAAAACATCAATGGATCTCAGTTGACCAAATCCATTGTTATATCTGGTCCTCCTGCAGTAGGAAAAACAACTGTTGCTAAAGGATTAGCACAAGAATTTCAATTACAATATCTTAGTGGCGGCGACGTTCTAAAAGAGATGGCAAATGAGCATGGATTTGATTCTAAAGGTGATGATTGGTGGGATACTGGAGAAGGAATGAAATTTATGAATCAACGTGAAGGTAATTCTGAATTTGATAAAAAACTAGATGAAAAATTAATTGCTCTTTTTGATAAAGGTGGAATGGTGATCACTAGCTATACTTTGCCTTGGTTAATCAAAGACGGGATAAGAATTTGGTTGGAAGGCTCTCATGAAAGTAGTACAAAAAGAATGCAAACTAGAGATAGTATGAGTCCTGAAGATGCCTATGAAATTACAAAAAAACGATTTGATAAGAACAAGGCATTGTACAAAAAACTATATAATTTTGATTTCGGTGAAGATAAATCTGTGTTTGATTTGATAATTAATACTGATAATTTGACAGCACAACAAGTAATTGATGTTACAAAAGAAACAGTGAGGAAATTACTATGACCCTAAAACAACTAGAAAACCTTGTGGAAATTGATCAAGATATTACAGATGATGCTTATGGCACATATTATGATAAAAGAACGATTGAACAATTACTAAATTATGGAATTATTCTTTTAGACAAACCGCCTGGTCCTACAAGTCATGAAACTGTTGCATGGACAAAACGGCTCTTAAAACTTCCAAAAATTGGCCACAGTGGTACATTAGATCCCCAAGTCTCTGGAGTTTTACCTTTGGGTTTAGGTGAGGCAACTAAGGCATTAGGTGTTTTACTTTACGGTCCTAAAGAATATCATGCTCTGGGGAGAATTCATACTCTTCCATCAAAAGAAAAACTAAAAAAAGTTGTAGAAATGTTTCAAGGTGAAATTTTTCAAAAGCCTCCTCAACGTTCAGCTGTTCTCAGACAAACAAGAACACGAACTATCTATGAATTTGAAATAATTGAACAAAAGGAGAGATTACTCTTAACTCGAATATTATGTGAATCTGGAACTTATATTAGAAAACTTTACTATGATATTGGAGAAGTACTTGGCCCTGGCGCTACTATGGTTGAACTTAGACGCAGTAGAGTTGATCAATTCTCTGAAAATGACGGTCTAGTTACATTACACGAACTTGCAAATGCATTTGCATTGTGGGAAGAGAAAAAAGATGATAGCAAATTGATAAAAATGATCAAACCCGTTGAATTGGCATTAAGTGAATTAAAGTCAGTAGTTATCCGTGATTCTGCAGTAGATGCAATGTGTCATGGCGCACAACTGGCAGTACCTGGTATTTTGAAAATCTCTCAAAATTTGAAGAAAGGAGATGTTGTTGGCGTTTATACACAAAAAGGAGAGGCAGTTGCATTAGCTGAAGCTACAATGTCTGAAGAAGAAATCAAAGATGCAACAAAAGGGCATGCATTTGAAACAAAGAGAATCATTATGGCTCCTAAAACTTATCCTAAAAAATGGAGAACAAAACCAACTCCTACAAAGGATTAAAAAATCAAAAATTATTTTAAAAGAAATTGTTGGCAAAAAGTCTTGTATTTTTTATTGGAATTGGTGTGGTAGCGGGTCTCGCTTTTGGAGTATATCTTATAGATGTTAAAAATACTAGTCAGTTAGTTTTTGTCGAAGGTTCTTCAATTTCTATAGTTACTGAAAAATCTGATTTTAAAAAAGGTGATGAAATATCTATTCTGTTAGTAAATTCTGGAACTGTTCCGCTAACATTTTCTGATTCATCTTACGGCCTTCGAATAACTGGACTATCTGGAATTTTGATGTTTTCACCTACTGTTTCAGACAAACAAGGAATGTCTAATTTGGAACCTGGCGATGAAATTTCTTTTTCATGGAATCAAATAAAGAATGATGGCGATACAGCTTTAGAAGGTCTCTACAAAATATCTGCAAAAGGAACAGATGATAAAGGAAACAATGTAGAAAAATCAACTACTATTACAATTTGGAAATAGTTTCCCAGTAACATGGTTTGGCAGTCTCTTGTAGCAAACTGCATGTTGAAAAAGAGCCTCGAATCACCAAATGCCCTATTGTCATGGAGAATTTGAGGAAATTTATCCCTCGATAACCACACAGAACCCAATTATTGATAGATTTATTTAGTAAGAAATTTCTACAAAAAGTGAAAATGAGTCTAACAGATGAAATGTTGTTGAATTTAGATTTATCAAAATCATACAATGCCGGAGTAATTAGTCTAGAACGAATATGAGTTTATTAACAGGCGTATTAAGAGTTCAATGCACTACTGAATTAAAAGAAGAGATACGGAATAATGGTAAAGCAGCATGTGTTCTTATTATGGACGAAATTAAAAATATGGATAACGTTGTAGACGTTTGGGCTTCTAAAGACAAACTTGTAGATATTATTGTTGAAACTAATGCAACAGATAAAAAAGATATAGATGGATTGATAGAAAGATTACACAAGTTAGAAGGTGTTTTTAAAATAATCCCAAAAATTTCCGTAGATATTGATAATTGACATGGTGAACAATTATAAAAAAACACAGAGTTCTTCTCACAATCCAAATTCAGAAAAAATATTATCCCACATTGATCAAGTCGTTAAAAGAAATTGCAGGATTTAAAGATTTTTTTTTGGTAACAAAAGCAAAACAACCCGATGATAATATTGAAGTTGAAGCAGTTTTTCATAACTTACAATACAAGTACAGAAAACATCTTGAAGGGTATTTGAAAAGACGAAAAGCAAAAATTATCAGCGATACAGATGAAAATAATGGACTAATAAATCCAGAATCTAAAAAGACAATAGTAAATGGACTAATTGCATCATCACTAACAATTATTGCAACTGTTTTTAGTGTAAATGGTTTTGAAGAGTTACTGGAAGCAAAACCAACATTTTATGAAAGCCTTGTCTATTCTATTGGTCCTGCAGCAGGCGCTTTTATTTCAACAATACTAATTCATTACAAAAGATAAAGTCTAAACAACCATATCCATCAAAGCTTCTTTAGTATACTGTCGATCAAAAGTTCTTGAGTGTAAGCGGGCTTTACTGATAAACTTCATCACATCAAGTTCCAGACGCGCCATCCTGAAATATTCTGATGGTACCATACGCATCTCCCCAACTGTGGCATGTATTCGGACACTAGGACATCGCGCTTTGCCTGGTGCCAATACTCCTCTGTCACACTGACCTCAGGTGTTGCAGTGGGCATCCATATGACCTTTACATTTGAATTTCCATCCAGAAATTCTTGGACATCTAGTATCACTTTAAATTCTCCAAATATAACGATACAACTAGTGAAAGCAACTGAAACCCCACTTACTAAATTCTTACAGGTACCAAAACAATTCATTATCCCTATTTATCAGAGGACCTATAATTGGACTGAGATACAATGTGATCAGTTATGGGAAGATATTATCAGAGTAGCACAAGATGACAAAATTCCCAGTCATTTTATTGGCTCGATAGTGTACATTGAAAATGTTCTTGGTAACATATCAAATGTTCCACAAGTTTTAGTAATTGACGGACAACAAAGACTAACCACTCTATCGTTGCTTTTAGCAGCACTAGGAGCTGCATTAGAAAATAATCAAATAAAAGAAATAACAAAGAATCAAATTAGAAATTATTACCTATTCAATGATTTAGAGAAAGGAGAAGACAGACACAAATTAATTTTAACACAAAGTGACAAAGACACCCTAATTAGCATACTAGAAGAAAAACCATTACCTGAAAAATATTCAAAGAAAATTAAAGATAATTTTGAATATTTTAAAAACAAGATAGCAAAAAAAGACATTGATTTGAATTCATTATATCATGGAATTCAAAAGCTTGTAATTGTTGATATTTCACTTGATAGAAACTATGACAATCCACAATTAATTTTTGAGAGCTTAAACTCTACAGGATTAGAATTATCTCAAGCAGACTTGATACGAAATTATATTCTGATTGGACTTGAAAGAGAAAAACAAGAAGAGGTTTACAATGAATATTGGTATCCCATGGAAAATACATTTGGACACTCTGAAGGCTCACAATATTTTGATAGATTTATGAGAGATTATCTGACAATAAAAACTGGCCACGTACCAAATATTCGTAAAGTATATTCTAAATTTAAAGAATATGTAATAG